>JANLUZ010000162.1:0-31658 GCA_031363755.1 Polaromonas sp.
CAAAGCCGCGCCACCGGGGGGGTGGCGATGGGCACCTATCTTTTTGCCTTGCCCGGCAGCCCCGGCGCCTGCCGCGACGCCTGGGACGAGATCCTGCAATGGCAGCTCGACTATCGCCATCGGCCCTGCAATTTCGTGGAAATCATGCCACGGCTGGAGGAACACCGGCGCCGGATGTGAGGGGGGCGTCGCCTCGGGCCAAAAACCCACCCGGCCCGTCTCCTGCGGGGCATCGAGCCCCTCGGAGCCGCTGGCACCCGGCTTGGCCGGTGGTCAAGGGGCCGGGCAGCCCCGGATTTCGACAGCACAGTCGGTGCCCAGAACGGTGAGGGTGACTGTGCTGCGGTCCAGCGCAAACGGGGCGCCGGCGGGGGGGACCAGATCGGCGGTGGCGGTCAGCACGGCACCGGAGCGGCTGGTGGGGGCGGGAGAGATCCAAACCTTCGGATCGGCCGTCTCAAACACCACCAGCTCCTCGCCGCCCTGATCGGGCAGGGTGATTTCGGCACGGACCGACAGGCCATCGGCAATCGGCGTGATGGTGCAGGCAATGCCGCTGAGCCCGGTTTGCGCCCCACGGTCGGGCTGGTTGCCGAGGGCACGGGCGATGGCGGGATCGGCGACCTGGGTTTTTGCGGCGATGCTGCCTTCGAGGCTGGCCCGCAGGGTCAGCACGGCGGGAACGCAGATGTCCTTGCAGACCCCGATCTCCATCCGCAGGCGCAGGTCCAGCGGCTGACCGGGCCGTTGCGGGGTCAGCGCGACCGGCAGCACCAGGTCGTCATGATAGCCGATCGAGGTCATTCCGTTCAGTTCAAACACCGCTGGCCGTGGCCAGATCAGCGCCACATCGGCCAGATTGCGGCTGCCTGACCAGTCGAACAGCGGCGGAATCCCGGCTTCTCCCGGCGCGCGCCAATAGGTCTTCCAGCCCGGCAGCAGCGTCAGCCGGATCGCGGCGACCCGGTTTCCGGCGGCATCGACGGTGCCGGGAATGATTCTGGCCTGCACGATGTCCTCGACCGATTGGGCGCGCAGCGGTAAAGCGGCGGCACTCAGCAGCAGCAGGGCGGTCAGGAGGGGGCGGATCAGGATCATGGCCAGACCATAGGGACTGCGGCGGCAGAGGGAAATCACATTGCAGCGAGAGGCGGGGATCGTCGGGGATGCCTGCGGGGCCAGCGGGGCCAGCGGGGCCAGCGGGGCCAGCGGGGCCAGCGAGGCCAGCGAGGCCTGCGAGGCCAGCGGCAATCAGGGCTTGAGCGAAAGGCGGCGAGACGCCATCCTGTTGGTGATTGACGCGGGGAGGCGCGATTCGATGGATCTGGTCGGAAAGTTGTTGGTGGCGATGCCGGCGCTTGGCGATGCGCGGTTTGAACATTCGGTTATCCTGATCTGCGCCCATTCGGACGAGGGGGCAATGGGGCTGATCGTCAACAAACCGCTTGTCGAGGTGAGTTTTTCCGACTTGCTGACCCAACTCGACATTCCGCGCGCGCCGGATGGCCGCGACATAAGGGTGCATTTCGGCGGACCGGTGGAGCGGGGACGCGGCTTTGTGCTGCATTCGGGCGACTATGCCGGCGGCGCTTCCACCCTGCGGATCGGCGGCGGTTTCGGGATGACGGCGACGCTGGATGTGCTGGAGGCGCTCGCCCGGGGCGAGGGCCCGCGTGAGGCGCTGCTGGCGCTTGGCTATGCCGGTTGGGGGCCGGGGCAGCTGGAAAGCGAAATTGGCCGCAATGACTGGCTGACCTCGGACCCGGTGCCGGACCTGATCTTTGCCGCCGACGACCGCGCCAAATGGCTGGCGGCGCTGCGGGCGATGGGGATCGACCCGATGACGCTGTCCTCGCAGGCAGGACGGGCGTAGGGGGTTTTGGGCGGTGGCTTTGAGAGAGATGCGCCTCCGGCGGGGATATTTGGGGACAGAAAATCAGCGGCTGGCGCGGTCGCGGCCTCAGACGCGGCCTCAGACGCGGCCAGAGACGCGGCCAGAGACCGGCCCCGGCTTGCGGTGTCCGGGGTCAAAGGGCGGGTTCGCCGGGCCTGGCGAAAGCACCTTCGATTTCGGGGGGAAACACCGGGTGCAGGGCGGCGACAACGGCAGGAACCGACACGCCGGCCCGGTGCGGTGCGCGATCTGCACCGCGCTGAAGGCGGCGCGGACCATGATGGCCGATCGGCAGCAAGTGGCGGCGATCAAGGGGCGACCCTTTGGCTGAGGCTTTGGTGATCGGCGCCGGACCCGCCGGGCTGATGGCGGCCGAGGTGCTTAGCAGTGCGGGCATTGCGCTGACGGTGCAGGTGTTTGACGCCATGCCGTCAGTAGGCCGCAAATTTTTGCTGGCGGGCAAAGGGGGGTTGAACCTCACGCATTCCGAGCCCCTGGCTCTGTTCAAAGGCCGTTACGGCAATGCCACTGCGCCGCTCGAGCCCGCCCTGAGCGATTTCAGCCCCGACGCGTTGCGCACCTGGGCTGAGGCGCTGGGCGTCGAAACGTTTGTCGGCAGCACCGGCCGCGTTTTCCCGAAAGACATGAAAGCCGCGCCCTTGCTGCGCGCCTGGCTGCACCGCCTGCGCGCCGCTGGCGTGCAGTTTTCGATGCGCCACCGCTGGCTGGGCTGGTCGGACACCGGCGCGCTGCTGTTCAGCACGCCTGCCGGGGAACAGCACGTCGAAGCCGAAGCCGTGGTGCTCGCGCTGGGCGGCGCAAGCTGGGCACGGCTGGGTTCTGACGGCGCCTGGGTGCCGCTGCTGGCCGCGCGCGGGGTGCCGGTGGTGCCGCTGCAGCCGTCGAACTGCGGCTTTGACGTGGGCGCTAAGCCAGCGCACATCACGGCGGATGTGACACGCCCTGCAAACGGCGAGCCTGCCGAGTCCGCCGAACCTGTGGTGCCGGTTGAAACCCGGCGTGAGTTCTTCCAGGCGCTGCTGGGCCGCGCCCCGGCCCCGCGCGCGGGCTGGACCGAGCATTTCGCCAGCCGTTTTGCTGGCCAGCCGTTCAAGTCTGTGGCGATCAGCTTCACCGACTCGGCGGGGCACACCTTCAGCCGCAAGGGTGAATTTGTGGCGACAGCCACGGGCGTGGAAGGCAGCCTGATTTATGCCGCCTCTAACCTGCTGCGCGACGAAATCGCCGCGCACGGCAGCGCCACGTTCACGCTCGATTTGCTGCCGCACAAAACGCTGGAGCAGGTGCTGGTCGAGATTCGCCACCCGCGGGGTTCGCGTTCGCTGGCCAGCCACCTGAAAAGCCGCTTGGGCCTGGACGGCATCAAGGCCAGCGTGCTGCACGAGTTGCTGGACAAAGCCACCATCAACCACCCCGCGCAGTTGGCGCACGCCATCAAGGCGCTGCCGATCACCCTGGTGGCGGCCCGCCCGATCGATGAGGCCATCAGCAGCGCCGGCGGGGTGCGTTTTGACGCGCTGAACGCGGCGCTGCAAATCACCTCGCCTGCGGGCTTGCTACCGCCGGTGTTCTGTGCCGGTGAAATGCTGGACTGGGAGGCGCCCACTGGCGGCTACTTGCTCACGGCGTGTTTTGCCAGCGGGCGCACGGCCGGGCAGGGTGTCGTGAGTCTTTTTAAAGCCAAATAAAGCGCTAGCCCAGGTATTTACTGCCTGAGCAGCTATTGAAAAAATAGCGTTATATTCACACTCATCTTCACAAGGAGCCCCATGATTGTTCGTTTCAACATTGATTCGGCCGGCGGCGGCGAGTTCGACTACCGCGTCACCTACGAGGGTGAAGACCTGTTTTCCGACGATGGCCTGGGCAGCCTGGACGCTTGCATTGAAGCGGCCACCGACGGCCTGGGCCAAGACGCTGTGGGCGCAGAAATCGCTTATCGCGGCATCATCAGCGGCACCTACCCGCTGGCCACGCTGGCGTTGGCGGCCAAGCAGATTGCCGAGCATGCAGTGAACACCACCGAAGCCATGGAGGAAGTGTTGCTTTAAAAATGCAACAGCTTGCAATGTCGACCTGTTTTGGCTGAAATTCCGAAAAGCATTGGTTGGCAGGCAAGCCATCACGCCGGACATCAACTGCACACAGACCCTGATCTATTGGATGATGGCTAAAAATCGCTCGTTACGCACCAATCTGGTGTTTCTGGTGGCGGCTTGCATGGTTCCCGTGACGCTGGCCGCCGCCAGCTTTGTGTATGCCGACTACCGCAGTGAGCGCGCGCGCCTTCTGGCCAGCGCGCAGCGGGAGGCCCACGTGCTGATGGACTCGGTGGACGACGAGTTCCGCCAGCTGGAGGTGTCGCTGCATTCGCTGTCCACCTCACCGCTGCTGGCTGCGCAAGACTACGCCGGCTTCCGGCGGCAAGCAGAGCACTGGCTGGAGCGACATTATGCCGACAACATCGTGTTGGTAGACGCCTCTGGTCAGCTCTACCTCAGCACCGCCAGGCCCGCGCGTGAGGTGCTGGCCAAAATTGCTGACGTCGGCATACGCCAGCGGGTGGTCGATGTGATTGCCACGGGGCGATCCAATGTGTCGAGCCTGTTTTCAGGCCCCGTGACCAAAAAACCGGTTGTGCTGGTGATGGTGGCGATCCAGAACTATGGCTCGGTGCCCGACGCTGCCGGCGTGCCCTTGCGTTTTGCGCTGGGCGGTGTCAAGCAGCCTGCGCACATTCAGAAAATCCTGGTGGACCAAAAACTGCCAAGCGCCTGGACCGCTTCGGTCATTGACGGCAACGGCGTGCTCGTCGCACGCTCCAGCGGCATCGAGCAGAACCTGGGCAAAAGCGTCAGCTCCGACATCGCTCAGCAGTTGGCCCTGCTGCAGGCCGGCGGTGAGGCGTCGTTCGAAAGCGTCACGCGCGAAGGGGTTCCGGTGCTGCTGGTGGCGGTGCGGTCCCGTTATTCAGACTGGTCGGCTGCCATTGGCGTGCCCAAGGCCAGCCTGGCCCAGCAGCTGTGGCAATCGGTGGCCTACGTGGTGTCGGTGCTGGTGCTGATCGTGCTCTTCAGTGTGGGCGCTGCCTGGTGGATGGGCGGAAGGCTGACCCAGACCGTGGCGCGCCTGCGCGACGCCGCCGCTGTGCTGGGGCGTGCGCCGGTCATTGACGTGCCAGCGTTGAAGTTCAGCGAGGCGCGTGAGGTGGGCCAGTCGATCGAGCGGGTGTCCGCCGAAATGGCGGCATCGGCTCGGTCTCTGCAGGAAAGTGAAACCCGGCTGCGGCGCATTCTTGAGTCGGCGAAAGACGCCATCGTTACTTTTGACGACGACCACCGCATCGTGATGTTCAACGGTACGGCCTCAGTCATGTTCGCCTGCCCGCCAGCGCAAGCAGTGGGCATGCGTGTGACTGAATTCATGCCGCAGCGCGTTCGGGCGCAGCACCACCTCAATGTCGAACGATTCCGCGTGGTCGGTGAAGCGTTCGGGTACAACGTGGGTTTGCGCCGCAGTGGGCAGGAGTTTCCGGTCGAGGTCTCCTATTCCAACGTGGTCGAGGGCCAGGGCGTGCTGCACACGATGATCATCCGCGACATCACGGCGCGTAAGGCGAATCTTGACGCGCTCAAGCGCAGCAACCAGGATCTGCAGCAATTCGCTTTTGTCGCCTCACATGATCTGAAAACACCGCTTCGCTCCATCAGTGGGTTTGTGCAAATGCTGGACCGAAAATATGCCGACCGGCTGGACGACGAGGCCCGCAGCCTGATCTCACGCACCCAGAACGCCACCGTTCGGCTGGAGCAACTGACGGATGACCTGCTGGCCTATGCACAGGTCAACCACAACCCGGCACCGTTTGTGCGCGTTGAGCTCCAGAGCGTCATGCAAGAAGTGATGCAGCTGCAGCATGTCGCCCTGCTCGAAACCGGGGCGCAGCTTACGGTGGGTGTGCTTCCCGCCGTCATGGGCGAGCGCACCCAGTTGATTCAGCTGTTTTCAAATCTGTTGGCAAACAGTCTGAAATATTGTCAGAATCTGCCGCCAACGGTTCACATCACGGCCTCGCCTGGCGCCAATTTCTGGACCGTGCATGTGCAGGACAACGGCATCGGCATCGAAGAAAAACATTTCGCAAAGATATTCGACGTGTTCAAGCGCCTGCATACGCAGCAAGAGTACGCTGGGACTGGTATCGGCCTGGCGCTGTGCAAACGCGTGGCCGAGCACCACGGGGGCAGCATCAGTGTGACGTCTGCGCCGGGGGCCGGTAGCACGTTTGATGTGAGCTTTCCGAAGGTCCCTGAAAGCCTGAACACCGAGGAACGCGCGGCATGAAGCTGTCGCCCATTGCCGCGTCGCGGATCGCCGAAATCCTGATCGTGGACGATAACGACAACGACGATGACGTTTTTCTGGCCCGTGCCGCGTTTGACGAGGCCCGTCTGACCGTCAGCCTGCACCATGTGTCCCAGGGCGAAAAGTGCATGCAGTTTCTGCGCAAGCAGCCGCCTTACGCCGACGCGCCCAGCCCGGATCTGATCTTGCTGGACATCCACATGCCCGTGATGGACGGCCATGAGGTGATGCGCGCCATTGCGAACGACCCGGCACTCAGGCACTTGGCAGTGGTGATTTTGACAACCTCTTGCGAGGCTGCAGACATTCAGAAGATGTATGGCCTGCGCTGCAGTTCCTACATCACCAAGTCGGTAGATTTCAACAGCTTTGTCGGCACCATCGGCAAGCTGGCTGGCTACTGGCTTACCGTCGTCATCGTGCCGCAGACCCGGTAAATTTATGCGCACTTTGGACTGATTTGTTGGGTATGTCGGGACGCTAACGTCAGATTGCTGTCATGCAATGTTGTAATTTTTTCGGCATTCGGTTGAAATTGCTCTGCATCGCTCGCTTTGTTGTTGTTATCAATTGACGCTTGTTAAGTAACGAGGCATGTTGAATCAGGCACGGGCCCTGGCCGTCGAACGATGCACTTGATTTCACCTCCACGCATGCGCTTCCATACGCTTGCTCAATTTTTGTTCGGGCACCTTGTGACCACTGACCGAATTCAACCCCTGCGCGTGACTCTCATCTGGTTGGTGGTCGCGTGCATGTTGCCGGTGACCTTGATGTCCGCTGCATTTGCGCTCGCCCATTACCGCAGCGAGCGGGCGAGGCTGATTCTGAACTCCACCAATTCCGCGCGGGCGCTGATGCTGGCGGTGGACAACGAATTTCGCACCATTGACACGGCGCTGCAGGCGCTGGCCAGCTCGCCGGCACTGGTCAGTCGCGACTACGCGGCCTTTCAGCTGCAGGCCAAAGCGGTGCTGGCACGCGGGTTTTCCGAAAGCATCATGCTGGTGGACGACACTGGCCAGCAGTTGATGAACACCTCGGCGCCACCGTCAAAGCCTTTGCCGCAAATTGCGGACGATGCGCTGGTTAAAACGCTCTCAAGGGTGCTGTCGTCGGGAAAAACAGCGGTGTCCAGCCTGTTTTGGGGGCCGGTACAAAAAATGCCGTTGGCGATGGTGACCGTGCCCATCATCTGGCCCACCGTCGTCACCGCTGTCACAAACGCCGAAAATCGCGCCCCTCAGCATCATCCATTCGTGCTGGCTGGCGTCCGTTTGCCCTCCAGAATCCAGACGATTCTGGTCGATCAAAAGCTGCCCGCCGACTGGACGGTGTCGGTGATTGACGGGCGGGGTGCCCTGGTGGCCCGCTCCAGTGGGATTGAGCAGTTTTTGGGCAGGCCGGTCACGCCTGACCTGGCCCGCATGGTGGCGCAGCACACCGATCTGGTCTCTGAAGGGGTGTCCCGCGACGGCGTACCGACGCTGTTGGCGGTCACCCATTCAACATTTTCGGACTGGTCGGTGGCGGTCGGTATTCCGATGGCGAGCCTGAACAATGAACTGCGCCAGCCCCTGTTGTGGGTGGTGGGTTTGACCAGCGGTATCGTCTTGTTCAGCCTGTGGCTGGCCTGGCTGATTGGCGGGCGCGTCTCGGCAAGCGTCGCCACTCTTCGGGTGTCGGCGCACGCCCTGGGAGAGGGCCGGGAAGTGCGGGTGCCACGCTTGAGCTTTCGCGAGGCCAATGTGGTGGGCGATGCGATCAACAAGGCCTCACAGACCATTTTGACGACAACCCGGGCTTTGCAGATCAGCGAAAAACGGATGCGCAGCATTCTTGCCTCGGCCAAAGACGCGATTGTCACGTTTGACGAGGCGCAGAAGATCGTGTTTTTCAACGCCGCTGCGTCGCAGATGTTCGAATGGCCAGAATCTGACGCTTTGGGTATGGAGGTCATGCAGCTCATGCCTGAGCGTTACCGGCTGCCCCATCTGGCGAACATGAGAGCGTTCCGCGATGTGGGTCAAGCGACCGGCAAAGCCCTGGGGCTTAAACGCAGCGGGATCGAATTTCCGGTCGAGCTGTCGTATTCCAATGTGAACGAGGCAGGCGGCGTGCTGCACACCCTGATTGCCCGCGACATCACCGCCCGACTGGCCAGTGCCCGGGCTCTCAAGCGCAGCAACCATGACCTTGAGCAGTTTGCGTATGTCGCCTCGCATGACTTGAAAACCCCCCTGCGCTCGATCAGTGGCTTCATTCAGCTGCTGGAAAAAAAATACGCCCACACGTTTGAAGCAGCAGCGGTCAGCCTGATCAGCCGCACGCGGGATGCCACGCGGCGACTCGAGCAACTGACTGACGACCTCCTCGCTTACGCCCGTGTCAACTCGGACGCCACCGCCTTTGCCCGCGTCGATATGCAGGAGGTTGCTGTGGAAGTCACCCATCTGCTGGACGCCGTGATTCAGGAAACCGGTGCGGTGGTCACGGTCGGGTCGTTGCCGGCAGTGATGGGCGCACGCTCGCAACTCGTTCAGCTGTTGCTCAATTTGGTGGGCAACGGGCTGAAATACTGTGTCAGTCCAACGCCGCGCATCCAGGTTTCCGCTGTTCAAGACGCCAGCCAGTGGGTTTTTTCAGTGCAGGACAACGGAATCGGTATTGAGGCAAAACACTTTGAACGCATTTTTGAGGTGTTCAAGCGCCTGCATGCACAAACAGAATATGCTGGCACTGGCATTGGTTTGGCCATTTGCCAGCGGGTGGTGCATCTGCATGGCGGAAAAATCGGTCTGCATTCTGTGCAGGGGCAAGGCAGCACATTTTATTTCACACTTCCACACACCCGTGACACCGGAGTAGAGCGATGAAAGTCAACCCGATTGCAGGCTCGCGAATAGCCGAAATTTTGCTGGTCGAAGACAACGACGACGACGTCTTCCTGACCCGCGAGGCCTTTGACGCGGCCAGCTTGAAAGTCAGCTTGCACCACGTGTCCGACGGCGAAAAGTGCATGCAGTTCTTGCGCAAGCAGGGCGCGTATGCCCATGCACCGACACCCGACCTGATCCTGCTGGACATGCATATGCCAGTGATGGACGGCTATGAAGTCATGACCGCCATCGCGGGGGACCCCGAACTTCGACACCTGCCTGTGGTGGTACTCACCACGTCGTACGAGGCCGCCGACATTCAAAAAATGTATGGCCTGCGCTGCAACTCCTACATCACCAAGCCGATTGATTTTGATAACTTCGTCAAGGCCATTGGGCAGCTGGCAGGTTACTGGCTGACGGTGGTGGTGGTACCCCAGTCGCAGTGATTCAACGAAAATCCATAAAAAAAGCCATCTGTGCTGAGCTGGCACATGATGGCTTTTTTGATGTGTAAGGTGACGAGCCTTGACCCCGGCACTGGCTTTGCAGTTAGGGCTGCTTGGTTCCCCACCTGACCCGGTTGGCCGCTTCACCATGCGGGAAGGCCCGTCACCTACGATTGTAAGGGACACACGCCAGCCGTTGGGGCGGCGGTGGCAAATTAGAATACCTGCATGTCTTACCTCGTTCTTGCGCGCAAATACCGGCCCCGAAATTTCTCGGAAATGGTGGGCCAGTCCCATGTGGTGCAGGCCCTGGGCAATGCGCTACGCACACAGCGCCTGCACCATGCTTATTTGTTTACCGGCACGCGAGGTGTGGGCAAAACCACCATTTCACGCATTCTGGCCAAGTCGCTCAACTGCTTAGGTGCGGATGGGCAGGGCGGCATCACCGATCAGCCTTGCGGCGTGTGCCAAGCCTGCACCGACATTGATAGCGGCCGTTTTGTCGATTACACCGAGCTGGATGCCGCCTCGAACCGGGGCGTGGACGAGATCGCGCAGCTGCTGGAGCAGGCGGTCTACAAGCCGGTGGTCGGGCGCTTCAAGGTCTTCATGATCGATGAGGTGCACATGCTCACGAACACGGCTTTCAACGCCATGCTCAAAACGCTGGAAGAGCCGCCAGATTACCTCAAGTTTGTGCTGGCCACCACTGACCCGCAAAAAGTCCCGGCCACGGTGCTGTCGCGCTGCCTGCAGTTCAACCTGCGGCCCATGGCGCCTGAAACCGTGATGGAGCACCTGCTGCAGGTGCTGGGCATTGAAAACGTGCCCGCAGAGCCCCAGGCTTTGCGCCTGCTGTCACGCGCCGCGCGCGGTTCCATGCGCGACGCACTGTCGCTGACCGATCAGGCGATTGCTTTCGGCTCGGGTCAACTCGACGAGGCCAGTGTGCGCACCATGCTGGGCAGTGTGGACCGCAGCTATGTGTTCCAGCTGATCGATGCGCTGGCTCGCAATGACGGCCGTACCGTTGTCGAGACGTCCGAGGCGCTGCGCCTGAACGGGTTGAGCGCCGCGTCTACGCTGGAAGACATGACAACCATCTTGCAGCGCATGGCGGTGCTGCAGGCGGTGCCCGGCATGGCTGGCGTTGATGACGAGTCTGACCCCGAAATCGGGGAGACGGCGCGCTTGGCAGCCCTGCTGCCGCCAGACGAAACGCAGCTGCTCTACAGCCTGTGCCTGCACGGCCGCTCCGAGCTTGGCCTGGCGCCGGACGAATACGCTGCGCTGACGATGGTGCTGCTGCGGTTGCTGGCGTTCAAACCGCCGGGCTCAGTCACCACTGCCGCTGCGGCCGGGAGCGCCGCCGCGCCCGCAAAAAAGCCACTGCCGCAGAGTGAGCCTGCGCGGCCCCCGGTGGTGGTGCGGCCAGTTGTTGCCGAGCCGCAGAGGGCGGCTGCGACTCACCGCAGCACCGCTGACGGGATCGCAGAGCCTCCCGAGGCGCTGGCCTCTGATATACCTGTCGGGATGCCAGGCAATCCTGTGCCGCTGGCCACGGCATCCGCACCATCGCCTGCTGTGGCCGTATCGCACAGCCCTGCGGCCAATGAGGCACAAAAAACACATGATATTGAGTCATTTAGCTCGCTAGCCCAGGTATTTACTGCCTCTGGTGCTATTGATTCAGAAGCGCCTTCTGTATCGCAAGCGTCACCCAAAGCGGCAGAGTCGTCTGGCCACGGCGCGTCCGGTCTCGGTGCCGTGTGGAACCGCGCCGTGGCGCAGCTGATCATTGCCGAGTCGGTGGTGGCCCTGACGCGTGAGTTGGCCCTGCAGTCCGAGCTGCGCAGCCAGGTCGATGGCGTGTGGACGCTGCGTGTCGAGCGCGAGTCGCTTACGCAGTCGGCGTCGCGTGAAAAACTGCAGGCGGCGTTGCAGGCCGCGATGCCTGGCGTGCCCATCACCCTGGCGCTGGAAATGGGCGCTGTGACCGACACGCCCGCCAAACGCAACACCGCCGCTGGCATCGAGCGGCAGCGCGCTGCTGAAGACTCCATTCACAACGACCCGTTTGTGCAAGACATGCAGCGCCAATGGGGTGCCAAAATCGTGCCCGGCAGCATCAAACCTGTGGCGCCGCCGTCTGCATGAGTAGCCGTCACGCCAGCGCAGGTCGGCGTGACCTATGACACCGCGTTATTTTTCGTTTTTTTATTCATTTCCAAGGAAACACCATGTTCAACAAAGGTCAACTCGCCGGTCTCATGAAGCAGGCCACTGCTATGCAGGAAAACCTGAAAAAAGCGCAGGACGACCTGGCGTTCGTTGAAGTCACCGCCGAAGCGGGTGCCGGGCTGGTCAAGGTCACCATGACGTGCAAGCACGATGTCAAACGCATCGAGATCGACCCCAGCCTGCTGACAGAAGACAAAGACATGCTCGAAGACCTGGTGGCAGCGGCTTTCAATGCCGCCGTGCGCCGGGCCGAAGAAGTGAGCCAGGAAAAAATGGGCAAGCTCACGGCAGGTATGCCCAGCCTGCCTGGCGGCATGAAGTTCCCCTTCTAAAACCGCCTCATGGCGCAATCCAATGCTGTTGAGGGCCTCACCCAGGCGCTGCGCAAGCTGCCAGGGGTGGGGGTGAAGTCGGCAGCGCGCATGGCGTTTCACCTGTTGCAGCACGACAAGCCAGGGGCCTTGCAAATCGCCCGTGCGCTTGAGCACGCGGTCAGCAGCGTCAAACACTGTGCGCTGTGCAACACCCTGACTGAACAGGCGCTGTGCAACACCTGCGCCAACCCGCAGCGTGACCGCAGCACGCTGTGCGTGGTCGAAACGCCGGCTGACCAGGCGGCGCTGGAGCGCACGCTGGCTTACAGGGGCCTGTACTTTGTGCTGATGGGCAAGCTCAGCCCGCTCGATAACATCGGCCCCAACGACATTGGCCTGCAAAAGCTGTTTGACCGCGTGGTGCCCAAGGCCGCCGATGGTTCGATGCAAGACCCGGCGTTGCGTGAGGTGCAAGAGGTGATTCTGGCTACCAATTTCACCGCCGAGGGCGAGGCCACGGCGCATGTGATTGCGCAGGCGCTCAAAAGCCGCGGCGTGCAGGTCACCCGGCTGGCGCGCGGTGTGCCGGTGGGCAGCGAACTGGAATACGTGGACCTGGGCACCATTGCCCATGCGCTGGTAGACCGGCGCTGACGTGCGTTGATCCGCGTCAGGCAGCACCCGCAGTGACCCCTTCGCACAGCCCGTCACTTTTCAGTCGCGCTAGTTTCCCAATCTGAAAAAAGCCACCAGGAGGATTTCCATGCCTTACCCCCATTTCACCATCGCCTACTGGTGTGTGCTGGCCGCAGCACTGCTGCCGATTGCCTGTGCGGCGCTGGCCAAAAGTGGCCAGATGACCCGCCCGCCTCAAGACGGCGGCTACGACAACAACAACCCCAGGGTTTGGCTTGCAGCGCAAAAAGACTGGCGCGCCCGTGCTAACGCGGCCCAGGCCAACACCTTCGAAGCCTTGCCGTTTTACTTTGCTGCTGTGGTGATCGCCCACCAACTGCAGGCTGGGCAAACCGTGTTGGACATTCTGGCGCTGGTCTTCATTGTCCTGCGCATCGCCTACGTCATGATGTACGTGGCCGACCTTGCCAAAGCCCGCTCTGCCATCTGGGCGCTGGGCTTGCTGGTCAATATTGCCATCTTGTTTTCGGGTTTTCGTTGAGGACTGCCAGAGGAAGTTTGACGGGTACCGCACACAGCCCGTGGTAATAACCCGCACGGGGATGTTACCGATGCGGGTTGTGCGGCGTGCCCCTAAGCTGCTGGCATGCAAAAACGCAGCCTCTTACGATCACCGGCTTGTCGCCCCGTCACGGCGAAGCCGACGCGTGGTGGCCTGGCGATAAGGCCATGAGATGGCGCCACCAGCGCCCTCGGAGCCTTTTGCCGTGACGCGGTCATGGTTGCCGTCACCCGCGCGTCGCCGCCTGCTGGCAGGCGCTGCGCTGCTGGCCGGGTCCGTCGCGCTGCCGGTGTTGCGTGCGCAACCCAAGCTTGAAAAATCAAAAGTTACCGTGGCAGTGGATGGCCGTTCGGCGCTGTATTACCTGCCGTTGACCATTGCCGAGCAGCTGGGCTACTTTCGGGCTGAAGGCATTGACCTCCAAATCGTCGAGGCGGCTGGAGCGGCTGCCGCGCTGCAGGCCATCACCACGGGCGCGGCCGACGTGTGTTCCGGCGCGTACGAGCAAACCCTGTTTCTGCAGTCAAAAAACCAGATGTTCCAGTCGTTTGTGCTGCAGGGCAGGGCGCCGCAAATCGCATTTGGTGTGTCGACCAAGGCCATGCCAGGCTATAAGGCCATGGCCGAGTTGAAGGGCAAAAAAATTGGTGTGTCCGCTCTCGGCGCGCCTTCGCACATGATCGCCAGCCGCGTTCTCGCGCAAGGGGGTGTCAAACCCGATGAGGTGAGTTTTGTGGCCGTGGGTATGGGCGCCAGCGCGCTACAGGCACTGCGCTCTGGCCAGGTGGACGCCATGAGCAACATCGAGCCCCTCATCACGATGATGGAGCAAAGAGGTGAGTTCAAAGTCATCAGCGACACCCGCACGCTCAAGGGTACCGGCGCCGTGTTTGGTGGGCCCATGCCGGCCGCCTGCCTGTATGCAGCAAGTGATTTTGTACAGAAAAACACCAACACCTGCCAGGCCATGGCCCACGCCGTCGTGCATGCGCTGAAGTGGCTGCAAACGGCGGGGCCGGGCGACATCATCAAAACCGTGCCCGAAAGCTACTTGCTCAATGACCGCGGG
Organism: Polaromonas sp.; assembly: GCA_031363755.1. Lineage (GTDB taxonomy): Bacteria > Pseudomonadota > Gammaproteobacteria > Burkholderiales > Burkholderiaceae_C > Polaromonas. The sequence goes on from JANLUZ010000162.1 coordinate 14,434, forward strand.
CTGTATCTGGCGTCATTTGAAAAGGTGCGCGAGTCGCTGTCGTCTGACGGGGTGATGCCCGACGACGGGCCCCGCACGGCCCTCAGGGCGATGGCTGCGTTTGACAACAGCGTCAAGGAAGACCGCATTCGGCTGTCCAGAACCTTCACCAACAACTTTGCCCAGCGCGCCAAGGAGCGTTTCAAGGCATGAGTTGTGAGGTACTGGGTGCATGCTGTGCGGCTATTCGCTATATAAATAATAGCTGCCCAGGCAGTAAACACCGAGGCTAGAGCATGATTAGACCTAGTTTTAGCGCTTTTTGATCTTCACAACTGCCTTGCTGTGGCTGGAACGGGACGATTTGGGCGTGCTGACGGCCTTGTGACCGCTGCGGGCACGGTTTTTTGCAGATGACGCGCTGCGCGCCCTGACTGGCAAAAACACCACCACGGCCTGCCCCTTCTTGAACGATGCTGCGCCCGACACACTGTTCCAGCTGGCCACGTTGGACGCGGTGACGCCGTAGCGTTTGGCAAGACTGGCAACCGAATCGCCCTTGCGGGCATGAACGGTGGTGCGACGGGTCACAATTTCTGGCGACAGCGACACCTGCGCGGTGTTTGCCACCATCACATCCACGTCCGGCGCAGTGCGTGAGGTGCGCGGCACCAGCAGGGTCGAGCCGACCTTGATCAGCATGCGCGGCGGAATGTTGTTGATGCTGCGCAGGTCAGCTTCGCTCATGCCGACGCGTTTGGCGGCTTCAGCGGGGTTCATGGTGGCTGGCGCCGTCCAGGCAGTCCAGCTAGCGTATTGGCCCTGGGTGTAGCCCTCGAAGTTGCGCTGGAACACCGTGGCGTTGTCCCACGGCAGCAAGATCTGTGGTGTGCCGGAGGCAATGATCACCGGGCGGTGTGCGGAGGGGTTCAGGGCCTTGAAGTCGTCGAGCTTCACATCGGCCAGGCGGGCGGCCAGCGCCACATCGATGTCGCGTGTGATGAGCACCTGCTGGAAGTAGGGGTGGTTTTCAATCAACGGCAACTCGGCGCCAAACGTCTGGGGGTTGGCCACAATGTTCTTGACAGCTTGCAACTTGGGCACGTACAGGCGCGTCTCGGCGGGCATGTTCAGGTCAAGGTAGCCGGTGGGCAGGCCGGCACGCTGGTTTTTGGCGATGGCGCGGCTCACGCTGCCTTCGCCCCAGTTGTAGGCGGCCAGCGCCAGGTGCCAGTCGCCAAACATGCCGTACAGGCGCTGCAGGTAGTCAAGCGCGGCACGGGTCGAGGCCAGCACATCGCGGCGGTCATCACGAAAGGCGTTTTGTTTCAAGGCGAAGTCGCGGCCCGTGGCGGGCATGAACTGCCACATGCCAGCGGCCTTGGCGCTGGACACAGCCTGCGGGTTGAAAGCGCTTTCGATGAAGGGCAATAGCGCGAGCTCGGTCGGCATCTGCCGGCGTTCGAGCTCTTCAACGATATGAAACAGGTACTTGCTGGACCGACCGGTCATGCGCTCGATGTAGTCAGGCCGTGTGCTGTACCACTGCTCGCGGTCGGTGACCAGATCGTTGCGCAGGTCCGGCATCGCAAAGCCGCGCCGAATGCGATCCCACAGCTCTCGGGGCGGCTCGGTCGGTGCAATCGGCTTGGACGAGGTGGTGCCCGGGGTGATGGGCCGCAAGGGGCCGCCCGGAATGTTTGACGCGGCGGCGTCGGAATCGCCGGCTGATCGGCCGGCCACCAGCACCGGATCACCGGGCAGGCCCAGGCTGGTGTTCGTGCTGCCGGGTGCCGCGCAGCCCGCCAGCACGGCGGCGCCCAGCAAAAGCGCCCAAAGGCCAAGGCCGGGTGATGAAGCGCACCGGTCCAGCGCGCGTTTGAAGAATGTGGGGGAAGCGTTGCGTTGTTTCGGCATTATTTGAACTGGTTTTTCCACTGACGCAGTGCGGCAAACACGGCAACATCGCCGTCGGCTGCTGGGTCAAACTGATGGGCAGCGTCCTTGACAGCGGGCTGCCGGGAGCGCAAAAAAGGGTTGATACGGTGCTCGTTCTCGATCGACGTGGGAAGTGTCGACTCGCCCGCTGCGCGCAATTTTACGCACTCTGCGTGGTAGGCCTGCAGATCCTGATTGCCGGGCTCGACCGCCAATGCAAACCGCAGATTGCTCAGCGTGTATTCATGCGTGCAACAGACCACCGTGTTACCGGGCAGCGCCGACAGCTTGTCCAGCGACGCCAGCATTTGCGCTGGTGTGCCCTCGAACAGCCGCCCACAGCCACCCGAAAACAGGGTGTCGCCGCAAAAAAGAAGTGGTCGTCCGTTCACGTCGTCAGCATAGAAAGCGATGTGGCCCGCCGTGTGCCCCGGCACGTCCAGCACGCGCCATTCAACCCCCAGTGCGGTGAGCGTGTCGTTCTCCCGCAGCGGGATGAATGGGGTCGGAATTCGCTCGGATGCCGGGCCATACACGGTTGCGCCGCTGGCCTCGCGCAGCGCTGCCACGCCGCCGGTGTGGTCGCCGTGGTGGTGGGTGACTAGAATCGCGGCGAGACCCAAGCCGGTGCGCGCCAATAGGCCCAGCACAGGTGCGGCATCACCGGGGTCGACGACCAGCGCCTGGCTGCCGTTTTCAAGCACCCATAGGTAGTTGTCTTCAAACGCAGGCAGAGCCAGAAGTTTCAGCAAATTCGCCATAGGGGCACATCCATGAGGTGTTTTCAATGAGGGGTCTGATGCAAAAGTGCGCGAACGGCGATGCTACGGCTTGCGATATGCACCACGGTCTGCAGCACTTCCTGCACCGATTCACACTGCTGCAACGCTTGTGCGTCCGAGCGCGATGAGTCGTGATGACGCAAGTTTGACAGACTGGCTCGCCACGCCGCCCGGGCGTTATTTGCTTGCCTGGGAAACGGCGCAATTCGAGCAGGCGGTCAGCGATATCTTTGGCTACCACGCGCTGCAGTTGGGCTTTCCCCAGCTGGATGCGCTCGGCAACAACCGCATGCCGCATCGCTGGCTGGCGATTGATAGCGTTGTACCGCTAAAGTTAAGCGACACGTTCGATGCATTGCCCACCGGCTTTGCGCGGGCGCCCGCATTTGTGGCCGACCCGGCGGCGTTGCCATTTGCACCCGCCAGTCTTGATTTGCTGGCCATGCCGCACACGCTGGAAATGAGCGCCGACCCGCATGCCGCCCTGCGTGAGGCCGAGCGCGTGCTGGTGCCCGAAGGCCGGGTGATCATCACTGGGCTGAATCCCAACAGTCTGTGGGGCTTTCGCCAAAGCCGCAGCCGCTGGTATGGGCGGTTGCGGGCCGACGAAGCGGCCACATCGCCGTTTTTACCTGGCGCTCACGAGATGATTGGCTACTGGCGCCTGCGCGACTGGCTGCGGCTGCTGAACTTTGAGGTAGAGTCAGCGCGCTTTGGTGCTTATGTGCCGTCGTTTGCAAGTCAGAAGTGGCTGGACCGATTTTCGTGGATGGACACGCTGGGCCAGCGCTGGTGGCCGATTTTTGGCGCGATGTACTGCGTGGTGGCGGTCAAGCGCGTGCGCGGTATGCGGCTGCTGGAGCCCGGCTGGAAGGCGCGAAAGGCCGTGGCCGCAGCACCGGCTGCCGTGGCAAGCAAAGACTCGGCTGCGCGTTAGCACCCGCACGGTCACGAGCGGTTCTTTTTGTTTTCAGTGCCGGGCTTGGCCCTGAAGTTTTTATGTCCGACTTGTTGATACACACGCCCATGGCCTATTCCACCTCCACCTCCACCATTGCAACCACCGCAACCACTGCTACGGCTGAGCGCCAACCCGTGGTGGTCTACACCGATGGCGCTTGCAAGGGCAACCCTGGCCCCGGCGGGTGGGGCGCGGTGTTGACAGCCGCCGGTGTGGAAAAGGAGATTTTCGGTGGCGAAATGGGCACCACCAACAACCGCATGGAAATGACCGCCGTGATTGAAGCGCTGGCAGCGCTCAAGCGGCCCTGTGCGGTCACGCTGTACCTGGACAGCGAATATGTGCGCAAAGGCATCACCGAGTGGATTCACGGCTGGAAGGCACGCGGCTGGAGAACGGCCGCCAAGGCGCCGGTCAAAAATGTGGATTTGTGGCAACGGCTGGATGCGTTGGTCAGCACCAGTGGCCACACCATCGACTGGCGATGGGTCAAAGGTCACGCTGGTATTCCCGGCAACGAGCATGCCGATGCGCTGGCCAACAAGGGCGTTGAGCGGGCACTGGGGCGCCTTTGAGCGCTGCCGTGGTGCGCGTGCTGTCGATTGCTCCTGCATCGGATCGGGTCAGGCACCGATGTGAGCTTTCAGCATCGGCCGTTTTTTTAACGCCCGCCGCAGCGCTACATCACGCCATCAAACATCAGCACATCCACGGCTTCACCCACCGCCACATGGCCCTGGGCATGGTGCAGCACGATCAGCCCGTTGGCCTCGGCCATGGAACGCAACACGCCTGAACCCTGGCTGCCCGTGGTGCGCACGGTTAAGCCGCCGTCCGCGCTGGCGCTGACCCAGCCACGCTGGTACTCGGTGCGGCCCGGTTTTTTACGAATCGCCTCGGTCGAACGTGCCTTGAGCAGCACAGGCGTTGTGGCGGTGGCCCCCATCATGCGCAGCAGGGCGGGGCGCACAAACGCCAGAAACGTGACCATCACCGCCACTGGATTACCCGGCAGGCCAAACAAAATCGCGCCGTTGTGGTTGCTATTGAGTTGATAGCTGCTCAGGCAATCAATACCTGGACTAGCGGGTGATTTGCCATCAATTTTCGACACATTGATGCGCCCGACAGCCATGGGACGGCCGGGGCGCATCGCAATGCGCCAAAAGGCCACGTCCCCCAGTTTTTTCATCATCGCCTTGGTGTAGTCCGCCTCACCCACACTGACGCCGCCAGACGTGATGATGGCGTCGGCCTGCAGGGCGGCCTGCCGGAAAGCGGCCTCTAGCAGCGCGGGGTCGTCGCCCACCACGCCCATGTCGATGACTCGGCACCCCAGACGTTTGAGCAGCGCAAACACGGTGTAGCGGTTGCTGTCGTACACAGCGCCTTCGCGCGGCGCTTCACCCAGCGACAAAATTTCGTCGCCGGTTGAAAAATACGCCACTGCCAGAGGCCGGTAGCAGCGCAGCAGGGGCAAGCCCAAAGACGCCGCCAGCCCCAGTCGGGCCGGTGTCACCAGCTCGCCTTTGAGGAGCGCCGTTTGGCCCTGCGTCAAGTCTTCGCCCCGGTGGCGGCGGTTGTCGCCACCGCGCAGCTGCCCGGCGGGCACGGTGATGTTGTTGCCGGTGGCGGTCACCAATTCCTGCGGTGCCACGGTGTTCAGCCCAGCGGGCATGATGGCACCCGTCATGATCTTGACGCACTGCCCGGCGCCGATGTCACCCACCCAGGCTTTGCCCGCCAGTGCGGTGCCCACACAGCGCAAGCGCAGCGGCGCTTCGTTGCCAGACGTGAGCTGCGCGCCGTCAAACGCGTACCCATCCATGGCCGAGTTGTCGTGCGGCGGCACGTCAACAGGCGAGATCACGTCTTCGGCCAACACCCGACCCAGGGCGTCGAACAGCGGCAGTGCTTCGGTGTCGCCGCCATCAATGTGGGCGCTCAACGGCGTCACGAGCTGCTCAAGGAAAGCCAGCACATCGTCAGCACTCAAGGCTTGTGGGTCATAGCCCTGCAACTCGGCACCAATCTGGTCCAGGGTCTTCATGTTTTTCACGGCCTTCATGACCTTCATGACCTCAAGGCTTCCAGCTGGTGCAGCTCGGCCAGGGTGTTGGCGTTGGCAAAGGCACGCGGGTCGTCGGCGGGCTGGTCGAAAGGCACCACAACGGTTTTGTGCTGTGCCGTCCAGGCGTCAATTTTTCGTCCGCCGCTGCGGGTGAAGCCCAGCAGACTTTCCAGCATGGGCGTGCCCATCAGGCAAAAGACCGGCTGCGGGCGCAACTGCCCTTGTTCGTCGGCTGCGGCCACCGCAAAGTCGGCGTGCTCTCGAGCCATGGCGTCGCTCAGGCGCGCTACCAGATCGACCGGGAACAAGGGCGTGTCGCACGGAACCGTCAACAAATAGGGGGTTTCGCAGCGCTCAAGCGCCGTGACAAAACCAGCCAGCGGCCCGGCAAACTCGCCCATGCTGGTGCTGTCCGGCCATACATCGACACCAAACGACTCGTAAGCCGACAAATTGCGGTTGGCATTGATCATGATGCCGCCGACCTGCGGGCTCAGACGCATCAGCATGTGCAGCGCGAGCGGCAAGCCGTTGAAGTTTTGCAGGCCCTTGTCGACGCCGCCCATGCGGGAGCCGCGCCCGCCCGCCAGGATCACAGCGGTGATGGCTTCGACGTGAACGGGCTGGAAATGTGAAATAGAGTCCAAAACGAATCCTTCAAATGACGCTCAAAGAGCCGCGCTCACGCGACTTGCTTAACTGATGCGGCTTGGCCCGCGCTAGCCACCGATGTAACTCATCTCGACGCGCTTGCCCTCTTGCGGCACCGTCATGTCGGGCGGCAGGGCCGCACGAATTTCCGAGTACCGGTCGTCTCGTTGCTGCCAGATGTGCGCCACAGCAGCGGCGATCTGGTCGTCGGCGTAACGGCCGCGCAGCAGCGCGCGCAGGTCATGGCCCTGGCTGGCAAACAGGCACAAAAAGAGTTTGCCTTCGGTGGTCAGTCGGGCGCGGTTGCAGTCGCCGCAAAAAGCCTGTGTCACGCTGCTGATCACACCGATTTCCCCGCTGCCATCGGCATACGCCCAGCGCTGCGCGGTTTCGCCCAGCGTGTTGGCGCCCAGCGGCCGCAGGGGCAACTCGGCGTGAATGTGCGCCACCACCTCGCGCGACGGCAACACCTCGTCCATGCGCCAGCCGTTGGTGGCGCCCACATCCATGTATTCAATGAAGCGCAGCACGGTGCCGGTGCCCTTGAAGTGCCGCGCCATCGGCAAAATTTCGGCCTCGTTGGTGCCACGCTTGACGACCATGTTCACTTTGATGGGGGCCAGCCCGACCCTGTGCGCCGCCTCGATGCCGCGCAGCACATCAGCCACCGGAAAATCCACATCATTCATGCGTCGAAACACGGCGTCGTCCAGCCCGTCAAGGCTGACGGTGATGCGCTGCAGGCCGGCGTCTTTCAGCGCCTGGGCTTTTTTAGCCAGCAGTGAGGCGTTGGTGGTCAGGGTGATGTCCAGCGGCCGGCCGTCGGGCGTGCGCAGCGCGGCCAGCATGCCGATCAGCACTTCCAGGTTCTTGCGCAGCAGCGGCTCGCCGCCGGTGAGCCTGATTTTCTCCACCCCGTGGGCTACAAAAATGCGTGTCAGCCGAACCATCTCTTCAAAGCTTAGTAAGGAGCTTTGCGGCAAGAACGCATAGTCTCTGTCAAACACCTCTCGCGGCATGCAGTAGCTGCAACGAAAATTGCAGCGGTCGGTGACGCTGATGCGCAAATCGCGAAGTGGCCGTGCCAATGTGTCCGCCAGCAAGCCGGTGGGTGGGCTTGCACCGTCCGGGATATGTGGTGTTCGTGCGCTGTAGCGCAGGTCAGCCAGGGGAATAATGGTGGTGCTCATGGTCGCAAGTACTTTAAAACGCGAGCCGCTGCGGGCTGCCGTGTGTGGCGGGAAGTGTGAACACGCGAGCTGCGCCGCCGCAACACCTTTAATTCCAGTTTACCAACCGACCCATGGGCCCACCCTTGCAAGGCCAATTCGGCCTGAAACCCGCAACGCTCAACCCCCATTTGCATAAGCCATGGGCAGTTTCTTTTCAGGCCCATTAACGTTTGCAGCGGTTTCTTACACGCTGTGATCTTTACAGATGTGTGACGCTGGGCAACAGTGCCCAGGCGGCGTCGAAATGTCTTGGCGCCGCGCTACCCCTTCCTTTCATATCTGGAGAGAACCCATGACCCGTCAACTTTGGTTCGGTGTTGGTCTTGCGGCGCTTGCAGCATCCGCCGCAGCGCAGCAGGTGGTGATTGACCCGAACACCGGTCAGCTTCGCGCCCCTGAACACGATGAAACCGCTGTAACACCAGCGCCCGCCGCCAATGCACGGGGGATTTCCGGCGCGTCAATGTTTGACGCCCACCCGGCCGTCAAGCGCATGCGCGTCACCACGGCGCCGCAGGCCTTGCACGGCGCCTCTGTCAAGCGGCTCGACGTCAGCAAGATGTCGTTCAGCGTGGCCCAAAGGCACGCTGACGGCTCACTTGACACGCAGTGCGTGACCGGGGAAGCCGCCGCCAAAGCCGCTCTGGCCGGCCATGTCGAAGGAGGCCAGCATGCGCACTGATCCAAAAACCGCAATTTTGACAGTGGCGTTAGCCGCTGCAGCCTTTACGCTGCCAGTGGCGCAGGCCGCTGACATCCGCGTGCTCAATGTCGACGAGCCGGGCATTGGCTTAAACGACCTGACGCCCCAAGCACCGGTGGGCGGCAACGCCGGCGTCACCCTGGGTGAGCAGCGCAAGATCATTTTCCAGTTCGTGGCCGATTTCTGGGGCAAGAAGCTGAACTCAAGCGTGCCGATTCAGGTGTTGTCATCTTTTGCGCCACTGAGCTGCACCGCGACGTCGGCCACCCTGGGCTCGGCCGGCGCTTACAACATTTACAGCGACTTCCCCAACGCCAAGCGAACCGGGGCCTGGTACCCGTCGGCCCTGGCGACCAAGCTGGCAGGTGTGCCTCTGGCTGCTGGCACCGACCCCATGGTGAGCGCGGACATCGTGGCGTTTTTCAACGGCAACCTCGGCGCGCCCGACTGCCTCGCGGGCACCAGCTTTTATCTGGGGCTTGACGGCAAGGCAGCCGCCAACCAGATTGATCTCGTCACCACGGTACTGCACGAGTTTGGCCACGGCCTGGGGTTTCAGACCTTCACGGACGACGTGACCGGGCGCTTCGTTGACGCCACCGACGAGAACCCAGCGGGCGGCAAGCCCTCGATCTGGGACTTTTACCTGCGCGACCCGGCGCAAAACAAAACCTGGGATCGCATGACGAACGAGGAGCGCGTTCGCTCGGCGATCACGCCGCGCAACCTGGTGTGGAACGGACCGGTGGTCACCAAGGCGGTTCCCGGTGTGCTCAAACGCGGTGTGCCCGAGCTGTTTGCGGCAGGGCGTGGGTTAAACAAGCTCTACACCATCGGCACCGCGCAGTTTGGCCCCGCCATCGAGGGCCGGGAGTTCATCGTCAACCCGCTGCGGGTGCTGGTGGACCAGGCCGATGGCAAAGGGCTGGCCTGCACGCCGCTGAGTGCTGCCAATGCCGCAGCGGTGGCAGGCAAGGTGGCCATCATCGACCGCGGTAGCTGCGCGTTCACCGTCAAGGTTAAAAACGCCCAGCTGGCGGGGGCGCGGGCGGTGATCATTGCCGACAACGCTCCCGGCGCGCCCGCTGCGAATCTGTCCGGCACCGACAGTAGCATCGCGATTCCGGCGGTGCGTGTGACGCAAGCCGATGGCGCGGAGCTGAAGTCCAACGTGTTGGCCGCCAGGCGGCCCGGGGCCTATGGCGTGCTGTTCGCCAATCAGCTCAAAATCAATGGTGCCGACTACTTCAACAGGGCGTATTTGTACACGCCAGATCCGGTGCGTCCTGGCTCGTCGGTGTCGCATTACGACGTGTCGTCCACCCCGAACCTGCTGATGGAGCCCTTCGCGGAGCCTGAGCAACCCATTGCCGTGAACGCGCCAAAAGATTTGACGCTGGAGTTGCTGAACGACATTGGCTGGTGATGTGACGACCTGACGCCTGAAAGCCAAAACGGCGTTGTCTTACAAGACAACGCCGTTTTTTTTGACCGGTCTGATGTGGTGCTGGCGCTGCTGCCCGCCAGTATTGGCAGATGAAGCCGTTCACACCATCAATAAGCACTGAAAAAAGCGATTTTCAGCACCAAATAGCGATGTAGCCCAGGTGTTTACTGCCTGAGCAGCTATGAATAAAAGAGCAAACGGTGGCAATGGCCACCACCGCTCCCGTGAGAGCAAAGTCTTGGCCCCACACGTCAAAGCCCAATGGTCTGTCAGCCGCCGTGAAACTTCACCACCAGCGGCACGATCAGCAGGGCCACGATGTTGATGATCTTGATCAGTGGGTTGATGGCGGGGCCAGCGGTGTCCTTGTACGGGTCGCCCACCGTGTCGCCGGTGACAGCGGCCTTGTGCGCTTCCGAGCCCTTGCCGCCGTAGTGACCGTCCTCGATGTACTTTTTGGCGTTGTCCCAGGCGCCGCCGCCGGTGCACATCGAAATCGCCACAAACAAGCCGGTGACGATGGTGCCCATCAGCAGGCCACCCAGTGCTTTGGGGCCCAGTAGCAGGCCCACCAAAATGGGCACCACCACCGGCAACAGGCTGGGGATCACCATTTCCTTGATGGCGGCGGTTGTCAGCATGTCGACCGCGCGGCCGTATTCCGGCTTGGCCGTGCCTTCCATGATGCCGGGAATTTCCTTGAACTGGCGGCGTACTTCCACCACCACGGCCCCGGCGGCACGGCCCACCGCTTCCATCGCCATGGCACCGAACAGGTAGGGAATCAACCCACCAATGAACAGCCCGACGATCACCATCGGGTCGCTCAGGTCAAAGGTGATGGCGCGTCCGTAGCTCTCTAACTTGTGGGTGTAGTCGGCAAAGAGCACCAGCGCGGCCAGCCCTGCCGAGCCGATGGCATAGCCCTTGGTCACGGCTTTGGTGGTGTTGCCCACGGCGTCGAGCGGGTCGGTCACAGCGCGCACTTCGGGCGGCATGTCGGCCATCTCGGCGATGCCGCCTGCGTTGTCGGTGATGGGGCCATACGCGTCCAGCGCCACCACAATGCCCGCCATGCTCAGCATGGCTGTGGCGGCAATCGCAATGCCATAAAGCCCGGCCAATTTATACGACACCAAAATCGCCATACAGACAAACACCACCGGCCAGGCGGTGGAGCGCATCGACACGCCCAACCCTGCAATGATGTTGGTGCCGTGGCCAGTGGTGGACGCCTGCGCGATGTGTTTGACCGGCGCGTACTGGGTGCCCGTGTAGTACTCGGTGACCCACACCAGCGCCGCCGTCAGCACCAGCCCGACGGCGCAGGCGCCAAACAGTTTCATCTGGCTGCCCGTGGCCGTAATAGCGTTATCGGGGATCAGCCACATCGTGACAAAGTAAAACGCGACCAGCGACAGCACCCCGGCAATGGCCAGACCCTTGTACAGCGCAGGCATCACGTTTTTCATGCCTGGCGTGGCCTTGACGAAAAAGCAGCCAATGATGGAGGCCACGATGGACACCGCACCGAGGCCCAACGGGTACAACACGGCGTTCAACGGCGCGGTGGCCACTAGCAGGGCGCCCAACACCATCGTGGCAATCAGCGTAACGGCGTAGGTTTCAAACAAATCAGCCGCCATGCCAGCGCAGTCGCCCACGTTGTCACCCACATTGTCGGCAATCACCGCCGGGTTGCGCGGGTCGTCTTCGGGGATACCGGCCTCGACCTTGCCCACCAAGTCGGCGCCCACGTCAGCGCCTTTGGTGAAGATACCGCCGCCCAGTCGCGCAAAAATTGAAATCAGCGACGAGCCGAAGGCAAAGCCAATCAAAGGGTTGAGCAGGTCGGCCAATTTGACATTGGGCGTGTAGTGGCCATTGCCCACCAAAAACCAGAAAAAGGCCGTGACGCCGAGCAAACCCAGGCCCACCACCAGCATGCCAGTGATGGCGCCGCCCCGAAACGCGACGTCAAGCGCCGGGCCGATGCCGCGTGTGGCGGCTTGGGCGGTGCGCACGTTGGCGCGCACCGACACATTCATGCCGATAAAGCCGCAAGCGCCCGACAGCACTGCGCCGACCACGAAGCCGATGGCGGTCTTGCCGTCGAGAAAAACGCCAATCAGTATGGCCAGAATCACGCCGACCAGAGCGATGGTTTTGTACTGCCGGGCCAGGTAAGCGGCGGCGCCAAGCTGAATAGCCGACGCAATTTCCTGCATGCGGGCATTGCCAGCGTCTTGCGACAGTATCCAGCTTCGAGCCCACACACCGTAGCCCACGGCAATCAGGCCGCACAGCATCGCCAAAATGAGCGCTGCGTTGTTGATCATGAAAAATCTCCAGGTTGTTTTCACACGGAGGGAGTGCAACGCACAGGTTGGGCTCCCGCTGCGTTGCTTCCTCGCGACTTCCAAACAAATTTGGAGACGATTGGCCAACACACGAAATCTAACGGCAAACCCGCAGCCGTAGGGGCTTTGTAAGGCGCGCGTGCCTAAAATACGGGTATGTCCTAGGCACTGTTCTGGGGCAGCTTTTGTTTTGCAACCCTCTCAAACCTCCCCAAAACACCCATGTCCCTGAGCAAAGTTACCCCCGGTAAAAACGCCCCTGAATTTTTCAACGTGATCATTGAAATCCCGATGAACGCAGACCCAGTGAAATACGAGGTGGACAAGGAGTCCGGTGCGATTTTCGTGGACCGCTTCATGAGCACGTCCATGCACTACCCGACCAACTACGGCTATGTGCCGCAAACCCTCAGCGGCGACGGTGACCCGGTCGATGTACTGGTGATCACGCCGGTGCCTTTGTTCCCGGGTGTGGTGGTGACATGCCGCGTTATTGGCATTTTAAAAATGACGGATGAAGCAGGCGAGGACGGCAAGGTGCTGGCGGTGCCCATCGACAAGAAATGCTCGCTGTACACCCAGTGGCAAAAGCCGGAAGACATGAACCCGCTGCGTCTGAAAACCATCTCTCACTTCTTTGAACATTACAAAGACCTGGAAGAAGGCAAATGGGTCAAGGTGTCGGGCTGGGAAGGCCCGGGAGCCGCCATGAAAGAGGTGTCAGACGGCATTGCCAACTACGCCAAAGCCAACGAAGGCAAGTAACCCCATGCACCGCCACGCCACTGAGGTTGTGGCGGCGTCGGCCTTGAAAAAAGCGCTAGCAGAATTCGACATCTGCTGGCGCTTTTTTCGAGAGTGGACTATTGCTGCGCTACGTGCCTGACGCAGGGCGATCAACCTCGCTTGCCACCAGCTGCGCCACCGAACGAAGGTTCTTCAAATCACGTTGTTGGACCGCATTGCTGGCGCGGGCCGAATAGCAGCACAGCGTGCTATACACCTTGCCGCCCTGCAGAAGAATGGGCGTGCTCAGGTAGGTGTTGACGGGAAAGGCGACCGCTGGACTTGATGCTCAGATCGTTAAGGTCAAAACCTTCATCGCAAAACTTGGCCATGGTGGTTCTTTCGAAGAGGCGTTAGGGTCAGGCTCCGACTGAAAAGTGGGCGCCTACAAAGCAGCATATGGTGCGCCGCTAGCGCGTCGAGAAAGTATCTGACAGGCCAGCTATTTGCGAAAAAACTGTAGTGGGTTTTCAACGCGCGCAAGTGCTGTTCTAGGGCGGTGTTGGCGGCGGCGCCTGTCGAAATGGGCTGCGCTTTTCGAGGTCGTCCATGTAATGCGCAATGCCGTCGCCCTCGCGTTCCAAAAACCGCTCCACGGCGTCGGCAAACGATGGGTGAGCCAGCCAGTGCGCGCTGGTGGTTTTGACAGGCAGCAGGGCCCGTGCCATTTTGTGCTCGCCTTGCGCGCCGCCCTCAAACGTGTCAAACCCCTGCGCGATGCACCAAGCCAGCGGCTGGTAGTAACAGGCTTCAAAGTGCAGGCAATCGACCCGGGCCAGTGCCCCCCAATAGCGGCCGTAAGCAGTCATCTGCGGTGGCGCCATTGCAGGGCAATTTTTGACGTCATTCATGCCGCTAGCCAAGGTATTTACTGCACTGATAGCTATTAAACTTGTAGCAATCGCCTGTTTGGTCCCGTCGGCTGCGGTGTGTTCAGCGACAAACAGCAACCAGTTCTCGGGCATCGTGGCCTGCATGCGCGTGAAAAAATCGCGGCTAAGGTAGGGCGCGTTGCCGTGCTCGTAGTAGGTTTGCGCGTAGCAGCGGTAGAAAAAGTCCCAGTCTTGCGTGGTGATGTCGGCGCCCCGAGACCAGCGAAACGTGATGCCTGCGTCGTGGACTTTGCGCCGTTCCTGACGAATCTTCTTGCGTTTGTCCTGGCTCAGCGAGGCCAGAAAGTCGTCAAAACTGCCGAAGCGTACGGGGCAGTGCGATGCGTCTTCTTTGGACGTCGTTGGCTCTGCCGCAGGGAGCAGGTTGGACCAGTGAAACTGCACAGTGTGCCGCAGCATCAACCCTGCGTCAGCGCAAGCGGCTGCGTCTTCGTCGGCGACAAACAATAGGTGTAGAGACGACAGCTGTTGCTCAGTGCACCAGGCGATCAGCGCCTGCACCAACAGTGCGCGTTCGGCGACGGTGCGGGCTAGTAGCCGGGCGCCTGGCACGGGCGTAAATGGCGCCGCGACCAGCGCCTTCGGGTAGTAGTCCATGCCGTGCTGTTGATAGGCATTTGCCCAGGCGTGGTCAAAAACGTGCTCGCCGGACGAATGCGTTTTCAGGTACAGCGCGCAGGCACCTACCAGCTCATCACCCGCCCACAGGGTCACAAAACGCGGTGTCCAGCCGGTCTCGGGCGTGGCGCTGCCGCTTTCATGCAGTGCCGCAAGGTATTCGTGGCGCATAAAGGGGTTGAGCACCCTATCGGGACGCTGCGCGGCCAACAGCGTGTTCCAGCGGTCCTTTTGTACGTCCAGCGGTGAGTTCAGCACACGGATGACATAATTGTTTTCGCATTTTTCCACTGGTTTTCTTCGCTCCACGTCGTTTCAATTGCTTCCCTGAGGCACTGAAATAACCTTGTTCAAGTTACTGCACCCATCGCCTTCATTCGTCCTGACTTATGCCCCTCAAAATCTGCGTTGCCCAGCTCAATTACTGCGTGGGCGACATGCCCGGCAACGCACAAAAAATCATCCAAGCGGCGCGCGCCGCCTATGCAGAGGGCGCCCGGCTGCTGATCACTCCAGAGCTGGCTATTTGCGGCTACGCCGCTGAGGACCTTTTTCTGCGCGCCTCGTTTATCGACGCCTGTGATGATGCCGTCAATACGGTGGCCCGTGAACTGGCCGGGTTAAAGGGCCTGACGGCGGTGGTGGGAACGCCCACGCGCGGCAATTCAGGCCACGGCGACGACGCGCCGCGAGGCGTTCGCACCAAAAGCATGGCGGTGCAGCAACGCCACAATGCCGCGCGGGTGCTTCGCGAAGGCGCGGTGATCGATACCTACGCCAAGCGTGAGCTGCCCAACTACCAGGTGTTTGACGAGCGCCGCTATTTCACACCGGGTCGGGGTGTTTGCGTCATTGCCCTGAAAGGCGACCAAGGCGAGAGCATCCAGGTGGGTTTGCTGATTTGCGAAGACGCCTGGTTTGAGGAGCCTGTCCGGCTGGCCAAGGACGCTGGGGCCGATTTGCTGGTGGTCATCAATGCCTCTCCATTCCACGTGGGCAAGGGCGCCGAGCGCGAGGCCATGATGCAAACACGGGCAGTGGCTACAGGGTTGCCATTGGTCTACGCCCATTTGGTAGGCGGGCAGGACGAAATCGTGTTTGAAGGGCGTTCGTTTGCGCTGCAGGCTGATGGCGCGCTGGCTGGCAGGGCTGAGAGTTTCAAGGAAAACCTGTTCTATGCCCAGGCGAAGCTTGCCGACGGTGCTATTAAATTAGAAGCCGCTGTGGTGCCGGAAAGGGTGCAGGAAGCGGATTTGTGGGACGCGCTGGTTTTGGGCGTGCGAGACTATCTGGGCAAAAACGGATTTCCCGGCGCGCTGCTGGGCCTGTCAGGCGGCATTGACTCGGCGCTGGTGCTGGCCATTGCGGTGGACGCTCTGGGCGCCGACAACGTCCGCACCGTGATGATGCCGTCACCGTACACCGCCGACATTTCCTGGATCGATGCCCGCGATATGGTTGCACGCCTGAACGTTCGCTACGACGAAATATCGATTCTTCCCGAATTTGATGCTTTCAAAACCTCGCTGGCTCATGAATTCAAGGGGTTGAAGGAAGACACGACGGAAGAAAATATCCAGGCGCGCATCCGCGGTGTGTTCTTGATGGCGCTGTCCAACAAGTTCGGCGGTATCGTGCTGACGACGGGCAACAAGAGCGAAATGGCCACCGGGTATTGCACGCTATACGGTGACATGGCCGGCGGCTTTGCCGTCATCAAGGATTTGCTGAAAACCACGGTGTTTGCGCTGGCCCGCTGGCGCAATGAGAACGACCCGTATGGCACCGGTGCGGCGCCGATTCCCGAGCGCATCATCACGCGGCCGCCCAGCGCCGAGCTGCGCGCAGGCCAGACTGATCAGGACAGTCTGCCACCCTACGATGTGCTCGATGCCATCCTGACGCAGTACATGGAAAACGACCAGAGCATTGAAAGCCTGATCAACGCCGGGTTCGAGCCTGCAGTGGTTGAGCGCGTCACGCGGCTGATCAAGATCAACGAGTACAAGCGCCGCCAGTCGCCGGTCGGCATTCGCGTCACGCACCGCAGCTTTGGCAAGGACTGGCGCTACCCGATCACCAGTAAATTTCGCGCCTGACGGCGGACGAAGCCGTCGATTGCGGCGCCTTGCTTGGCAATGCCGCTACAGTCATCAGGTCACAGTACGCCTGCTGCAAGAAACATCTAGAAACTTCGGAGACCTCTCATGAAACAAATCACCGCCATTCTCAAACCCTTCAAACTCGAAGAAGTTCGCGAAGCGCTGGCCCAGTGTGGCGTGACCGGCCTGACCGTCACCGAGGTAAAAGGTTTTGGACGCCAAAAGGGCCATACCGAGCTGTACCGCGGTGCGGAATACGTGGTGGACTTTCTGCCCAAAGTCAAAGTCGAAGTGGTGGTCAAAACCAGCGAGGTCGATCATTGCGTGGACGCCATTGTTCGTGCAGCCCGTACCGGCAAGATCGGCGACGGCAAAATCTTCGTCACCAGTGTGGAGCGGGTTCTGCGCATTCGCACCGGCGAGCAGGACGAAGCGGCCGTCTGACGCCAGCAGTCCTGACGATTTGATGGGCAGCGAGCGACTTTTAGCAGCCCAACTCAGATCTGATTCAGCGCCGTAGGACTGAACGCCTGCGCCGCTGCCAGCAATTGCCGGATCAGCGGAACGGCGTCGGGTCCGGTGCGTATTAACGACGTCAGGCTGTCGCTCATGAAGCCGTCGTTGACAGACGACGCCAGAAACGCCAGCAGGTGGTTGTAGTAACCATTTTGGTTGAGCAAACCGATGGGTTTTTCGTGGTAG
>JANLUZ010000011.1:0-77641 GCA_031363755.1 Polaromonas sp.
GGCGAGCAGATCAGCCACGCCGGATGCTCGAACATCAGCTGCTTGAGCCGCATCACATCCAGCGGCGTGCCTTCAGCTTCGAGGTCGGCGTTGTACATCGGCACGTCAAAGTCAGCCAGCTCGATCAGTGTGACGGCGGCCCCACTCGCCGTGGCTAGCCCGGCAGCAGCATGGGCCAGCTTGCGGTTGAAGGAGGCTTGGCGGGCGCTGCCTGCGAAGACGAGGAGTGGGGTGGGGCTGGGTGCAGTCATGTCGGGATTTCACCACGCATCAAGCCTGCAGCGTACCAGTGGCGGCCGCCTGCACCCTGCGGTGGGCGGGCCTGCGCCACGTAATGTTGCTAGCCGCAGCTAAGCATTGCTACGTTTTCAGTAGCACTTTCGGCAGACAATACCTCGGCCACATGCCAAATTGATGCGTGAAAAGCGACGATTGAGTTTGCGTCGAGGGGTCATTTAACGCAACGGTTCAGGCCCGCATCATTGCCGAGTCACGGTAACAAAAATGTCATGACGCGTTTGCCCCAATGGTGTGAAATACACGTATGTCCATATTGCACACCTGCCCCACCCGCAGCTTCGCGCTGGCTTCTTTCATCGGTTTCCGGCTAGGCCGCGCGACAGGGCTGCTGGCGGCCGCCATGATGGCGCTGGCAGCGCTGGCAGCGTTGCCAGCAACTGCCCAGCCCGCAGGCACCACCCAACCTACCCAGCCTACCCAGCCGCGCCCACCCCGCCCCGACGAACCGACCTCGCTGAGTTCCGAGCAGCAGGCCAAGGTCAAGGCGGTGCTGGCGCCTTATAAGCCCGCCAGCCTCACGGCAGACGATGCCAAGGCCATCAAGCGGGCCTTTCGCGATGCGGGCCTGCGGCACAGCGCGGTGCTGGACAAAGCCATCGCCGCAGCGGGCTTCAGCCCGGAGCGACTCGAGACGCTGGACCCGCGTCAGACCCAGCCGCCGCCGGGCGCTCCCCCGCCCGGCAACGGTGCGCCCAGCTCACCCGGCAGTGCGCCCCCCCGGCCATGAGCGGCAGGGCGACGCTATGAAGCTGTTGCTGGTGGAAGACGAGGCGAAGATTGCAGAATTTGTCTGCGCGGGCCTAGCTGCGCGCGGCATGGAGGTGACGCATTGCACCGACGGCAACACCGGCTTCGCACGAGCTTGCGAAGGCCCGTTTGATGCCATCGTGCTGGACATCATGCTGCCTGGCCGCGACGGTCTGTCGGTGCTCAAGGGCCTGCGGGACGCGGGTGTGGGCACACCAGTGGTGTTGCTGACCGCGCGCAATGAACTCGGCGACCGCGTGGCAGGGCTTAACCTGGGCGCGGACGACTACCTAGCCAAACCGTTTTTTGTCGAAGAACTGTTGGCACGCCTGCATGCCATCAAGCGCCGTCTGGCCGGTGACCGGCAAAACACGGTGCAAGTAGGCAACCTCAAGCTAGACCGCATCACACGGCAGGCCAGTTGCGACCACCGGGGGCACAGCCGCATCATCGAGCTGACCAGCCGCGAATTTAGCCTGCTCGAATACCTCATGCGCTCGCCGGGCCAGGTGTTCACGCGCAGCCAGATTCTGGAACACGTGTGGGGCTATGACTTCGACCCCAGCACGAATGTGGTGGATGTTTGCATCAAGCGCATTCGCGCCCGCATCGCGTCGATCGACACAGGCCGCGACCTTGCGGGCAACGCTGGCGACGGTCCGCAGACGCTTCGGCCCATCGAATCCGTGCGCGGCGTGGGCTACCGGTTTGCCCCCGCCACCTGAGCCCTTCACAGCCTGCTTCTGGTGACCCTGTCCTTTCGCTTTCGCGCGTTTGTCCTCGCCTCAATGATTGTTGGCGTGGTGCTGGGCGCGGTGATGGTTGTTGGCTGGTCCAGCGTGCAGCAGCTGGAAGGTGCGCGACTCAATGACCGGCTGTGCATGGAAGCCCGGCGACTGGCAATCCAGCCCTTTCGCGCTGAGGCGCTGACGCGGCTGGAAGCAGATGTTGCCCTGAAGCTGCGGCTTGGCTCTGCCGGGCAGCTGCTATTGCGTGTGGACGCGGCCGGGGGTTCGCCTTCCATCGCGTCGGCCGGGTGGCGTGACGCGCCCGAGCCCGACAGCCTGAACTGGGCCACTGCACCCCGGCGAGACGCCCGCAACCCACCCGATCGCACCCTAGACACCGCCGCGAACAGCCCGCCTGGCCCACCGCCAGGCAACCACCCTGGCGAGCCCGACCGCGAGCGCCAAAGCGAGGTTAGCCAGCCGCTTGGGGTGACGGGGCCAGAGGACTGCGCGCTGGCATCGTTCAGCCGCCACGGCGACGACTGGCGCGCCGCCCGCTACACGGCAGGCACGGCGCGCAGCGTGCTGGCGGCCGACCTGACCAGCAGCCAGACAGAACTGCAAAGCGCCGCGAAGCGCGCGCTGTTGCGAGTCGTGCCATTGGCGCTGCTGCTAACCGCCGTGGGCGCCTGGATATTGGCCGACCTGACGACACAACCCGTCAGCCGCTTAGCGCTGGCTATGAAACGGATGACTCCACAGGCCCTGGACCAGCGCTTGCCCAGCGAGGGTGAAGACCGCGAGTTTAAGGCGCTGATCGGCGACTACAACACCATGCTGGCGCGGCTGGAGGTGAGCTTTCACCAGGCGTCGCGGTTTTCGGCTGACGCTGCCCACGAGCTGAAAACGCCGCTGACCATCCTGCAGGGGCGGCTTGAGCGGGCGATCGGCCGCGCCGACAACCGCATTGCGCCATCCGAGCTGACCGGCATGCTTGACGAGGTGGGGCGCCTGGCGGCCATCACGCGCAAATTGCTGCTGCTGTCGCAAGCCGACGCGGGCCAGCTGGCGCTGCACACCACCCCCGTGGATGTGACCGAACTGCTCGACGCGCTGGTTGCCGATGCGCACATGCTGATCGCCAGCCAGACGATTTCTGCGGCAATTGCACGCGGCCTGGTGGCGTGCGGCGACAGCGCGCTGCTGCGCCAGCTGCTCAACAACTTGCTGAGCAACGCGATGCGCTACAGCCTGCCAATAGGCGTGATCCATATTGAAGGCCGCGCGCTGCCAGGCGGTGTCGAGGTGGTTTTTGCCAACCCAACGGTGCCGATTGCGGCGGTACACCGGGCGCGGTTTTTTGAGCGGTTTTTCCGTGGCGACTCTGCGCATAACCGGGCGGTGGAGGGCAGCGGCCTGGGGCTGAGCCTGTCGCGCGAACTGGCGCGCGCCCACGGCGGTGACCTCACGCTGGAACCCAGCCAGGCCGATGAAGTCAGGATGCGGCTGTGGTTGCCGCAATGGCGGACCGGGTCAATTGAACTATCGGTTGGTCAATGACGCAAATATCACTTTTAAAGTGCTGCCAAATCCTATGATTTTCTTCAAGGGTGCAATCCGCATGCCTTGACATCACCAGGAGTGACCGCATGAAACGATTTACCTTCCCCTTGACCGCTGCGCTGCTGGGTGCGGCATTGGCAGCCTGCGGCGGCGGCAGCAGTGCCAGCAACGCCACGGCTATTACCGCTCCGGCAGCGACCGCGTCTGCCACTGGTGCGGTGATCCCCGCCACCACGCCGACCACGACCCCGACATCCACCACGTTCAGCCTACTCAGTACAGCTGCCGTGAACGGCGCGCTGCCAGCGGAATACACCTGTGATGGCCCCGCCTCCACGCCAGCGCTGTCGTGGTCTGCCGGGCCGACGGCCACCACTGAATACGCCCTGCTGATGACCACGCTGCCCGGCGATGGCAGCACCAAATACAACTGGGTGCTGTATGGCATTCCGGCAACCAAAACCAGCCTGGCCAAAGACAGCTACGGCGTCGGTATGCTGGGCGTTGGGAGCGACGGGCCCAACGCCAACTACCAGGCGCCATGCTCTCAGGGCCTTGGTGAAAAGGCCTATACCTTTACCGTCTATGCACTGTCTGCCGCCCCAACGGTGAGCAGCAGCACGGCCGTGTCAGGCGCTGCGCTGGCCGCTGCCATGGCACCCATCACGGTGGGCACCGCCGCACTGACCCTGACCTACAACCGCACCGCCACAGCCGGCGGGCTGGGCGCAAACTGCCTGGCCATGGCCAGCGCGCTGAAGGCGTCCACCACGGGCCTGGCATCGGTGGGCTGTGACAGCACCTACGGCTACATTGCCGCCAACGGGCTGGCCACGCACGCCATGATGAACGGCATCACGGCCAGCAACCTGCAATTCCCCCTGGCCCAAAACTTCTACGGCGCCAATGCCTGGAAGATTCCGCTGAACCCGGCCATCGCGGCTACCACCACCACAGCCAATGACGGCCCCATCGGCATGGCGATCAACGGCGTGCCCATTTTCAACCCGTGCAAGCAGGGCGGTTGCCAAAACGGCGACACCAAGGTGCTGGGCGAGCTGGACGTGTGCAACGGCCACGCCGGGCGCGCCGACGACTACCATTACCACGCCGCACCGACGTGCCTGATGGCGACCAAACCGGCCGCCTACTGGGACACCCATCCGCTGGGTTGGGCGCTGGACGGCTTCGGTATTTTTGGCTACAACAACCCTGACGGCACGGTGGCCACGCGCGACACAGTTTGCGGCGGCAACACCACCGCCGTGGTCGGCGCGCCCGCTGGCTACAGCTACCACGTTACAGACACCACGCCGTATGTGCTGGCCTGTTTCCGGGGCACGCCAAGCCCGGACCTTGCAGGCCAGGGCGCCAAATACTCGCCGATTCGCCAGCCTCCAGTGACGCCATTCCCCGTGTCTGCCATGACGTTGACCACGGACACCAGCGATGGCTACCAAGTGGTGCAGTTCACGTCGGCCCGATCGTTCGTGACCACCGAAACCGGCACCGACAGCTATACCAATGCCGCAGGCACCTACAAGATCCGCTACAAAAGCGTGACCGGCGCGGCGCTAACAGCACTGCTGGCAACAGCGCAAAACAGCAACAAGTCGGCCTGCTGGAACTTTCAGTTCACCAACAGCAGCGGCAGCGCGCAAACGCAGCCCCCCATTTCCTACTGCCGCTGATCGTCGGCGCTGCCTGCCATGCTGATCAAACCCTTCCTTGCCGCTGTGGTGTCTTGCTGCGCGATGCTGACCGGCGCGCTCGCCCACGAGCTGCAGGCGAACCGCTTGACGCTGGTGGTGCGCGACGACACCCATGTCTCGGTGACCTGCTTTTTGAATTACACCGAGGCGCTGCACCGTGCGTTGGCCCCCAAGCAAACGCTTCAAGAGTTCGTGCTGCGCTCTGCAGCGTTAAGCCCGTCAGACTTTCAAAAAGAGCTGATCAGGGCGCAGGCCATTTTCAGCAGTGGCTTCAAGTTGACGATGCCAAAAAATAATATTTTGACAGTGAACAACTGGCGCTGGCCAGACGCGCAGCGCGTGCAGGCCGACGTACAAGAGCGCGCCATGCAGGCGGTGGTAGGCGAGGGCGAACACCCCGCGCACGGCTCGTTTGAAGTGCGGGCGGAAGCCACCGCCAGCCGCCCGATCACGTCGGTCGGCATGCGGATGCCGCCCGAGTTCGGCAAGGTACTGGTGGTGTCTTACAAACCACGCCAGACATGGGTGGCACCACAGGCTGGCGTCGTTCAGATTCAGTTCTAACGCCTGGCCTACCCCCCGTGCTCGCCTTTTTAAAATTCAATGCATCGGTCGTCGCCAGCGGCGCGATAATCACGCTGTCGCAACTCGACGCGTGTAACGGCATCACCAGCGCCACACCCGAGTTTCCGGCGGGCGTGTACCACTACGTGCTGCCCGAAGGCGTGACCAGCTTCCAGTCGTCGCTGATGTGCTACAGCGGCAACATCACCACCAAGCAGGTCATGGCGATGAAGTCGAGTGGCATTTGCGAAGCCCCGCGTAGCCAATTTGCAGCAGCACCCATGCTGCCCGGCACGCCCAGCATGAGCCGACGCGTCCTAAAACAAGCGGCCTGACGCAAGCCGCAAGGGCGGCGAATGGTGTGGCCAACCCCAGGGTTTTGCTGAGCCGAGCTTCCCTTCAGTGGTAGTCGTCCTCGCGTTGATGACGCACCTCCGCCACGATCGCGGTGTTGCCCTCGGCAATCTCAAACAGCGCGACGTAGCCCGTTCCGCCAAAGGCAATGACCAACTCCCTCAAAAATGGGCTTTGGCCCGCTTTTTGGCAGGTGAACAGGCTGCTTTGCAGGGTGGCAAAGCAGTGCTCCACAGCCGCAATCGCATTGTCGGCCACGGGCAAATCCCCGGCGCCAGCTCTTTCAAGGTCCCTCACCAAATTAAAGTCACAAAGCCGGAGCAGGTCGTTTTCAGCCTAGCGGGTCAATGTGACCTGGTAGCTCATGCGCCAGCTCGGCCTGCTCTGGCGGCAGCGAACCGCTGCCTGAGCGGGTCCACCACCGCACCAGCATCTACATCGTCACCGCTTTGCGCCGCTGCTTCAAGCGACAGACGTATGTTTACCGCGCTAAAATGTACAAATCAACCCAATTTGTACAAAATGCACACCATCCCCTTGAGTGAATTCCGCGCCAATGCGTCAGCCATGCTGGACCTGGTCGAGCAGGGCGAAACCGTGCGTATTCTGCGGCATGGCAAGCCCGTGGCAGAGCTGGTGCCCCTGAAGGCCGATGTGCCGGCCAAAGTGCCCAGCTGGAAGCGGCCGATTGAGCCGCTGCACATTGTTCGCCCGGACGGCAAAACGGGAGCGCAGCTGATCATCGACGAGCGCGAAGGGGGCTGGTGATGCGGGTGTTGGTGGACACATCGGCGCTGTACAAGCGCTACAACCGTGAGGTGGGGCGCGACCAGCTGATGGCGGTGAGTGTGCGCGCAGACGAGCTGGTGATTGCGGGCCACTGCAAGGCTGAAATCGCGTCGGCCCTGAACCGGCAGCGCCATGACGGCCTGCTCAATGCTGAAGACTACGCCCGCATCATGGCGGTGGTCAAAGCGGATTTTGACGACTTCACCCTGTTTGCCCTGGACGGGCGGGTGGAAGCCTATGCGGTGGCGGCCATGGAAGTCAGCCGTCTGCGAGCGATGGACGCGCTGCATATTGGCACCGCCAAGGCGGCTTATGTTGACCTGTTTGTAACCGCAGACAAGCGCCAGGCCCTGGCCGCGCAAGCGGTTGGATTAACCACTGAATTGATAGAGGCCTGACGATGTACTACCCCCAAGAATTTGACGTGATCGTCGTCGGTGGCGGCCATGCCGGTACCGAGGCCGCGCTGGCCAGCGCCCGCATGGGCTGTAAAACCCTGCTGCTGACCCACAACATTGAAACCCTGGGCCAGATGAGCTGTAACCCGTCGATTGGCGGCATTGGCAAGGGCCACCTGGTCAAGGAAGTGGACGCCATGGGCGGCGCGATGGCGCTGGCCACCGACGAGGGCGGGATTCAATTCCGCATTCTGAACAGTTCCAAAGGCCCGGCGGTCCGGGCCACGCGGGCACAAGCCGACCGCATTTTGTACAAGGCAGCGATTCGCCGCATGCTGGAAAACCAGCCGAACTTGTGGCTGTTTCAGCAGGCGGTTGACGACCTGATGGTCGAAGCTACCGGCACAGGAGACCGAGTCGTTGGCGCTGTCACACAGGTCGGTATCAAGTTTCGTAGCCGCACCGTGGTGCTGACGGCGGGCACGTTTCTGGACGGAAAAATCCATGTTGGCCTGCAAAACTACGCGGCGGGCAGGGCGGGGGACCCGCCTGCGATGTCGCTGAGCGCCCGGCTCAAGGAGCTGAAGCTGCCGCAAGGCCGCCTGAAAACCGGCACACCGCCGCGCATTGACGGCCGCACGATTGACTTCAGCAAATGCACCCAGCAGCCCGGAGACGGGATGGTTGCAAACGATGCAACGGGCATGCCGGGCGGCGTAGCGGGCGATGTGCCCGTGTTCAGCTTCATGGGTGCAGGCATTGCCCACCCCAGACAAGTGCCCTGTTACATCACCCACACCAACGCGCGCACGCACGACATCATCCGCAGCGGATTTGACCGCAGCCCCATGTTCACCGGCAAGATCGACGGCGTGGGCCCGCGCTACTGCCCGAGCGTCGAAGACAAGATCAACCGCTTTGCCGACAAGGAAAGCCACCAGATTTTCCTGGAGCCTGAAGGGCTGACGACCCACGAGATCTACCCCAACGGGATCTCCACCAGCCTGCCGTTTGACATTCAGTACGAGTTGGTGCGCTCCATGGTGGGCATGGAAAACGCGCACATTCTGCGGCCCGGCTATGCCATTGAGTACGACTATTTTGACCCGCGCGCCCTGAAAAGCAGCTTTGAAACACGCGCCATTGGCGGGCTGTTTTTTGCTGGGCAGATCAATGGCACCACCGGCTACGAAGAAGCCGCCGCACAAGGCATGTTTGCAGGCATTAATGCTGCGCTGCAGTGCCAAGGCAAGGAAAGCTGGCTGCCCAAGCGTGATGAAGCGTATTTGGGCGTGCTGGTCGACGACCTCATCACCAAGGGTGTGACCGAGCCCTACCGCATGTTCACGAGCCGGGCTGAGTTCCGGCTGATGCTGCGCGAAGACAACGCCGACATGCGTCTGACCGAAAAGGGCCGCGAGCTGGGCCTGGTGGGCGACGCCCGCTGGAACGCTTTCAACCGCAAACGCGACGCTGTTTCACGTGAAACAGAGCGGCTGCGCAGCATTTGGGTGAACCCGCAAAACCTGCCCGCTCTTGAGGCCGAACGGGTTCTGGGCAAAGCCATTGAGCGGGAATACAACCTGGCCGACCTGCTGCGGCGGCCTGATGTGAACTATGCTGGCCTGATGTCACTGCATGACGGCAAACACGCAAACCCAGATATTCCTTATGCAGACTCTAATTCGGGCACCGATGTTTCACGTGAAACACCAGGCACTATGCTTTCCGCCGATATGGCTAAAAGCGTGATCGAACAGATTGAAATCACCGCCAAGTACGCGGGTTACATCGACTTGCAAAAGGTGGAAGTCGAGCGGGCTGCGCACTACGAAAACCTCAAACTCCCGGCCACCCTCGACTACTTACAGGTACAGGCACTTAGCTTTGAGGCGCGGCAAACCCTGAGCAAACACCGCCCCGAAACGCTAGGCCTGGCGTCCCGCATCTCGGGAATCACGCCTGCGACAGTGTCGCTGCTGCTGGTTCACCTGAAAAAGAACCTCTGGAAGAACACGGTGCCTGTACAAACCGATGCCACGGAATCGACCGAGGCATGAGTGCACCGACACCATCATCAATTGAAACTAAGCTCCGTGATGGGCTAGACACACTGGAACTAGCGCTGACCGATGCACAGGTGCAACAACTGCTCGACTACCAGGCGCTGATCGGCAAATGGACGCAGGTCTACAACCTCACCGCTGTGCGTGACCCGGCTGAGATGATGACGCACCATCTGCTTGATAGCTTGGCAGCGGTGCCGCCCCTGAAGCGGTACTTACAGCAAGCCGGCCTGACCGAGCGCAGCCGCCTGTTGGACGTGGGCTCCGGCGCGGGCTTGCCTGGCGTCGTGATTGCCATCTGCTGCCCAACGGTGGCCGTGACCTGTGTGGACACCGTCAATAAAAAAGCCACCTTCATCAAACAGGCCGCGCTGTCGCTCAAGCTACCCAACCTGGCAGGACTACACGCGCGGGTCGAGTCTCTCAACCCCAACACCACCACGCCGTTTGACGTGGTGTGTTCGCGCGCATTTGCGTCGCTGGTGGACTTTACCCAATGGTCTGCCAGCGCGCTCGCGCCGCACGGCGTGTGGCTGGCCATGAAGGGCAAACCACCCACCGACGAGCTGGCGCTGCTGCCGCCCACCGTTGACGTGTTTCACGTGGAACAACTGCAGGTTCCCGGCTTGGGCGCAGAGCGCTGCCTGCTGTGGCTGCGGCCAAAAGCAGTGCCCTCAAAACACATCTCGTAAACTCAGCGGCTGTGCACACCCCCCCGAAACAACTCCATATGGCCAAAATTTTCTGCGTTGCCAACCAAAAGGGTGGGGTGGGCAAAACCACCACCACCGTCAACCTGGCAGCCGGGCTGGCCAGCGTGGGCCAGCGCGTACTGATGATTGACCTGGACCCCCAGGGCAACGCCACCATGGGCTCGGGTGTCGACAAACGCCAGCTGGAGATGACCGTGTACGACGTGCTGCTGGAGTCCGCTTCGGTGCGCGAGGCCAAGGTCACGAGTGAAAAACTCATCAACGGAGGCTGCGGCTACGACGTGCTGGGCGCCAACCGCGAACTGGCCGGTGCCGAGGTGGAGCTCGTGTCGCTGGAGCGCCGCGAAAGACGCCTGAAGCTGGCGCTGGCCGACGTGCAGGGCGACTACGACTTTGTGCTGATCGACTGCCCGCCGTCGCTCAGCATGCTGACGCTCAACGGCCTGTGCTGCGCCAACGGCGTGATTGTGCCCATGCAATGCGAGTACTTTGCGCTTGAAGGGCTGACTGACCTCGTCAATACCATCAAGCAGGTGCATGCTAACTTGAACAAGGATTTGCAGGTCATCGGCCTGCTGCGCGTCATGTTTGACCCGCGCATCACGCTCCAGCAGCAGGTCAGCGAGCAGCTCAAGGACCACTTTGGCGACAAGGTGTTCAACACCGTCATCCCACGCAACGTGCGTCTGGCCGAAGCGCCCAGCTACGGCCTGCCAGGCGTGGTGTTTGACCCATCTTCCAAAGGGGCGCAGGCCTTCGTTACTTTCGCTGAAGAGATGGTGGAACGCATTCGAACACTGAAATAGGCCATCCGACGCATTTTTTAGGCCATATCAGCCTCTAGCCCAGGTATTGACTGCCTAAGCAGCTCCTATTTTTATAGCGTACTGACGTTAGTCCCGCTCACCACCGACTCATGAACCCCCACAACGTGTTGATCCTGCCCGGCTGGCAAAACAGCGGCGCTGACCACTGGCAGAGCCGATGGGAAGTGACGCACGGCTACACGCGCGTAGAGCAGCACGACTGGCAGCGACCGCTGCGGGGCGACTGGATTGCACGACTTGAAGAGGTGTTGCTGACGCGAGATGAGCCCGCCGTGCTGGTGGGGCACAGCCTGGGCTGCATCCACACCGCTGCTTGGGCGGCGCATTCGCGCAACACGCACCGTGTCAAAGCCGCGCTGCTGGTGGCCCCACCCGACGTGGAACGCGACGACCTGCGCCAGATACTGCCCGGCTGGGCCCCCGTGGCGCTGCAGCGCTTGCCGTTCCCCACGGTGGTCATGAGCAGCAACACCGACCCGTTTTGCGACCTAATGCGGGCTGAAGGCTTTGCCGCGGCGTGGGGCAGCCGCTTTATAGACGTGGGGCCACATGGCCACCTCAACGCAGCCAGCGGCCTGGGTGACTGGCCTGAAGCCTATCACCAGCTGCATCAACTGATGGCCCTTTGACTTCTGACGGTTGAGTTTTAAGCATTTCTTGAAGGAACACACCATGGCAACCAAAAAACCCAAAGGCCTGGGCCGCGGACTCGAAGCCTTGCTCGGCCCCAAAGTCAGTGAAGCAGGGGACGCGCCAGAAAACACCAACGCGGCGGGGCCCGGCCTGTCCACCGCGCTGCGCCTGCAAGACCTGGTGCCCGGCCAGTACCAGCCGCGCACCCGCATGGACGAAGGCGCGCTCTACGAATTGGCCGAGTCCATCAAGGCCCAAGGCATCATGCAGCCGATTCTGGTGCGCCGCCTGACCAGCGGGCCGAACGACGGCAAGTACGAAATCATCGCGGGCGAGCGGCGCTTTCGGGCGGCAAAACTCGCCGGGCTCGACAGCGTGCCGGTGCTGGTGCGGGACGTGCCCGACGAATCGGCCGCCGCCATGGCACTGATTGAAAATATTCAGCGCGAAGACCTGAACCCATTGGAAGAAGCGCAAGGCCTGCAGCGCCTGGTCAAGGAGTTTGGCCTGACGCACGAGCTGGCCGCGCAGGCCGTGGGCCGCTCGCGCAGCGCCGCCAGCAACCTGCTGCGCCTGTTGAATCTGGCCGACCCGGTGCAAACCATGCTGATGGCCGGCGACATCGACATGGGCCACGCGCGCGCACTGCTCAGCCTGGAGCGCGCCACCCAGATCACCGCCGCCAACCAGATCGCGGCCAAAAAAATGTCGGTGCGCGAGGCCGAGAGCTTGGTGAAAAAACTAGGCGCCGAGTTCTCGCTGCAGCCGCAGAAAGTCGCCAAGGAAAAGTCCCGCGACACTCGCAGGGTCGAGGAAGAACTGGCCGATCTGCTAATGGCTGAGGTGGAAGTGCGCATCAAGAAAAGCGTCAAACGCCACGGCCGCCGCGAAGACATGGGCGAAGTCGCCATCCAGTTCGCGTCGATGGAGGAGCTCAACGGGCTGATCGAACGGCTGCGCGGTTGAGCGCGCCGCGATCAGCGCCGCGCGGCCAGCATCGGTAATGTCGGTGCTGCGCAGCTGATGGTCGTTGTGTACCAGCGCGTCGTTGCCGCGCTCGTTACACGCCGACAGCCTAAACACACTGCTGTGCCACTGGGTGCAACCCGCGCAAAATCAAAACCCAAATCGTCTGACAAACTGGGCATGGGCCGCGCAACTGCTCTGCACTCCATCGAAGAAATCTTGCCCGGGTTGAGAAGGTTTTTCGGGTCGCGTGGGCGTTTGAAATTGCGCATCATTTTGATGGCCACACTGCCCGCCTCGGTGACCAGAAGATCCATCTTGTGCAGGCCCACGCCGTCCTCGCCGGCGCAGTTGCCACTGGCGCGGGTGGCGCACATGCCGCCCAACGTGGCGTCCGCGCCGGGGTCAATCGGGAAAACCAGGCCAGCGCTTTTCACCGCCTAATTGAGCTGCTTGCGCGTCACGCCCGGCTGCACCGTCACCGTCAGGTCTTCGGCATTGATCTGCAGCACTTGGTTCATGCGGCTGACGTCCAGGCTGATGCCGCCCTGCACGGCCAGCAAATGCCCTTCGAGCGAAGTGCTTACGCCAAGGGCAATCACCGGCACAGCGAACTGGCTGGCCAGCGCCACTGCGTCGGCCACGTCCTGCGTGCTTTCGGCAAACACCACCGCCGCAGGCGGCGGCGCGTTGAACGAAGATTCGTCGCGGTCGAGCAGCTGGCGGCAAAGCGCGTTTTCAGGGCTGCGATGAAGTCGGCGGGCACCTCACGCAGCGCGAGGGTGGGCAGCAAATCGGCGGTGACATGCACAGGCAGCGGAGCGTTCATGACAGGGCTTTCAAGGTCAGCCATGCAGTTTACGCCGCAGGGCCTGCGCCACCAAAAACTCCTGAAATCATAGCTGCATAGGCAGTAAATACGTGGACTAACGGCTTATTTGGCATAAAAACCAGGTCAAAATCCCCGCCAGACCACGCCATGAGGCCGCATCCCTACAATCTCGTTTTTCACCTCCCAGGACACACCCGCATGGCCAACCGACTCACCCAAATCGCCACCCGCACCGGGGACAACGGCACCACCGGCCTGGGGGACAACACCCGCGTGTCCAAGGACTCGCTGCGCGTGCACGCCATGGGCGACGTGGACGAGCTGAACTCCCACATCGGCGTGCTGCTGTGCGAGGACATGCCCAAAGGCGTGCGCGGCGTGCTGGTCGAGGTGCAGCACCAGCTCTTCAACCTCGGCGGCGAGCTGTCGATTCCCGGCTACGAGCTGCTCAAGCCCGAGGCGGTGCTGGCGCTGGACGACGCGCTGGCCGAGCACAACGCGGCGCTGCCCCGGCTGGCCGAATTCATTTTGCCCGCAGGCAGCCGCGCCGCGTCACTGGCCCATGTGTGCCGCACCGTGGCCCGCCGCGCCGAGCGCGCAGTGGTGGCGCTGGGGCAACAAGACGCGCTGAAAGACACACCGCGCCAGTACCTGAACCGGCTCAGCGACCTGATGTTCGTGCTGTCCCGCGTGCTCAACCGCATGGGCGGCGGGGACGACGTGTATTGGAAAAGCGAGCGCATGGCGCGCGGCGACCTCGAATAGCCGAGCACATGGTGCGCGACGACGCCGAATAAACCGGTCAGTCATTTCCGGCCACATCGGCAAATTGCTCCCAAAATAATAGCTACCCAGGCAGCAAACGCCTGGACTAGAGGCCTATTTGATATCAAATTTCGGCTTTACCGCGGCTGCAGTACCGCCATGGTGATGCGCGACACGCAGGTCAGCTCGCCCGCGTCGTTGGTCAGCTCAATCGCCCAGACCTGCGTGGTGCGGCCCACATGCACCGGGCGTGTGATGCCGGTGACCCAGCCGCTGCTGGCGCCCTTGAGGTGGTTGGCATTGATGTCCAGGCCCACCACGCGGTGGCCCGCAGGCGCGGCAAACGCGGCCCCACACGAGCCCAGCGTTTCAGCCAGCACCACCGCCACACCGCCGTGTAGCAGGCCGTAGGGTTGCACGGTGCGTGCGTCCACCGGCACGCGGGCGCGGATGAAGTCATCGCCCACTTCGAGGAATTCGATGCCCAGGTGGGCGATGGCCGTGTTGACGGCGCTGGCGCGCAGGGCGTCGAGCGAGATGGCTTGTTTCCAAACGCGGGCAACGGGCGCCGGTCCGGGCGGGCTGGAGGGAAGGGTCGATGGCAGGCTCATGGGCAACTCGTGATGAAAAAAGACGCTGAAGCCGCACTATAGGGCCGCTTCCTACACCGCATGCGTCGCTTGCGGCGCACCCAGCCGAGGCGTGGGCTTTAAGCTGGTTGGCAGCTGTTCACAGGCTTGGCGTTTTCTGATGTCTGTCCTGTCCTATTCGCCACGCCCTGTCACCGATTCTGGCCCGCCCCACCTCACACTGCTCAATGACGCCTGTTGTTTCTCCTCCCGCCCGCCCGGGGCACACGCTGCGCGTCTGGGCCATCACAGGGGTGGGCGCGCTGGTGCTGCTTAGCCTGGTGGTGGCGCTGGCCGTCAAGCTGTGGATGCCCAGCGACGACCAACTGGCCAAGCGCGCCGCCCAGGCCCTGACCGATGCGTTGGGCACGCCCGTCAGCATCGGCGCGCTGCACT
This sequence comes from Polaromonas sp., assembly GCA_031363755.1. Classification (GTDB taxonomy): domain Bacteria; phylum Pseudomonadota; class Gammaproteobacteria; order Burkholderiales; family Burkholderiaceae_C; genus Polaromonas. The sequence goes on from JANLUZ010000011.1 coordinate 14,983, forward strand.
GGCAGCTGTTGCCCCAGGCGCAGGTCGAGCTGCTGGACGTGGCCATCGGCCAGCGGGCGCCGTCGAGCCCGCATGACGCTGCACCCGCCACCCCCACTCGCGACGGCAACGAAGCCCCGCCGCACAGCCCTGTGCGCGACGCCGCAGACATCGCCCTGCAGCACGTGACGCTCTTTCCCGCGCTGTCGCTGGCCAGCCTGTGGACACGCACCGTGCACCTGAGCCGCGTCGAGGTGGACGGCGCCCATGTGCCGCAACGCACGCTGGCGCGGCTCAAGCTGAACACCACTGCGCCCCGGCCGGCAGACGGCGGCATGAAGCTGGCTCCCATCCCGCTGGACACGCTGGTCTGGCGCCGGGTGTCGTGGCAGCCCCGCCATGGCGCGCCGTTTTTGCTGTCGGGTGAAGCCACTTTCGACGCGCAGTGGCGCCCCCGCACGGCCGACGTGCGACTGCTGGAGGCCGCCACCCTGACCGAGGTCACCGTGCGGCGAGACGACGCCGCCTCCAGCACCAACGCACACTGGGCCGTCACGAGCCGCGTGGGCGGCGGCACCGTCGATGGCACGCTGGCGCTGCAGGAATCGGGCAGCGAACTGGTGCTGTCAGGCCAGCTCACGCCCAAGCATGTGGAAGTCGCCAGCGCCATGGCTGCCTTTAACCGTCGCTCGCCGGTGGGCGGCAAGGCGTCGGGCAGCACCGTGGTGTCGGCCCGTGCCGCGCAGAGCGCCGGGCTGGGCGCGCTGGTGGTGAGCCTGCACACCGACACGCGCTTTACCATGGGCGCCAGCCATCTCACGCGCTTTGACTTGGGCAAGGCGGTGCGCAGCCTGGGGGCCGACACGCTGGGCCAGACCCCGCTGAACAGCATCACCGGCCAGATGACCACCCGCAACACCCCAGACGGCATGGTCACGCGGTTTGTGGATGTGAAAGCGCGCTCCGGCGCACTGAGTGCAAGCGGCGAAGCCACGGTGGCCAATGGCCTGGTGGATGCCACGTTGGCGGTTGATCTGGTCGATGGCGTGGTCGGCGTGCCGCTGCGCATCACCGGCCCCACCCGCAAGGTCACCGTGTCGGTGCCGCCCTTGGCGCTGGCCGGTGCAACGGTGGGCACTGTTGTTGCGCCGGGCGTGGGTACAGCGGTAGGGGCGCGGCTGGGCGCCGCCATCGGCCAGCTGTTTGGCGGCGACACGAAAAGCCCATCAGCCAGCGGCGCAGCGGGTAAACCGTCCGCGCCATCCGCCGCCAAAGCACCGCCCGGCGGGCCACGGGCACGCTGAACACGGCGCCAGCCGACAGGGCTATAGCGCGGTTGGGGCGCAATGCCTACAATCGGGCTCTTGGGCTGACAGGTGGCTTGCCTCAAGCCACCCGCTCAGCTTGCTTGTCAAAAAGCCCATAGCCCCGCCTTATGCCTACTCAAAACACGCCCCCCAACACCCCGGCAGCCAGCAACACGCCTTTGGCACGCGCGCGTGACCAGAACGAAGCCGCTCAGCAAAGTATTGAAAAATCCGTGGTCGAGCTGGAATTGATCAACACCGTGTTGCAGCAAGAGCTGCCTGATCATGTGCAAAGCAGCGACGTGGCGCTGGCGCTCGAAAAAAACAGCGAGCTGGAGTCCAAGATTCAGGACACCGCCAACGACCTGGCCGAGGTCAATGAAACGCTGACCCAGGAAATCGCCGAGCGCGAGGCGCTGGAGCATGAGCTGGCGCGCACCAAGGCCGCCCTGCAAGACGCCCGGAACGACACGCCAAACACCTGACGGGCGGTGGCTGAAGCCGCCCACACCCCGCCCACACCCAGTGGCGCGGGGTTTATTTTTGGGGTTTTGCGCCTGCAGCGCCGCTTGAAAACGCCCCCAGCAGCGCCCACAGCAAAATCGCCCCGAAGGTGGCGGTGCCGATGCCGCCCAGCGCAAACTGGCCGAACTTCAGCGTGAAGTCCCCGGTGCCCAAAATCAAAGTGATGGCGGCCACCAGCAGGTTTTTGTTGTCTGAAAAATCGACCCGGTTGTCGACCCAGATTTTCGCGCCAGCCACCGCAATCAGCCCAAACACCACAATGCTCACGCCGCCCATCACCGGCAGCGGAATCGCCTGGATCAGCGCGCCAAACTTGGGGCTAAAACCTAGCACCACCGCCATCAGCGCGGCCACCAGAAACACCGCCGTCGAGTAAATTTTGGTCGCCGCCATCACGCCGATGTTCTCGGCATACGTCGTCACCCCGGTGCCGCCCACGCTGCCCGACACAATGGTCGCCAGCCCGTCACCCATGAAAGCGCGGCCCATGAAGCAGTCCATGTTGGTGCCGGTCATGGCGGTCACGGCCTTGAGGTGGCCCAGGTTTTCGGCCACCAAAATGATGGCGACTGGCGCCATCAGCAGCATGGCGCTGGCGCTGAACACGGGGGCCGTGAAGCCCGGCAGGCCGGCCCACGCGGCACTGGCAATGCCCGAGAAATCCAACGGCTTGCCCAGCCCTAGGCCGTTGGTCAGCAGCGCATAAATCAGGCTGGCTATCACCAGCCCGACCAAAATCAACAGGCGCTGCACCATGCCGCGTGCCAGCACCGCCACCAGCGCCACGCTCACAAACGTCACAAGCTGCATCCAGGCGTCAAAGTTGCCAGCGGCCATGTTTTTCACCGGAATGCTCGCCAGGTTCAGGCCAATCACCGCCACCACCGAACCCGTGACCACCGGCGGCATGAAGCGCTCGATCCACCGCACGCCCACTGCCTGCACCAACGCGCCGATCAGCACCACCACCACCCCGCAGGCGACGATGCCGCCCAGCGCCACGCCCAGATTGGCGTTCGGCCCTTTACCGGCATAGGCAGTGGCGGCAATCACCACGCCGATGAAGGCAAAGCTTGAGCCCAAATAGCTGGGCACGGTGCCCCCGGTGACGATGAAGAAAATCAGCGTGCCGACGCCGCTCATCAAGATCGCCAGGTTCGGGTCAAACCCCATCAGGATGGGCGCCAGCACCGTGGCGCCGAACATGGCGATCACGTGCTGCACGCCCATCACGGCGGTTTGCGGCCAGGGCAGCCGCTCGTCAGGGCCAATCACGCCGCCATGCGCCAACACCGCGCTGCTTTTTTCCGTCCAGTTGAACATGTCCATTCCCGTCTTTGTTGTGTTGCGAGGTGTGGCGTAGTGATGTGCTGCGATGCTAACGGCCAACTTGCATGGCAGCTGCAAGCAATCAACATGCCCGGCCGCCCGGGAGACAGGCGCCTGAAAAGCGCGGCGCTATCCTGTGGCCATGGCCCAACACGACCCCGCTCCTTACATCCCCCAAATCCGCCTGTACCAGGACTGGCTGCACCAGCAGCGCGGCCTGCAGTTTGCCGACTACGACGCGCTGCACCAGTGGTCAGTGACGGATCTGAGCGGATTCTGGCAAAGCATCTGGGACTACTTTGCGCTGCAGTCCCCCACGCCGCACAGCGCCGTGCTGGGCGCGGCGCAAATGCCTGGGGCGCAGTGGTTCCCCGGCGCGCAGGTCAACTACGCGCGCCAGGTGTTTCGCCATGCCGACGCTGCCCAGGCCGCAGGCTGCCCCGCCATCGTCAGCCACGACGAGACCAGCCTGGCCAGCGGTGCACCTGCCCGTACCTTGAGCTGGCCTGCGCTGCGCCAGCAGGTCGCGTCTTTGGCGCTGCACCTGCGCGCGCAGGGCCTGCAGCCAGGCGACCGCGTGGCAGCGTATTTGCCCAACATTCCCGAGGCGATGGTGGCGTTTTTGGCGGTGGTCAGCCTGGGCGGCATCTGGAGCATTTGCGCCCCCGACATGGGCACCGCCGCCGTGCTCGACCGCTTCAAACAAATCGAGCCGGTGGTGCTGATAGCCGCGGACAGCGTGACTTACGGCGGGCGCGTGCAGAGCCGCAGCGACGTCGTGGCCGAGCTGCGGGCCGGGCTGCCCAGCGTGCGGCATGTGATCCTGCACAGCTCCCACGACGCATACGACACGCCCGTCACGCCAGAAAATCCTGAATTGATAGCACCCCAGGCAGTATTTACCAAGGCTACAGCCCGAAACGATGCCCAAACCGATGCTTTTGAGCCGCTGTGGCTGCCGTTTGACCACCCGCTGTGGATTGTGTATTCCAGTGGCACTACCGGCCTACCCAAACCCATCGTGCATGGCCACGGCGGCACGCTGGTGGTGGCCATGGCGCAGCTGGTGCTGCACCACGACATCGGCAGCAGCTACGCCGCCAACTCGCGCGGCGAGCGCTTTTTCTGGTACAGCTCCACCGGCTGGGTGATGTGGAACGCCCAGCTCAGCGGGCTGCTGGGCGGCACGACTTGCGTGATTTTTGACGGCAACCCCGGCGGCACCAAAGACGCCCCCGACTGGACGACCCTGTGGCGCTTCGCCGCACAAACCGGCGTCACCTTTTTCGGCGCGGGTGCCGCGTTTTATGCCAACTGCATGAAGGCCGGGGTAGACCTGTCAGCACTGCCCGGGTTGGACACCATTCGCGCCCTCGGCTCCACCGGCTCGCCCTTGTCCATTGAGGCGCAGAACTGGGGCACCGAGCAGTTCGAGCAGCTTCGAGCAAAAGGGCTCGAGCAATTTCCCGACGGGCCGCCCCTAGGGAAATTAGCCCCCTCAGGGGGCAGCGAACCACACGCAGTGGGGAGCGTGGGGGAGCCGATCTGGTGGAACAACATCTCAGGCGGCACCGACTTTGCCGGCGCTTTCATTGGCGGCAACCGCGAGCTGCCCGCCACCCTGGGTGCCATGCAATGCCGCTTGCTGGGCTGCGCGGTCGAGGCGTGGAACGAAGCGGGCCATCCGGCGCGCGGCGAGGTCGGCGAGCTGGTCTGCACCCAGCCCATCCCGTCGATGCCGCTGTACTTCTGGGGCGACACCGGCAACGCGCGTTACCTGTCCAGCTATTTCGACACCTACCCCAGCGTGTGGCGGCACGGCGACTGGCTGACCATCACCGCCTCCGGCAGCTGCATCATCTACGGCCGCAGCGACGCCACCATCAACCGCCACGGCCTGCGCATGGGCACCAGCGAGCTGTACAGCGCCATTGAAGCGCTGCCCGAAGTGCTCGACTCCCTGGTGGTGGACCTGGAGTATTTGGGCAAAGACAGCTACATGCCCCTATTCGTGAAACTGCGCCCCGGCCTGCTGCTGGGCGACGACCTGACTGCCCGCCTGAGCCACGCCATCAAAACCGCGCTGTCCCCGCGCTTTGTGCCCAAAGCCATCTTTCAGGTGCCAGACATTCCCCGCACGCTGTCCGGCAAAAAGCAGGAGCTGCCGATTAAAAAACTGCTGCTCGGCCAGCCGCTGGAAAAGGTGGTCAACAAGGATGCGATGGCCAACCCCGAGAGTTTGGAGTGGTTTGTGGGCTTTGCCCGGCAGCACTTGGCCAAGGCGACTTGATCAATCCGCAGGCTTGAAGTTCACCAGCACAATGCCCACCGCCACCATGGCCAGGGCCACCAGCAACCCGGTGCTGACATGCTCGCCCAGCCACAGCGTGCCAAACAGCAGCGCAAACAGCGGCGTCAAAAACACAAACACCGAGATTTTGGTGGCTGGGTAGCGGCCCAGCATCCACATCCACGCCAGGTAGCTGGCAAACGCGCCGACGGCCGTTTGCAGCAGCAGCGACGTGATGGCAAACCCGCTGAAGTGCCACACCCACACCTCACCCAGTGCGAGTGACAACGCTGGAAACGCCGCCGCGCTCACCGCCAGCTGGTAGAACAGCAGCTTTTCGGCCGACACGCGCTTGAGCGTTGACGCCCGAATCACCACCGTCGTCAGCCCCCACAGCGCCCCCGCCGCCAGGCCCAGCAGGTCGCCGTGCAGCGTGGAGGCGCTTCCCGCGTTGAAACCGTCCCGCAGCGCAAACACCACCGCCACAAACGCACACGTCAGGCCCACCCACTGCAGTGGCCGCAGCCGCTCGCTGCGGTCCCACAGCGGCACCAGCACCGCCACCCAGAACGGCGAGGTGTACAAAAACACCGTCAACCGCGACGCGGTGGTGTACTGCAGCCCCAGGTAAATGCAGGCAAACTCCGCCCCAAACAAAGCCCCGGCCAACAACCCCGCCCGCAGCGAGCCATCCCGCCCAAACAGCAGCACCCCGCGCCACGCAGACCACAGCCACAACAGCGCGGTCGCCCCCGCCAGCCGCAGCGACGCCTGAAAGATCGGCGGCAGCTCCTGCAGCGTCGCTTTGATCAGCACCTGCTGCAAGCCCCAGAACAGGCAGCAGCCTAAAAGCAGGGAGACGGCGAGGGTGTCGAGATGGGGTTTGCGGAGCATGGGCGGCATTGTCGGCCAAGGGTGGGGTCAGGCGGCGTGTCGGTGCCGGGTTGTTCGAATTGCTACGTTATTTGTAGCTGCTCAGGCAGTAAATACCTGGGCTAAAACTATATTTTGCTTGTTTTTTTAGGTATTTAGCGGCTCAGCCTGTCATGGCGAGCTAGCGCTGCGATCCATCAAACCGTCAGGTAGCCATCACTGCGACAAAATGTGGTCCCCAGGTCAAGCTCAAGATGACCAAGCAAATAGCAGTTCGTAGTGACTGGTTTGTTGAAGTTCTGGGCGTGTGGGAGCAGGTAATCCCTGCCAGGTCGCGAAGCCACCGCCTAAACCGCACCTAGAATGAGCGCAACGTCCGAGACTCAGCCCATTTTTTGCGAAAAAGATTGTTTTCAGCATATCTAACGAACCAACATAATTTTCATCAAAATCGATAAGTATTAGGCATATTTGAGTTTTTCGGCAATCACTACCCACGGAGGCTTCCCATGCATCGTCGACTCGTTCTCGCCGCTGGCGCAACAGCAGCAGCGTCAGTCGCCTTTTCGGCGCGCGCGCAAGGATCAGGCATCTTTGCCATCAACGACGGGGTCTCTTACAGGAGCTTGTCCATGGAAGGCATGGAGCGCTATGAGGTGCTCCTCAAAGACCTGAACAAGGCGCTGGGCACCAAAATGAAGATTCAGTACGTCCCCGACTACAACAAACTGGCTGAAGGCCTGAGCAGCGGTGCTTTTGAGATGGCTCAGGTGCACCCAGCGCATCACGCCATTCGCGCGCTCAAAACGGGGCAATACCAGCTGGCCGCTTTGTCCAAATCCCATTTGAACTACAAGGCCCGCTTTCTGGTTCGCCGGGAAAGCACGTTGACATCCATAGCGATGCTCGCTGGCCTCAAAATCTACACGCCTGACGCTGACTCGATCACCGCCTGGTTGGCCCGGGCAACTGTTGCAGAACAGATCGCCGCGCCCCAGCGTCCCACCTTCATCTCACTTCGCTACCAGGACGCCATCCGCTTTGCCGTCGAAAACAGACTTGCCGAGGTCGGTGTGACCGCGTCCACGGCGGAAGTCAAAGAGTGGGAATCATCCGGGCATCGGGTGCTGGCGGTGTCCCGAAGTATCCCGATAAAGCAATTTATCGTGCACAAGCGCCTGAACTCCCAACTGGAAGCCATTTCAACCTTTCTACAAAGCCAGCGCGACACCGCCAAGGTGAACATGCCCGACGGCTACGTAGGCTTCGACGAGGCCGTGCTCATCAAAGCAGGTGATTGGCTGGCCCAGGGCGCGGCTTAACGCGGCGACTCGATTTACGCAGGCGGCGCGGCGGATTCAGGTGGCCTGCAGCGCTATTGTTCGGCGCTAAAGCCCATGGCCCTGCCACGCCGATCACCTAGATTGCGAGCCTCATCATGTCAACTCCGCGTGAATTACTGAAGTCTGAAGCAATTGACGCGATGCAAGGAAAGTCGAAAACTCACGACCTGAATAGAAACGCCGTCCGATCGGCCAAGTTTCTTGGTGCGGCAACAGGCCTTGTGAATCTCGGGGTTGACTTGATGACCGTAATGCCCGGCCGCGAAGCGAGTGAATACCATCGACACTTATACGAAGAAGAGTGTTACTACATCTTGGGTGGCAGTGGCGAAGTGATGATTGATAACGTGTCGCACGTGGTGGGGGCAGGAGATTTCCTTGGTTTTCCCGCAAATGATTTGGCACACACATTGCGAAACACCGGAAGCGACCCTCTGACATTCTTGGCCGTTCGTCAAATGCTGGAGCAGGATGTTTGCGACTACCCGAAGAAGGGCCTGCGGCTGTATATGAACGGCGCTGAAGAAGCCTTCGTCAAACTCAGCGACGTTATTCAACTAAAGGCGCCGTAACGGTCATATTTACCCGCAAAGCACTTATGCCCGCATATGGTTCTGCATCTAGCGATGCCAAGCCCATTCAACTATCGAAAAATTCCTGGCAAACCATGCTGCAAAAGCAGTCATTGTTGTACTTGCGCTTGCAGCGCTGTGATTCGTCGCCAACCACGCAGTTGTCGGTTCACCGTAATGGGATTTCATAATCAACGCCTTTGCGGAAACGCCAAATTCGCATGCAGAAAATGATTCGAAATGCAGGTGCGTTGCAGCGGCAGGCTGCGGGATTCCATATCGCACTTTATAACTTCACAGTTAAACTATTCATGAGTCGAGACGGCGATGTGCATGCGGGTTACGGAAGGTTTTAATATCCGCATTATATTGCTGCAGCACTTTCATATCGCAGGTTTTGCGGTTTACATTACGTCGGGCATCTGATGAACTTACTGCGCCGTCGCCTCATGCGAGAAGAGGCGAATCAGCGACTTAGCGACGCACACCTACTTGAGCAAAAGCTACCTGTCGGCGAGAATACGGATTCTCCATACTTGCTTCGCTTACTGTCGTTTGAACTACTTCTTAAGCTAGTGTTCGAGCAAACCTTAGAAGTTAGACCGCGAAAGCGACACGAATTCCACATCATATTCAGCGAGCTACCAGACAATGTTCAGCAGGATATTCTGACTCGAGCACTTGAACACGGCGGCACGTCGAAGCTGTCGTCTGACCCTCTCGCTGTACTGATGGAATTCGGCCAAAACTTCATTGCACTACGGTATCCGTATGACCGCTACGACAACATCTCTGAAGAGCAGTACGCCGCCCTTGGCGCTGATTGGATAAAGCGCGGTGCGCTTGATACCGAAGCCACGTTTCGCTATCACCCAGCCGAGCTCCGTGGGCTCATTCACGCGCTGTTGCAGCTGGCTGAAATTGGCTAACCCTCTACGGGGACTTCCAAGTTAATCAAGCAAGGAACCGATTGCACATCTACAGACGGTCTTGTCGCACGCTGGCAACTGCGGACCCAAATACGAACCGCCCGGCAATGCCCCATTCAGTTCTCGCAGTCACAGACAATCGTGTGCCACAACGGGTTAGTCGGGCTTGGTTGCTGCGCGTCTGACGTGTGGACTGCACCTTCAAATTCACGTTGTGCAATTCAGCCCAAAGGCCGCTTCGCGGGGTTGACTGATTCACCCGCAGTAGGCGATTTTTATCTTTTCAAAGTGCCGTCTTCTGCACGGCATGGCGGTTGAGCACCTCCAGCACGGACTCCTTGGTCGCGATGACGGTGTCCGCCACAAAACCGACGAATGGCGTCATGTCACCATGGTCTGCCAGGCTGAGGGTTTCAAGGTAGCGGCGTTTGGTTTCCAGCCGCACGACCGCTGGAAAGTAGCCTGCCTTCATGAGGATCAGGTTCATCAAAATGCGCGCGCCACGGCCATTGCCGTCGTCGAACGGATGAATGCGCACCATGTTGTAGTGCGCCACAGCGGCCACATGAATAGCATGCTGCGTTGACGCAGCGGCATTGACCCACGTCACCAGCGCCTGCATTTCGCCCGGCACATGGATAGGTTCCACATAGGCGTGAATGGTGCCGTCAGCTTGCTCAACATGGTTTGGCAGCAGTTTGTACTGACCGGGTGTCGCCTTTTTTTGCACCCGCATGCCCATCGCGTTTTTGGCCGGCGTGGCGTCCACACCAAACAAAATCAGGGCATTCATGTTCTTGATGAAACCTTCTGTAATGGGCTGTTGGCTGGCCACCACCTCAAAAAGCAAATCAATAGCCTGCGCATGGTTCTTGGCGTCCAGAAAATCTTTGAACGGTTTGCCTTCCACGGTCAGCCCTTCGGACAAGAAGAAGTGCGTCTCGCCTCGCGTCAGGGTGCTGCCTTCAATGCCGTTGGAATGGTAGGTCCAGTCGGTACGCAGGCGCTGGACGATGGTTTGCCACAGCGACACATCCTGGTTTTTCTGCGCGTCAATCTGCGCCCGAAGTGCGTCAGCGCGCTTAAATTGCGCGAGCAACTCAGGCGCAACGGCCGGATAGGCGGGTTGAAACGGTGTGTTTTCCATTCAACGGATGGTAGAGGATGCGAGCCAAACCATCCGGTGAAAGCTGGCGAATTTGGTGTTCAGCGTGGCTGGGTTGATGTTTGCGCTCAGCGCCAAATTTTTACGCGTTGAGTTGACACGTTCTCACAGCGCATGCTCCGTATAAAACTTACCCCCGTGGTACAGCAACGGTGACGCCTGGCCGTCGTGCGCGCAGTGCTCTACCTCGCCCACAAAAATCACGTGGTCGCCTTCTTCGTAGCGGCTGCGGTTGAAGCACTCGAAGGTAGCGGCAGCACCGGCCAGCAGCGGAGCGCCGTTGGCGCCGAGGGTGAACATGACGCCGGCCCAGCGTGCGTCGCGGGGCCCGGCGAACTGCTCGGCCAGGGCTTTTTGGTCGGCGGCCAGGATGTTGATGGCGTAGTGCGAGCCCTGGCTCAGCGCAGCCATGGCGCTGGCGGCCTGGCTCAGGCTCCACAGCACGAGCGGTGGGCCCAGCGACACGGAGTTGAAGGAGTTGGCGGTGAGCCCGACCAGGGAGCCGTCGGCGGCGCAGGCGGTGACCACGGTGACGCCGGTGGCAAACATGCCGAGCGCGGTGCGAAACTCCTGCCGCGAGAACGCTGGTGCGCTGGCGGCGGCGGGGGCAGATGACAAGGGCGTGGCTGGCATGGGCAGTGTGGGGGGAGGGGCTGTCGAAGGCATATCCAGCTAATTTACCCGATCGCTCCGGCGCGCGAGGCTCGGCGGCGAGTGACCGTTAAACTGCCTCGCATGTTTTTTGCCACTGCTCCCCGCGCGAGTCTGCGCCACACTGACCCCGACCTGTTGATTTCTGGCACCGCTTGCAGCCCATCCACTCGGTTCACTTTGTGAAATTCCCGTTAGTTGGTGCCCTGGCCGCGGTGGCGGGCCTGGCCGCCTGGCCTGCTGCTGCCGCAGCGCCTTCGTCCACCTTGGCGTCGCTGGGCGCCATTTATATCGCATCGCCCAAAGCCCTGGCGTCCGCTGCCGCCGCACCCGAAACGGCAGCTGCAGCGGCTTGCGCCGTGTTCGCGGCGCGGCTGCCCAACCTGCGCCGGGAGCTGTGCGACGCTGCGGCGCTGCAGCCCTCCGGGGCGCGTTCGGTGAAAGGGCAAACGCTGTGGCTGCGGGACATCACGCCGGCCCAGCCCAACCTGCGGGTGCTGGTCATCGGGGCGATTCATGGGGACGAGCTGTCGTCGGCAGCGGTGGCGTTTCACTGGATCACGCTGGCAGGGCAAATGCCCGCCGACTCGCCGCAAACCATTGCCTGGCGCTTTATTCCAGTGCTTAACCCCGACGGCGTGATGGTGCAGCCGCCCCAGCGCGTGAACGCCAATGGCGTGGACCTGAACCGCAATTTCCCCACGCCCAACTGGGAGCGCGACGCCAAGGTCTACTGGGAAAACCGCACCAGCAAAGACCCGCGCCGCTGGCCCGGCCCAAAGCCGTTGTCAGAGCCTGAATCGCAGTTTTTGTACCAGCAGATGCAGAGCTTCAAGCCGAACCTGATCGTCAGCATCCACGCACCCTACGGCGTGCTCGACTTTGACGGCCCGTCGGTGCCGCCTTCCAAACTGGGGCGGCTGTACCTGGACCAGGTAGGCATTTTCCCGGGCTCTTTGGGCAACTACGGCGGCGTGCACAAGGGCGTGCCGGTGGTCACCATTGAGCTACCCAATTCGATGCGCACGCCGTTGGACGCGGAAATGCGCCAGATGTGGATAGACCTGCTGCGCTGGACCAGCGAGCGGCTTGGCCCGGCAGTCTCGGGCAAGGCCACCGCAGGCGTCGGCATTCGCGCACCGTGAGCGGGACCGCATTGGGTCTGCTCAGCGCTTGAGCTTTTTGTAGGCGGTGTCCAGCTCCGGGCCGCTGCTGGTGTCTTTCACACCGCGCTTGACGTCCTCGCCCGCTTGCTCCACCTTCGGGCTCTTGGCATCAGGCGTCATGTTCACCGCCTGATCGCGCTCGTGCGGCATCGGCAAGGCCTCGGCCGGGCCGGGGTTGCCCTTGGCCGGCGGCGATGCGGCTTTTTTTGACGGCGGGGGCACGGTGGGGGTGATGGCAGAAGGGGACTTGGCGGGTTTCATGGCTTGACTCTGCCAGCCCCAGGGGCCCAGGCCTGTCGGCCACTTCGCCCAGTGGCTGTCAGGCAAGCGATTGCGTCACATTGCATCAAGCCGCCTTGCGGTGCTGCAAAAAGAACGACAGCATCGCTTGTGACGCCGAAGGACCGTCCGGGTCGGTGTACGAGCCGGCCGCGTCGCCGCCGGACCACGCATGCGGGCCAGCCGCTACCGACCACTGCTCGACCAGCGGCTTGCCGCTCGCATTGCGGTAGACGGTGCGGCTGGCGGCTTTTTGGCCGTGGCCGGCTACCGGCTCGTCGTGCGTGGCCACCAACGTCTGGCCCGGTGGCTGGCCCGCCTGGATCACCTTGACGGCCGCCTGCGCAATGTTGTCGCCATTGGCCGGGCTGACCGTGCTGTCGGCCGTGCCGTGGAACACGATGGTCGGCAGGGCGGCGGCTTGGGTGCCAGCGGCGCCCCGGCCCATAGCCTTGAAGGCCGACATGATGTCGCTGGCCGCGCCCGAGGCCAGGCCCGAATGCACGCCCAGCGCCGCAAACAGCCCCGGGTGCAGCGCAGCCACCACCGCCGCCATGGCCCCGCCTGCCGACAGCCCGGCAACGTAGACCCGCGCCGGGTCGGCCGCAGCGCCTGGCGTGTAGTGGCCTACCGGCTGGTCGAGGATGTGCTGGGTCAACGCGGCAATCATGCCGGGCTCGCCGCGCCCGGCCACCTGGTGTGCGGGTTCAAACCAGTTCCAGCACATCTGCGCGTTGCCGCTGGTGATCTGCTGGGGGTACAGCACCAGGCAGCCCTGCGCGTCGGCAAGTAGGTTCATAGCGGTGCCCGCCGCAAAGTCCAGCGCGTTTTGCGTGCAGCCGTGTAGCAGCACCACCAGCGGCAGGGCGGCGGGGCCGGCGGCTTCAGCGGCGGGCCGGGCGGGCACATACAGCTGATACGGGTAGGTGGCGCCGTCAAAAGCGAACTTGCCCGCGACGAAGCGACCGCCTGCGGGCGATGAGGCAGCGGCGGCCTGGCCAGCGGGTTCAGTGGCCGGGGTACGAGGCGCGACTTCGGTGGCTTCGACGTCGATGACATGGATCGGGTCCAGGTCGTCGTTGGCGGCAGCACCCAGGTTTGCACCGCCAGGGCGGGTCGGCACCGACGGTGCGGCGCGGCTGCCGACCGAGCCGGCCAGCGCCTCCTGGATCAGCCGGGTGGCGTCCAGCAGGTGGCCGCCGCGCGTCATCTGCGCGGCCTTGAGAAGGGTCTGGTTGAAGGATGAGGTCATGGGAGCTTTCGGGTGTCTGCCTTTGCCGGACCGGGCCAGGTGCTGGGTGTCGGGGCGCAGAGCGTAGGCAATGGGTCAGCGTCAAAGGATGCGGTGGCCATCCATGATCTGGCGACCAGCGACATGGAGCGCAGCAAATGCTGCAGTGCAGCAAAGTCTACGCCTTCTGGCCCATTTCAGCGCGTACCAGCGGGTAGGACATAGCCGCACAAGGGCATCTGCTGCTGTCTGACCTGGGAGCCTGGGCGCTAACTGCCGTAGAAACCGAACGCCATGGCGGGTTGCTCGCCGCTGATCAATTCGGCCAGCGCCTTGCCCGAGCCCGCACCGTGCGTCCAGCCCAGGGTGCCGTGCCCGGCGTTCACCCACAGCTTGCCCACTGGCGTTTGACCAATATACGGGATGTTGGTGGGCGTGGCGGGGCGCAGGCCGGCCCAGAAGTTGGGCGTGCCGCCCTCGGATTCGAGGCGCGTGTCGGCCACGCCGGGCAGCACCTCTTCCACCCGTCGGGCCAGCAGCGCACAGCGGGCTCTGGCCAGCGGCGTGGTCAGCGTCAGGTCGTAGCCACCCACTTCGATGGTGCCCGCCACGCGCAGCTGGTCGCCCAGGCGGCTGATGGCGCACTTGACCTGGTCATCAATCATGCTGACCACCGGCGCCTGGGCGGGCTTGAGCAACCGGAAGGTAGCGCTGTAGCCCTTGCCAGGGTAGATCGGCAAATCCACCCCCACCGTGCGCAGCAATGGCGCGCTGAACGAGCCACAGGCCACCACGAAGGCATCTGCAGTCAACATTCGGGTGTTTTTAGGATCTTTTTGGCCTCTAGTCCAGGTGTTTACTGCCTGAGTAGCTATAGATTCAATAGCGCCGTCAATCTTGTTCAGCTGCGTGATCGCTTGGCCATACAGCAGCTCGGCCCCGCGCTCGGCACAGCGCGCGGCCAGCGCCTGGGTGAACACGCGAGCGTCGCCGCTTTCGTCGCTGGCGGTGTAGGTGCCGCCGACGATGCGGTGCGCAAACGGGCTCAAGGCGGGCTCGATGGCCAGCAGTTCGGCAGTGCTGACCACGCGGCGCTCCACGCCGTATTTGCGCATCAGCGCGGCAGCGTCCCCTGCGGTGTCAAACGATTGGGCGTCGGTGTAGTAGTGGGCAATGCCGCGTTCAAGCCGGTCGTACGCGATGCCGGTGGCGCGCACCACGTCTTTCAAAGCCGCCTGGCTGTACGCGCCCAGCGCCACCAGCTGCTGCACGTTGCGCTCGAAGGCCGCGTCGTTGCACTGGCCGAGGAATTTCAGGCCCCACAGCCACTGCCGCACATCCAGCTGGGGGCGAAACAGCAGCGGCGCGTCCTTGCTGAACATCCATTTCAGCGCCTTGAGCGGCGCGTCGCGGTTGGCCCAGGGCTCGCAGTAGCTGACCGAAATTTGCGCCGCGTTGGCAAAGCTGGTTTCCAGCGCCGCGTCCGGCTGGCGGTCCACCACGGTAACCTGGTGCCCGCGCTCCAGCAGGTGCCAGGCTGTGCTGATGCCAATGATGCCTGCGCCTAAAACAACAACTTTCATGACACGGGGCCTTTCGTGGTGGCATTGGGTGCGCGGGTTCAACCACTGCGCCCAGCAGCACATTGCCTGCCAACTCAAAAGTATGAATCACCGCGCATCATCTGGCGTGTCGCCTTGTCTTATTTAAGCAGCGAAATTAAACTCTAAGCCGAATCATCAGCGCCGCTAATAATCTGGAGCCGTCAACACCATGAGCACCTTTGACCCCGACGCCCTCGAATGCCTGGCTGCCATCGTGGAAGAGGGCGGCTTCGAGCGGGCCGCGCAACGCTTGTCGATCACGCAGTCGGCGGTGTCGCAGCGCCTGCGCGCCCTGGAGGCGCAGGTCGGCACCGTGCTCATCGTGCGCAGCCGCCCGCTCAAACCGACGTCGGCGGGCAACCTGCTGCTCAAACACACCAAAATGCTGCGCTTGCTGCGCGCCGACCTGGAGCGCGACCTGAAAGAGCTGGCGCCCAGCTCCCTGGGCGGCGCCCGGGAAGAAGAACGCATCTCGATCGCCATCAACGCCGACAGCATCGCCACCTGGGCGCTGCCCGCGCTCACCGCGCTGGCGCAGCAAGGCCTGCCTATGGAGATCATCACCGACGACCAGGACTTCACGCACGAATGGCTGCGTGAAGGCCAGGTGCTGGGCTGCGTGACCACGCTGCGCCAGGCGCTGCGCGGCTGCAAGATCGCGCCGCTGGGCGCCATGGACTATGTGGCGGTGGCCGCGCCTGCGTTTGTCGCCGCGCGGCTGCCCGGCAGCAATGGCCGGCTGACCGCGCACAATTTTCGCAGCGTCCCGTTTGTCGCGTTCAACCGCAAGGACGACATGCAGACCGAGTTCGTCAGCAAGGTATTCGGGCTCAAGCGCGTCACACTCAACCAGCTGTTTGTGCCGTCGTCCGAAGGCCAGGTGCGCGCTGTGCTGGCGGGCTGGGGCGTGGCCGTGGTGCCGCGCCTGCTGGCCGCTGCAGGCATTGCCGACGGCCAGCTGGTCGATGTGTCGCCCGACTTTGCGCTGCCGATCCAGCTGTACTGGCACTGCTGGAACCTCGAGTCGGACGTGCTGGACGCGCTGAGCACCGCACTGAAAGACGCGGCCGGCGTGATGTTGTCAGCCACAGCGGCCGTCTAATGACGAGACCAAGCCCCGCTGTTGTCACTTGCTCAGCAGTAAGCAGCGACATGCGGCAATGCACAGCAGAGGCACGCACCCCACAGCACGACTGTTTGCGCGACACCGTGAGCCTGGGCTGAGGATTTCGCCACTTATGACGGGCGAAGCTGTCTTATTGCTGTGCATTAGGTCCGAAAACCTAAAATTTCAGGGCTTTCACTGACAACAAACTCAGTATTTTTCCTACATTAGGTTGCTCGCTATTTATATCGGCCGACGGCGCTATCGATTCAGGGTGCGGCTCAACGGAACACAGACAGATGCTTTTATACAAACGAACCGCGGCAGGAAACGCGGCCGCGCTGGACCCCAAGTCGCCGCTCCCCCGCAAGTTGCGCACCCTGTTGATCTCTATCGACGGCAAAACCGTGCAGTCAACCTACGTGCGGACTTTGTCTGCCTTCGGCGACGTGTCAGCGCTTCTGGAGTCACTGGCTCAACAAGGCTACATCGAAACGACCAACACTGCGAGCGCTGCCCAAAGTGCGCCCAGCGGCCCCGCAACAGTTCCTGACCGCACCGAGTGGCAACCCACCGACATCCCCCACACCCAACGCCAGCAGCACGCCAGCCAGTCCATGAATGTGCTGGAAAGCGCGTTCAAGTTTGCAGGTCTGCGCAATTCGGCATCGCCCTCCGACGAGATCTCCTCCTGGGACCGGTTTCAACCCGAACCACGACCCGGCGCCTCAAGCGGTGCCAGCGCACGGCCAGCAGAGCGTGTCGGCGCGCCGCCCAGCTCGGCGCAATATCAGCTGCGCAGCGCCATCAGCCTGATGAGCGACTTTGTCACCGCGCACCTGCCCGATGAGTCGCTTGAAATCGTGCTGACGCTCGAAGGCTTGAGCTCGGTCGAGCAGGTCATCGCCAGCCTCAAAGGCTACCAGGCGCTGATCGCGCCAGCCGGGCCTGCTGGCGCACACCACATTGACGAGCTGCGCGCGCTGCTGTCGCGCCGTTGATCTTTTTCCCCTTGTTTATTTCTTGAAAGACCCGCCCATGTTGATCCGTCTCATCTATGCCAGCACCGCCCAGGATGGCGTTGACCTCAACGAGTTCAAGCGCATCTTGCTGCAAGCCCAAACCAACAACCACCGCCGGGACCTGACGGGTATGCTGGCCTTTAACAGCAAGATTTTTCTGCAAGCCCTTGAAGGCGCGCGCGACCAGGTCAACGACCTTTACGCCCGCCTGATGCGTGACCCGCGCCACCACACCGTGACGCTGCTGGGCTACAGGGAAATCGAGGAGCGCTACTGGTCCAACTGGTCCATGGGTTTTGCCGCACCCAACGCCGACAACCGGGCGCTGTTCCTCAAATACTCGCAGCAAAGCACCTTCAACCCCTACGGCATGAAGGCCGACGCCACCGAAAAAATGCTGATGGATCTGGCCAAGACCACCATTGCCATGTCCGCCCCGCCCGCAGAGCCTGCGGCTGCCACCGCCCCCGCAGACTCGGGCATCTTCGCGCGCTTCCTGAAAAAGTAAGCGCCCCGCACCTTTACTGGCACACCGCATGGAACATCTGGCCACCATCGTTTTTGAACGCACCCCGGCGGGCGCTGTCGCCATCAAGGCGGCAGACGATGCGGTTCCGCGCCAGCTGCGCACGCTGCTGCTGGCCATCGACGGCCGCTCGCCCGTGTCGCAATATGTGTCGTTCCTGACCGCCCTGGCGCCGCTGTCCGAGAAGTTCGCTCAGCTCGAGGTGATGGGGTTTGCCCGCAGGCGCAAGGCGGCACCCGATGTGGGCGCCACCGGCCAGCCGCCGTCAGCGCCTGTCCCCGCAGCGTCCGGCTCAAGCCGCACCGGCCAGCAGGTCACCGAAGCTGAACTGCGCGAACTGGCCAGCCTGTTGCCCCGCGAAGCACCCGCTGCACCCACCACAGCACCAAAAACCCACGACCTGGACGCCCAGTTGAGCGCCTTCGCCCGCACCAGCGGTGCCCGCGGTTTCAACGACATCATGGACATGGGAATGA
The DNA here is from genome assembly GCA_031363755.1 of Polaromonas sp. Classification (GTDB taxonomy): domain Bacteria; phylum Pseudomonadota; class Gammaproteobacteria; order Burkholderiales; family Burkholderiaceae_C; genus Polaromonas. The sequence goes on from JANLUZ010000011.1 coordinate 33,355, forward strand.
ACCTGGGCGCCAGCACGGCGCGCCCGCCACCGCCCAGAACGATTCAGGCCACGGCAGCCGCCCAGCGCCCGGTTCTGGCCAACCTGCTGGCAACCATGCAGGCGTATTTGTCCGATGCGGCGGGCATGGAAGGGCTGCCCGTGGCGCTGATGCTGGAACAGATCACCTCACTGGCGCAGCTGCGCGGCGAGCTGCCGTCGTATGCGTCGTTGGTGGCGTCTTACGGGGGCGATTGGGCCGGGCACATCAGCACGTTGACGCGCATGCTGGACGACGCTGAACGCTGACCAACCAGGCCCTCAGAACGAGGTGGACTTCAAGGTCTCCAGCAGCGACTGGGCCTTGTCGGTGTCAAAAGCGCCTTCGGCCCGGGCCAGCACATCACCCTGGCGGTTCAGCACCACGGCCAGCACCAGATCCGTGCCGTTGAAGCCAGTGGCCTTCACAAAGCTGCGGTGGTCGGTGAACACCGGCACGAAGTTGGCGCGCTCCTCGTCGCCGGGGTAACGGTCCAGCAGGCGGGTCCACACCTCCTGGCGGGCGCTGTCGGTGCCGGGGTCGTTCACCACCGTCATGCGCAGCCAGCTCACTGGCGTCTCGCTGGACTGGTTCAGGCCTTTGACCCATTGAACCCAGCCCTCAATTTGCGGGCGCTGGTCGCGCTTGAAAGTGATCAGCGCCAGCGTACGGTCAGACACAAACCCGGCTGGCAGGCTGACGGGCTGGCGCAGCAGGTTTTGCGTCGCAAAGGCCGGCAGCTGGCCCATCACGCCGGACTCGCTGGGCGCCACGAAGGCCAGCAAGCACGCCACGCCCATCGCCAGAATCCAGGCGCTGACATAGGTTGCAATGCGTTTCATAAGACGTTCTCCGGGGCGGGATGGCTTGTGCCCAAGGCGGACCATCATGAAATGACGATGGCACCAGCGCGTGACCGCAAGTTACGGCGAAATTACCGCTTTGAACACTGCCGCGCAATGCCTAAAGTGCAACAAACGATGAAGACGCGGCAAAGCCTTACAGCCACACCCGCTACCGCGGCAGCAGCGCAGACGCCGTGTGTTTTTTCTGAACAGCACCCCTATAAAAAACAACCTATGGCCGCGAAAAGACCGCTTCTTTGCGACGTGATTAAACTCGCACATGTCCCCCACCACCCTGACTGCCGCCATGCCGACCTTCACGCTTTCTGGCAAACCCCGCGGCGCTGCCGTTTCGTTCAAGACGCAAATGCTCAAAGCGCGGGAGGACGCCATCGTCGAAGCCGCCAACCGTCTGCTCGCTGAAAAGGGCTTTGACCTGATGACAATGGACCAGGTGGCGGCCAATGTCGGCATCGCCAAGGCCAGCCTGTACAAGCACTTCTCGAGCAAGGAACAGCTGGCCGCCGCCGGCATGGTGCGCGTGTTGGGGCAAGCGCTGGCGTTTTTGGCCACCCTGCCCGGCAAGGCCTCGCCTCTGGCGCAGCTCAAGGCCGTGGTGCGCTGGATGATGCAGGCCCGCCTGGCGGGCCGCATGCCCAACCTGCCGAGTGAGAACTCCACCCTGCGCGCCGCGCTGCTGGCTAGCAACGACTACCTCACGGCCCTGACGCAGGTCAGCGACCAGATCGGCGGCTGGATCTTGCAGGCCCAGGCCGACGGCACGCTCAGCGCCCGCCTGCCGCCGATGCTGGTGCTGTTCACGCTGTATGCGCGGGCCTGTGACCCGGTGCCCGAGTTCCTGAAGCTCGCCGGGCAGCACAGCGACGAGGAAATCGTGGAATGGGTGCTTAGCACCTGTTTTGAGGGTCTAAACACTCGCTAGACCAGGTATCTATTGCCTGGGCAGCTACTAATTCAGTAGCATTTACCTGTCGGGCGGGCGGGCACCCGAATGCAGCCCACGGGGTTGAACGCGGCCTGCTCGCCCTTGCGTGCGTAGCCCAGCGGGTTGGCGACCACGCGGCAGCCGCTGCGCACAAAATCATTGGGGCAGTGCAAATGGCCGTGCAGCCACACGCTGGCCAGCGACAGTAGGTCGTCCAGCGCGTTGCAAAACCCCGCAGTGCCCGGGTTCAGGCCGTAGCGCGGGTCGGCGCTGTCCAGCGTGGGGGCGAAGTGGGTCACCGCCACGGTTGGGCCGTCGAATGGCGTGGCCAGCGTGGCCCGCAACCAGGCCTGGCTGACCAGGGCTTGCTCGCGCACATCCTCAGCCAGCAGCGGCTGCCCACCGCGCAGGCTGTGGTTTTTCTTCAGGTAGTAATTGGCGGCGCGAAAGGCTTTTTCACGCGCTTTCAGCTGCGCGCCCAGGGTCATGTGGCCCGAAGCAGCCTCACGCGCGGTGAGCGCATCAAAGTCGCTCCACAGCGTGCAGCCGACAAAGCGCACACCGCCCAGCACCACGGTGGCCTGCTCCAGCCAGGTCAGCCCCAGGCGCTGGCAGGCTTCTTTCAGGCGCGCTTGGGCGTCGTCGAAGTCCAGCCCGTCATATTCGTGGTTGCCCGGCACAAACAGCACGGGGGTGGGCCAGGCCGCACCGCCCTGGCTGACAGGCAGGGGCGAGAACTGCCTCAAGCCAAAGTCGGCAATTCCCAGCCGTTCAAGCTGTGAGCCGGACTGGTACGAACCAATGTCACCCGCCAGCACCAGTACATCGGCACCCGGTGCAGGGGTCGCGCGAAAGTGGGGATTGGACTCCAGGTGCAGGTCGGACAAAAGCTGAATGTTCACGCACGCCATTGTCGCTGCCCCACCCGCGCTATGTGCCGCCCTGCACACATCAGACAGGATATGCCGCCGCGCACTCAAGTCATGCCGTTTTTGCATCACAAACGGCTACATTGCCTCTTGCAAACCTAGGGAAAACCCTTAACCTATGCGTACCGAAACTTTTTTGACCGCCCACAAAGCGGATAAGTCATGTTCAGCCTCTTCACTTCCCGCTCGTTTACCCTTGCCAACGTCGCCGCTGCATCAGGCACTGGCGCGCAGACGATTGACGCCGACAACGGCGTGGCGCACCAGCTGCTCGAACGCGCCGACTCGGGTGCCGGCCGCGACCCCCACCGCGCCCAGGAACTGCGCGACGCAGCGCGGGCTTTCTTGAGCGTCGTACGCTGAGCGCCTGACACTTCAGCGTTGTCCGCTGAGTTGTTGACTCACGTCAGCCCGCCCTGTCAAACCGGGCTGACTGGCGCGGCAAACGCCCGCTCAGCGGCGCGCATTACCGCCTGGCGCAGCCATATGTGCGCGCTGACCCGCTCCGAGCGCCGGTGCCACACCGCCTCCACGTGCACTGGCGAGACGTCGAACGGCAGCGGCCGCAGCACCAGCTGGTCTGCAATGCCGGTGACATTCACAAAATGGCGCGGCAGCACCGTGAGCAGATTCGAGTTGGCAACCACCCGGCCCGCCGTGAAAAACTGGTTGACGGTGAGCACCACCTGCCGCTCTCGGCCCAGCGAGGCCAGCGCCTCGTCAATGAAGCCGTAGGGGCGACCCGAAAAACTCACCAGCATGTGCCGCGCGGCGCAGAACTGCTCCAGCGTGAGCGTGCCAGCCGCCAGCGGGTGCCCGGTGCGCATCACGCAGACATACTCACCGCCGTACAGGCGCAAGTGCGAGAACCCGGCCGATTCGTCCGATTGCTCGCGCATCGTCAAATCCGCCAGCACCGAGGGAAAGTAGCCCAACGCCAGGTCGCAGGTCTGGGCCTCCAGCAGAGGACGCGGGTCGCGCGTGGCGAGCGGCACCACGCGCATGAACACGCCCGGCGCCTCGCGCTCCAGAATGTCCACCAGCCCGGGCACCAACTCGGCGGCCGTGGCGTCGGCCATCGCCAGCACGAAGGTGTTGGTGGCCAGAAGCGGCGCGAAGTCGTTGGGCGCGAGCGAGGCCTCCAGCTGCTCCAGCGCTTCACGCACCGTGGGCCAGATGCTGAGCGCGCGTGCTGTGGGTGCCATGCCCTGGCCGCTGCGCTGCACCAGTTCATCGCCCAGTGTTTCCCGCAGGCGGCGCAGCGCGTTGCTCACAGCGGGTTGCGTCAGCGACAGGTTGCGCGCTGCCCGGGTCAGGCTGCGCTCGGCCATCACCTCGTTGAAGACGCGCAGCAGGTTCAGGTCCAGGGTTCGAAAATTAAGCATGGTTGTGATGCGTTTCAACGGGGCCAAAACAGCGCGCCAATTCATCACGGCTATGAATAGACATCATCATAAAGATAAAGTGGAGCAGCATCCGTATTAACCCTATGATTCGGGCTTGCCTGGCCATACCGCTGGGTAAACAGACCCACCCACAAGGTTTCACCATGACCAGCTTTGTCCACCTCGACTATTCCACCCAGCACCCCGGCGTTGCCCGCGTCGAGACAGCGCTTGACACGGCGCAGCACGTGCGTCGCAGTTTTTCGGGCTCACGCGGCCTGTCGACCTTGCTGTTGTCCGCCATGGCAGCTGCTGTGATGGTCGTGGCTTACCAGGTAATGGACACCGTGGCTGAAGGCCACATGCTGGTGGTGTGGATGGCGCTGTGGGCCACAGCGTTTGTGGTGCTGGCAGTGTTTGCTGGCTCGGCACGCACGCTGTCGTGCAGTATTTTGCGTGGTCTGGACAACTGGTCGGCCCGCGCCGCCCAGACCCGGGCAGACCAGCGCCTGTGGGCGATGGCGCAGTCTGATTCCCGCGTCATGAACGACCTGCAGTCTGCCATGACCCGCAGCGACAACGACTTCGACGACGCTGCAGCCTCAGCCGCGTTGCGTGCCATGCGCGCCCGCAGCACGCTACTCCGCTCACAGCAGCGCAATTACATCTGAGCCGCTGCGCCGCATTCACAAAACAGCCACCTTCGCGTGGCTTTTTCACGTCTGCCCGATCGGCAGCACACATGGTTGCTATTACTTCAATAGCTGCTCAGGCAGTAAACACGTGGGCTATTGGCATTTTTGGCATGAAATTACGCCGCCACCAGCCGAATCAGCGTGATTTCCGACGGCGCGCCGAATCGTTTGGGCGGCCCCCAATAACCGGTGCCGCGGCTGGTGTACACCCACAGCGAATCCAGGCGGTTCAGCCCGGCGGTGAAGGGCTGCTGCAGCGGCACGAACAAATTCCACGGCCAGAACTGCCCGCCGTGGGTATGGCCCGACAACTGCAAATCAAACCCGGCGCGCAGCGCGGCGTCAGCGCTGCGCGGCTGATGGGCCAGCAGCACGCGCGGCACCCCTGGCGGCGCCCCCGCCACGGCCGCCGCCGGGTCGCTGCGATGGGCCGGGTCAAAGTGCGCCGCGTGGAAATCCGTCACGCCGGCCAGCACCAGCAGTGCTGCACCAGTGGATGCCTCTGTGGCGGGCGCTTGGCGGTCAATCACCACATGCTCGTTCATCAGCACCGTCAGCCCGATGCGCCGCAGCTCGTCGATCCACGCATGCGCGCCCGAGTAGTACTCGTGGTTGCCCGTCACAAAAAACGTGCCGTGGCGTGACTGCAAATCCGCCAGCGGCGCCACGTGGTGCGCCAGCTCGGCCACGCTGCCGTCAATGAGGTCCCCCGTCACGGCCACCACGTCAGCGCCCAGCGCGTTCACACGCTGCACGATGCGCTCCAGGTAATGCGACTTGATGGTCGGGCCGACGTGGATGTCGCTGATCTGCGCCAGCGTGAAGCCGTGCAACGCCGGGGGCAGCCCGGTCAGCGGCACGTCCACCCGCACCACAGCGGCCGTGCGCCGGGCGTTAACAAAGCCCCACAGCGTGACTGCCGTCGCCAGCACCGGCACGGCCTGGGCACTCAGGCGCGCCACATCGTCACCCCACCCGGCTGCCGCCTGCAGGCCCGCCCAACCCGCAGCCCACAGCGCCACCAGCACCACGTCGCGCAACAGCGTGAGCACCATCAGCGACGAGAAAAAGCCCATGCACAACAGCCCGGTCCAGGTCAGCACCCGCCAAGCCATCTCAGCCACGGGCGGGCGCGCCAAACGGTGGCCCATCAGGCCCAACGGCATCGACAGCGCCGACACAGTCAGCACCCCCGCCAGCGCCCACTCGGCCCAGGTCGCGCCCAGCGCGGGCAGCAGGCGCAAGCCCGCATAGGCATGAAACAGCACAGATACAATGAACACAGGCCACAAACGCATAGGATCCCCGAGTGAAAATGAGCCAGCCAGGCAGATCAGCCGACATGACCGTCTGCACATCGGTGCCAGCGCGCCATCTTCAAGCCACCCTGGTCTGTGTCGCCGCTCCCGTCCTGCACAGTTCGCACCGACCTGATTGCCTCCGCCGCCCATGACTGTTGCCGACTCCAGAACGCTGGGCTCGTTCGAGATCAAAAGCGCCAACCTTCCCCTGGTGGCGCTAGTCCTCAAATCCCCCGACCTCGGTGCCCTGGCGCACGACATGGCGCAGCGCTTTGGCGACATGCCTGACTTTTTCGAGAACGACCCGCTGCTGGTTGATCTGTCAGCGCTGCAAACTACCGCACCGACGGACACCGCCATTGATTTCGACGCGCTCATCACCCTGCTGCGTCAATACCGCCTGGCCCCGATCGCCTTCAAGGGCGCAAGCCCTGCCCAAGCCGCCACCGCGCGGGCGGCGGGGCTGACGGCAGCAGCTGATGCGCAGCTGATGCAGTCCCGCACCCAGGCTGCGGCCGCCGAGGTAGTCGCCGAACCGCAGGCCACGCCCAACCCAGCGCCCACACCCAGCGCCCCAACGCCTGCAGCTGCACTCGGCGCATTGGTCATCGACAAGCCGCTGCGCTCGGGCCAACAGGTGTATGCCCGTGGCCGCGACCTGGTGGTGTTGGCCATGGTCAATGCCGGGGCCGAGGTGATTGCGGACGGCAGCATTCATGTGTACGCCCCACTGCGCGGCAAAGCCATTGCCGGGGCGCGCGGCAACAGCGACGCCCGCATTTTTTCCCTCGCCCTGGACGCTGAACTGCTCAGCATTGCAGGCGTTTACCGCACCAGCGACACGCCGCTGCCCGACAACGTGCGCGGCAAGCCCACGCAGGTGCGGCTGGACTCGAGCGGTGATGGTGATAAATTGCTGTTGGAACCCCTGCCGGGCTGACCGCGCAAAAACAGCAACCTCCCGCCGGGGCAGCGCCCACAACACGGCATCGACAACAAAAAGGACGTCTTTCTCATGGCAAAAATCATTGTGGTCACCTCCGGCAAAGGCGGCGTGGGCAAAACCACCACCAGCGCCAGCTTTGCCACCGGCCTGGCGTTGCGCGGGCACAAAACCGCCGTGATCGACTTCGACGTGGGCCTGCGCAACCTGGACCTCATCATGGGTTGCGAGCGCCGCGTGGTGTACGACCTGATCAACGTGATTCAGGGCGAAGCCACGCTCAACCAGGCGCTGATCAAAGACAAGCAATGCAGCAACCTGTATGTGCTGGCAGCGTCGCAAACGCGTGACAAAGACGCGCTGACCGTTGATGGCGTCGAAAAGATCCTCAAAGACCTGGCGGCGATGGACTTCGAGTACATCGTCTGCGACTCCCCAGCGGGCATTGAGACCGGCGCGCTGATGGCCATGCACTTTGCCGACGAAGCGCTGGTGGTGACCAACCCTGAAGTGTCCAGCGTACGCGACTCTGACCGCATTTTGGGCATGCTGGCCAGCAAAACCAAACGCGCCATCGAAGGGCTGGAGCCGATCAAGGAGCACCTGCTGATCACCCGCTACAACCCGAGCCGCGTGGACCAGGGGCAAATGCTGTCGCTGGAAGACATCAAGGACATCCTACGCATCAAGCTGATTGGCGTGATTCCGGAGTCGGAAGCGGTGCTGCAGGCGTCCAACCAGGGCGTGCCGGCCGTACACATGGAAGGCAGCGATGTGTCCGAGGCCTACAAAGATGTGATCGACCGTTTTCTGGGCGACGTGGACAAGCCGCTGCGCTTTATTGATGCGCAGAAGCCGGGCTTTTTCAAACGCATGTTCGGGGGGAAATAAACCGCCATGGCCTCATTCCTGTCCTTTTTTCTGGGCGAAAAGAAAAAAACCGCCAGCGTTGCCAAAGAGCGGCTGCAAATCATCCTTGCGCACGAACGTTCGGGTCGCGACAGCCACCAGCCCGACTACCTGCCAGCGCTGCAGCGCGACCTGATCGCGGTGATCTCCAAGTACATCAACATCAACCCGGACGACATCAAAGTCAACCTGGAACGCGATGGCAACCTGGACGTGCTGGAAGTGAAAATTGAGCTGCCGGACAAAAAGTAGGCACTATCCATCCGAGCAGGGCCTGCTATTTTTTTAATAGCTGACCAGGCAGCAAAAACCTGGACTACGAGGCGATTTGACATAAAAAAGCTTGCGGATTTGCCCCCGGCGCTCAGGGCGGCGGCAGCAGGCCACCGCGGCTTTGTGTGCCCCACTGGCGCGCGCCTGTCAGGAAGTAAAGCCAGCCCCAGGCCGCGCCCAGGTGCCGCAGCAGCTGGAAGGTGAAAGGCTCCACCACCGCCGCCAGGAACGCCAGCGCGAAGTTAGCGCGGGGCGTACTGGTCTCGACACTTTGGTCACTTTCAGCCCAGCGCCGGTACAGGTGCACCGACCACAGGTGAAACACCAGGTCAATCACGATCTTGCCGCCAATCACCAGCCCCACGGGCGCCAGCACACCCAGCGAGCCGTGCAGCGCGTAGAACAGCAGCAAAACAAACGCCGTCAACCCGTACAGCGGCTGCAGCGTGTCAATCGCCTTGACGGGCAGCATGGCCAGCCCCAGCCAGCCGAGGCGGCGGTCGCCGACCATGTCGCGGTACCAGAACTGCGTCTGCAGAAAGCCGCCGAACCAGCGCCGCCGCTGGCGCAAAAACGCGCCCACCGTGCCAGGCGCTTCGGTGCGCGCCCTTGCGTTGCCCAGCACGCGGGTCGTCCAGCCGCGCCCGTTCAGCATTGAAAAGCGGCGAAGGCGGTGAATCAGCTCGTAGTCTTCGACCAGGCAATCAGCGTCGAAGCCGCCCACCTCGACCAGTGCGTGGCGCCGAAAACCGGCAAACGCGCCTGAGATCAGCAGCAGGCTGTTCACCCGCATCCATGCATAGCGCGACAGAAAATTGCGGATGTATTCGTAGGTTTGAAACCACTGAAACAACCGCCCGCTGAACGAGTTGTTGCACACCGGGGCCAGTACGCCGGTGGCGGCCACCAGCGCGGGCTCGTTTGAGAACGCAGCGCGCACAGCGCCAATGGCGTCCGGCTCCAGCAGGGTGTCGCCGTCCACCGTAAGCACGGTGTCGGTGCTCATCTGCACGATGGCGGCATTCAGCGCCCGTGCCTTGCCGCCGTGGGGCAGGCGCAGCCAGCGCAGCGTGGGGTGTGTGGCACTGCACGCGCTCATGGCGCCCATGGCGGGCTGGCGCAAACCGTAGTCGCGCTGCAGCACCCCCGCTGTGCCGTCGGTCGAGCCGTCGTCGGCAATCACGATCTGCTCGGGCGCGTCGCGCTGCTCCAACAAGGCCCCCAGCGTGATGGGAAGCACGGCTGCTTCGTTGTGCGCCGCCACGATCACGCCCAGCGTGACCCGGGCGGTGAGCGTTTGCGCCGGCTGCGCCGCGTCCAACAGGGCCAACGGCGCGCGCGCCAAGCGCAGCGTTTGCCAGAACACAAACACCAGAAGCACGGTGTCGTACGTCACGTAGGCAATGCCGGTGGACCACGCCAGCACATCGGTGTAGCGAAACGCCATGGCCAACAGCGCGCCCCACAACAGCATCACGCTGGCGTGAATTAACACCGTGCGCAATGGTGTTGGCGGCGGGCAGTAGCGCGGTGAGGCGGCTTTCAGGGACCGTTCAAGAGAGGACAGCAAGGCAGGGTTTCCAAAGGTGACAGGCGTGCGAGAAAAAGCGCAGAGAAAGCCAGCGCCGCGACTGCTCCTGGGGATTACGCACGCGGCAGCGGTTCGGATGTTACGAGCCCAGTTTGGGCACATTCAACACCGAGTCCATCCATCTCTCGTATCCCGCTAATATAAGAGTGAACCCTGCTCCTACTCCGAACGGCCACCGATGACCCCAACAAGTCCCTACACTCGAACCGCCATGGCCCTGCACTGGGCAGTGGCGCTGCTGATCGGCATCAGCCTAGTGCTGGTGTGGATCGTCGACGTTCTGCCCGACGACCGCGTGCGCCTGACGATTGACACCCACAAGTCCATCGGCATCACGGTACTGGGCTTGGCCGTGTTGCGGCTGCTGTGGCGCTTTGCGCACCAGCCGCCCGCGTTGCCGGGCACCTATGCGCAGTGGGAACGCCGCGCATCGCACGCCGCACACCTGCTGCTGTATGGGCTGATTTTTCTGATGCCGCTGTCAGGCTGGCTGCATGACTCTGCCTGGAAAGATGCCGCCACCCATCCCATGCAACTGTTCGGCTTGGTGCCCTGGCCGCGCATCGGCTGGATCATGAACATCGAGCCCGCCACCAAGGAAATGCTGCACACCGCCTTTGGCGCGCTGCACGAATGGGCGGGTTATGTGCTGTATGCCTTGCTGGCGCTGCACATTCTGGGCGCCCTGAAGCACCAGTTCATCGACAAGGAACAAGAGCTGCAACGCATGTGGTCATGAGCCCAGCACGTCCGCGCATCGCCAAGCGGTGTGCCCCATGCCTTTGCAGCATCAATTTTGAGTCAAATGATGCTCTAGCCCAGGCGTTTGCTGCCTATCTAGCTATTTAATAAATAGCACTCTCTTCGGCAAAGCATGGGCGACTGTTTCTCGTGTGAACCCCAGCTGCGGCCATGGCCCGGCAACCTCAGAGCGGGCAAATGCAAGACTGTATCAGCCAGCGTTGAAAGGATTTGCGAGACCAGCAGTTCCGGATTCGATGCCATTGATCGTTCCGGTTGCCAGCCCTGATCGTCGCCGTGGAGTTCTAGGGGTGTTGTTGCGGGCGTTGGCCTCGGAATCCATGAACATCAGGGTTGTGTGTACTTCACCATCAGCGCAGGGATCTTGGGCCTGGCACAACGCTGCAGCGCCATCAACATAGCGTGGTCGGGCTGCACCACACGATGGCGTGTACGCAGGTCATGCTGGATTTGACCCAGCAAGGCGGCGGCCATTTCTGCGTCGGCCAGCGCGCGGTGGGCGCGTCCGGATGTGGGCAGGTGGTGAAAGTCAGCCAGCGTGCTGAGCTTGTGGCTGGGCGCTTGCGGGTATAGCCTGCGCGACACCAGCAGCGTGCACGCAAACGCGTGGTCGGCACTCTGGTCAGCGCGCTGCAGTTCGGCCTGCCAGAACTTGGCGTCGAACGCGGCGTTGTGCGCCACCATCGGCGCGCCCCTCACAAACCGACTGGCCTCAAGCATCACCTGGGCCGCAGGCGGTGCGCTGGCCACCATGGCGTTGGTGATGCCGGTGAACTGAGTGATAAACGCTGGCAGCCGAACGCCCGCATTCATCAGGCTCTGAAAGCGGTCTACCACTCGGCCGCGCTCCACCAGCACGATGGCCACTTCAGTGGCGCGGTCGCCCATGGCTGGTGACAAGCCGGTGGTCTCGAAGTCGATGACGGCGATCAGGCTCATGCGAGGTCGCCCTGGCAGTGCAAGGGCAAGGGCAGGTCAGTTACTTGTAAAACGCCGAAACGCTGCCCTTGAGCTTGATCGTCAGGGGGTTGCCTTTGCGGTCGACCTTGTTACCCACAGGCACCTTGATCCAACCTTCGCTGATGCAGTATTCCTGCACATCAAAACGCTCTTTGTCGTTGAAGACGATGCCCACGTCGTGTTCAAAAGCAGCCGCGATATGGTGTGGGCTGCGCGGGTCGGCCGAGAGGTGGTCGGGAAGGTCGGGGCGTGTTGTGGGCTCTGGCATGGTTCAGTTTTCAAATATCAATGTTCGCAGCACGCAACGCGTTCTGCTCGATGAACTCGCGGCGCGGCTCGACCTCGTCACCCATCAGCATGGTGAACACGCGGTCGGCTTCGATGGCGTCGTCGATCTGCACGCGCAGCAAGCGGCGCACGGTGGGGTCCATGGTGGTTTCCCACAGCTGGGCCGGGTTCATCTCGCCCAGCCCTTTGTAGCGCTGGCGGGCAGTGGCGTTTTCGGCCTGGCCGATCAGCCAACGCATGGCGCCCCGGAAATCGTCAATTTTCTCTTCCTTGCGGCGTTCGCCCTCACCGCGCATGACCTTGGCCCCCTCGCCGATCAGGCCCTTGAAGGTGGTGGCGGCTTCCTGTAGCGTGGCGTAGTCAGCCCCGTGAACAAAGTCCTGCGTGATGACGCTGCTTTTCACGTTGCCGTGGTGGCGGCGGCTGATGCGCAAAATCGGTTTGTCGGTACGCACGTCGAACTCACCGGCCACTTCGGCCGGGGCGCCGGTTGCGTTCAGGGCCCTCAGCTGCACCTGCAGCGCCACGGCTGAAGCCTCGGCATCGACCACGGTGTCCAGGTTCAATGAAACGCCGTCTGCAATGCAGCGCAGCGCCTCAGCGTCCATGAAGCCGCGTAGGCGGGCGATCACAGCCTCAGCCAGCTGGTGTTTGCGGGCCAGCTCGGCCAGCGTGTCACCGGTCAGCACCGCCGTCTCATCCGCGCTGGTCTGCACGTAGGCGTCTTTCATCGCGATGCGCAACAAAAAGCCGTCAAGAGCGGCTGTGTCTTTGAGGTATTGCTCTTCCTTGCCGGCCTTGACCTTGTACAGCGGCGGCTGGGCAATGTAGATGTGGCCACGCTCGACCAGCTCGGGCATCTGGCGGTAGAAAAACGTTAGCAGCAGGGTGCGGATATGCGCGCCGTCCACGTCGGCGTCGGTCATGATGATGATGCGGTGGTAGCGCAGCTTGGCGACATTGAAGTCGTCCGCGCCGGGCGTGCCGCCCACGCCACCACCCTTGCCAATGCCGGTGCCCAGCGCGGTGATCAGCGTCAAAATTTCATTGCTGGTCAACAGCTTTTCGTAGCGGGCTTTTTCGACGTTCAAAATCTTCCCGCGCAGGGGCAAAATCGCCTGGAACTTGCGGTCACGGCCCTGTTTGGCAGAGCCTCCTGCAGAGTCGCCCTCAACCAGGTAAATTTCGCAGCCGGCAGGGTCTTTTTCCTGACAGTCGGCCAGCTTACCGGGCAACCCCATTCCGTCGAGCACGCCTTTGCGGCGTGTCATGTCCCGCGCCTTGCGGGCCGCTTCGCGCGCGCGGGCGGCTTCGATGATTTTGCCGACAATGATCTTGGCGTCATTCGGGCGCTCTTGCAGGTAGTCGTGCAGCAGGCGGCTGACGATGTCTTCCACCGGCCCACGCACTTCGCTAGACACCAGCTTGTCCTTGGTCTGGCTTGAAAATTTCGGCTCGGGCACCTTCACGCTCAACACGCAGCACAGGCCTTCGCGCATGTCGTCGCCCGTAACCTCGACCTTGGCTTTTTTGGCCAGCTCACTGTCGTCAATGTACTTATTGATCACCCGGGTCATCGCGGCGCGCAGGCCGGTCAGGTGGGTTCCGCCGTCACGCTGGGGAATGTTGTTGGTGAAACACAGCACTTGCTCGCTGTAGCCGCTGTTCCACTGCATCGCCACCTCCACACCGATGTTGGTGCCCTGGTCGCTCTGGCGGTCCCCCATCGCGGCGAACACGTTGGGGTGCAACACGGTTTTGCCCTTGTTGATAAAGCCCACAAAGCCTTTGACGCCATCGGCCCCCGCGAAGTCGTCTTCCTTGCCCGAGCGCTCGTCTTTCAAACGGATCTTCACGCCGTTGTTCAGAAAGCTGAGCTCGCGCAGGCGTTTGCTCAGGATTTCGTAATGAAAGTCGTTGTTTTCTTTGAAGATATCGGTGTCTGGCAGGAAGTGAACTTCCGTGCCGCGCTTGTCGGTGTCACCCATCACCTTCATCGGTGACACTTCCACGCCGCCCACAGTCTTGACTATCCGGTTTTGCACAAACCCCTTGGAAAACTCCATGGTGTGCACCTTGCCGTCACGTCGAATTGTCAGGCGCAGCATTTTTGACAATGCATTCACGCAACTCACACCCACGCCGTGCAGGCCGCCCGACACCTTGTAGCTGTTCTGGTTGAACTTGCCACCTGCATGCAGTTCGGTCAGTGCGATTTCAGCGGCCGAGCGTTTGGGCTCGTGTTTGTCGTCCATCTTGACCCCGGTCGGGATGCCCCGGCCGTTGTCCACCACGCTGATCGAATTGTCGGTGTGGATGGTGACCACAATGTCGTCACAATGCCCGGCTAGGGACTCGTCGATCGAGTTGTCGACCACCTCGAACACCAAATGGTGCAGCCCGGTGCCGTCCGACGTGTCGCCAATGTACATGCCTGGGCGTTTGCGTACAGCCTCCAGGCCTTCCAGAATTTGGATTGAGCCCTCACCGTACGCTTCCGATGCGCCGGCTTGGTTGGTGTCGATTTTGGGCTGGAAGTTGGAACTCGCCTCGCCCGCGCCGCCAATGCCGTCGTTGTTGGCGTTGGTCACGTTGACCTGGTTGGCGTCAGCTGGTTTGTTTTGTTCGGTCATGGCCCACTTTTCTCTTGTCTATGAATGACCAAACCCGCGAATGTGCGCGGGTTTGTCGGTGTCAATGGCTTGGTGTTAGCGTCAAATACGCATAGGCATCACCACGTATTTGAACGTGGTGTTGTCTGGAATGGTCAGCAGCGCAGAGCTGTTGGAGTCGGACAGCTCCATTTTGACCATGTCCTGGCTCATGTTAGCCAGCGCATCGATCAGGTAGGTCACGTTGAAACCGATTTCAATGTCGTCACCACCGTAGTCGATGTCCAACTCGTCCACCGCTTCTTCCTGCTCGGCGTTGTTCGACGCCACACGCAAGGTGCCCGGTTCGATATTCAGGCGCACGCCTTTGAACTTTTCGCTCGTCAAAATCGCCGTACGCTGCAAGCTGCGCAGCAAGGGTTCACGGCCCAGCGTGATGATGTTTTTGTGGTTTTTGGGAATCACGCGGTTGTAGTCCGGAAACTTGCCCTCGACCAGCTTGGTCACGAATTCCATGCCGTCAAAACTGAACTTCGCCTGGTTGCCCGCGAACTGCATCTCTATGGCGCCTTCCTTGTCGCTGAGCAAGCGCTGCATTTCCAGCACCGTCTTGCGCGGCAGGATCACCTCCTGCTTGGGCACTTCCACATCCAGTGTCGCCGACGAGAACGCCAAACGGTGGCCGTCTGTGGCGACCAGGCTGAGCTGTTTGCCTTCCGCTACAAAGAGAATTCCGTTGAGGTAATAGCGAATGTCATGTACCGCCATGGCAAACGACACCTGGTTGAGCAGCTCTTTCAGCACTTTTTGCGGGACGGAAAAAGCAGGCCCGAAGTTGGCGGCTTCCTGCACCAGCGGGAAATCTTCAGCCGGCAGCGTCTGCAATGTGAAGCGGCTTTTCCCGCCTTTCAAAATCAACTTGTTCTGAGCCGACTCGAGCGACACCGTTTGATCGCTCGGCATGGATCGCAGGATATCAATCAATTTTCGGGCGCCGACAGTGGTCGTGAAATTGCCCACATCCCCATCAAGCTCTGCATTCGTTCTGATCTGAATTTCAAGATCGCTGGTGGTCAACTGGATCTGTGAGCCATTCTTGCGGATCAACACATTCGCAAGAATGGGCAACGTGTGGCGGCGCTCGACGATGCCGGCAACCGATTGAAGAACAGACAGCACTTTGTCTTGAGTGGCTTTCAGAACGATCATGTATTCCTCTTGTCTTATCTTTAATCTTTTAATTCAATGTAATAGCAGTAGTAAGCATACGCCCTGGCTGTGGACTACTGAATTTTCCCGTTTCAAATCAAGCACTTGGCGCTTGTTTAACCCTGTGTTCCTGTTGCTTTCAGTGTGATCTGTAAAGTGGAACAACTTCACATTGTCATTGGCTTCTGTGGATAAGCCATCGCTTGTTCAAAACTTGTCCCCAAGCTTTTGGAGTTAAAAAAACCGCCTTGCGGTTGTCTCTGGATTGTCCTAACCCTTCAGTGTCTGTTCAAGCACGTGGAGCTGCTGATTCAACTCGGTCATCTGCTGGCGCTCAGCCGCCATTTTGCGCACCGCATGCAGAACCGTGGTGTGATCACGGCCGCCAAATAACTCCCCGATCTCCGGCAGGCTCTTCTGGGTCAACTCTTTTGCCAAATACATGGCAATTTGCCGCGGCCGGGCAATGCTTGCAGGCCGCTTTTTCGAGTACATATCAGCAACCTTGATCTTGTAATAGTCAGCCACGGTCTTCTGAATGTTTTCTACCGAGATCTGGCGGTTCTGGATCGACAGCAGATCTCGCAGAGCTTCACGTGCCAGCTGAATGGATATTTCTTTCATGTTGAAGCGGGAATACGCCAGGATTTTTCGAAGCGCTCCTTCCAGCTCGCGCACGTTGGAACGCACATTCTTGGCGACGAAGAATGCGACCTCTTCAGGCATCACAGTACTTTCCGCTTCTGCTTTTCGAATCAGAATAGCGACCCTCATCTCCAATTCTGGCGGCTCGATCGCCACCGTCAACCCAGAGTCAAAACGTGACACCAGCCGCTCGTGAATGTCTGTCAATCCTTTAGGGTAGGTGTCGCTGGTCATCACGATGTGTGATTTTTTCGTCAACAGGGCTTCGAAGGCGTTGAAAAATTCCTCCTGCGTGCGGTCCTTATTGGCAAGAAACTGCACGTCGTCAATGAGCAACAAGTCTAAGGAGTGATAACGCTCCTTGAATTCGTCAAAAGTCTTGCGCTGATAGGCCTTCACCACATCCGACACAAACTGCTCTGCATGAATGTAAAGCACCTTTGCTACCGGATTGTCGGCCACCAGCTTGTTGCCGATCGCATGCATCAGATGGGTTTTACCCAGACCCACACCACCATAAATAAACAATGGGTTGTACAACTGCCCGAGGCTACTCGACACATGCAGCGCTGCAGCGCGCCCCATGCGATTGGCAGTGCCTTCGATCAGCGTGTCGAACGTCAAAGCAGTGTTCAGTCGGCTTTTGAACGCCGCACCAGCAACTCCTGCCAAGGGTGATGCCAGCACAACCTCCACAGCTTCATTGGCAAGGTTATTTGCTGTTTCGGACACAGAGGCCCGTGTCTTTGTCAAAGCCTCGCGAGGCGCCAGTGCCAATTCCAGTGTTGTTTTCTGCCCCGATATAGCGCCCAAAATTGCAGAGATCTTGAAAGCATACTGGGCCCGTATCCAGTCCAGCTTGAAACGGTTACCTACCTGAATCGTGACGCGCGACAGATCCCCAGACACTTCGGCTACCAGTGGGCGAATCCAGGTGTTGAACTGCTGTTCAGGCAGTTCCTGCGCCAACTGATCTACACAGGCTGTCCACAAATCAGGCGCCGTGTTTGGAGCAGCATGTTCACTCATGACGCACTGGTCTGCGTATGGGATGACGCACCCAGGAAGCTCGGTTGTGGATATCATTAAATTTTTGCACGCCAGATTGTAGTCTGGGCGAAAGTTATCCACATTTTTCAGGCCACCACATTGTTATGAGAAGCTTAAAAGGCTTGAATGTCTCACCGGTGAAGGATAAGACCGGACGGAGCAGTCAACCCGTTGAATAAGTGACTGGGCGACTTCGCCTTGCAGAAGACGCTAGAAAGGCTGGGGACAACTTTCGGACAAGCCGTGACTTATCCACAGCACTGTCACTGGTTCAAAAGTTGTTAACGAATGCAAACCACGTGGGGTGCACTCCCACCACAAGGTTACACAACCAGCAAGCAGTTGATTTCGTTCAGGAATTGCGGGATATCCACAAAAAAAGGCCTTGCTTACTACTGCTACTAAATTGAAATTTAAGAATTGAATAGGAGACAAAAGAAGGACCACCAGCCTAAAGCACTGCGACGCGTGAACGCTGTGCGAAGGTCAGCCCATCGTTGCCGGACAACCGAACTTGCCCAAAGCCTGATATCTGCCATAATCAAGAGTTCTCCAGTTTTGGCGGCCTGCTTAGCCGGTATTCGAACTATCTCGTACCAAAGGTATGAGTGGGTCGTTTAGCAGCAAGCTTTTTGTTGTCTGGCGCCAAAATGCACGAAATTCTTCCTGTTGACGCAAGTTGGCTGTCACCGCATGTGTCAAGTGTTGATGCGCTGCATAAACAGAAGTTTTCCAACGCAGACTGAGAATTTCCCTCAAGCAACCCGGCCGTTCATCGGCCACTTGGATTCATCATGAAACGCACCTATCAGCCCTCCAAAGTCAAACGCGCTCGCACACACGGCTTCTTGACGCGTATGAAAACACGCGGCGGTCGTGCGGTGATCGCTGCCCGCCGCGCCAAAGGGCGTAAGCGCCTCGCGGTCTAAACCTATTGTGCTCGTTGGTTTTGATCAGCACTAACGCCCAGTGTCAGTGCTAAGACTCAAAACACGACCTCAGTTCCAAGCTGTGCTTGCTGGGCCAATTGTTTCCAAAACCGGTCACTTTGCGCTCCACCGCAAGGCTTTCGAAATTGCTGTCGCGGGCGATGAAAAAAAAACCGCATCCTCACCGCCTTTATTTGCGGTTCAGGACGTCTGGATTGGGGCTATGGTGCCCAAACGTTGGGCCAAGCGCGCTGTGACCCGCAACACTATCAGGCGGCAGATTTATTGCATTGGTGAATCACTTGGCGATCGTTTGTTGTCGCAGGCTCATGTGGTCAGGCTCCGCAAGAGTTTTGACCGAGCTGTGTATATCAGCGCTACATCTGAAGTGTTCAAGCTGGCTGTTCGAGCCGAGATCGAGGAGCTATTGAGTTG
The DNA here is from genome assembly GCA_031363755.1 of Polaromonas sp. Classification (GTDB taxonomy): domain Bacteria; phylum Pseudomonadota; class Gammaproteobacteria; order Burkholderiales; family Burkholderiaceae_C; genus Polaromonas. The sequence goes on from JANLUZ010000011.1 coordinate 52,080, forward strand.
CGTGGCAACTCGCGCTGCCAGTGAACCATGACGCCTGATCGCTCTCATTTTAGGTTGGCCGCGTTGACATGGTCACGCTGGTTTTGGTGCCTGCCCCGGCGTGTGCTGATGTGCTTTGTCAGTGCCTATCGCCTGCTCCTCAGTCCGTGGCTAGGCGCCGCTTGCCGGTTCGAGCCCACCTGCTCCGTTTACGCGTTGCAGGCCCTCAGAGACAGGGGCGCCGTGGCGGGCACGTGTCTTACACTGCGGCGCCTCGCACGCTGCAATCCGTGGTGTGAAGGTGGACATGATCCTGTGCGTTCTGCACAACACCCATGCGCAGCGGCGCTTTTTTCCAGCCTTATTGGGCGATCGACCCCTTCTTCCTCTTCAGAAAAGACATCGTCATGAACGACATCCGCCGCACCATCTTGTGGGTGATTTTTGGTTTTTCCATGGTTCTGTTATGGGATCAATGGCAGGTCTTCAACGGCCAAAAAGCAACATTCTTCCCGTCGTCCACGCAGCTTACTCAAGTTGCCAAACCTGCAGTTGCCACGCTGACGTCGTCGCCATCCAACTCGGTGCCTCTTGTTGCGAGCGAAGGCACAGGGTTGGTTCCGGGCAGTGTTCCGGGCGGAGCGCCGTCACCCCTCACATCCGCACGTCAACAGGTGGTGGTGCGTACGGATGTGTTGTCACTGACCTTCGACACCGACGGCGGCTCACTGGTTCACTCCAGCTTCAACAAGTTCCAGGACATGGCCAACAAGGACACGGGTTTTGTCCTGTTAGACCAGAGTGCCAACCGCGTCTACATGGCACAGACCGGCCTGATTGGTCAGTCGGGCGCACTGCCGACCCACAAGACGCCTATGACACTGGTGCAGGGTGACCGTGAATTGAAAGACGGTCAAAACGATTTGCAGGTGCGCTTTGAATCGGCGGAAGTCGGCGGCGTGAAACTGGTCAAGACATACACGCTGAAGCGAGGCTCTTACGGGATCGACGTGCGACACGAGATCGCAAACAGCAACACGGCTGCGGTTGCGGTAGCGCCACAGCTTTACCTGCAACTGGTTCGAGACGGTAACAAGCCGCCCGGCGAATCGTCCTTTTATTCAACGTTCACGGGGCCTGCAATCTACACCGAGGCGAAAAAGTATCAGAAGGTCGAGTTCAAGACTATTGAGTCGAACAAAGTCGATGTCGAAAAACAAGCTAGCAATGGCTACGTTGCCATGGTGCAACACTACTTTGCAACGGCCTGGATTTTGGCTGACGGCATCCAGAGAGACCTGTTCTTGCGCAGGGTTGACAACAATCTTTACTCGGTAGGCATGATTACCGCATTGGGGCAAATTGCACCGGGAACCACCAAATCGATGGATGCCACCTTTTTTGTAGGTCCGCAGGAAGAGAAGAAACTAGAAGCTTTGGCTCCAGGTCTGGAATTGGTCAAAGACTACGGCTGGTTGACAATTTTGGCCAAGCCACTGTATTGGTTGCTTGACAAGCTTCACGGCTTCATCAACAACTGGGGTTGGTCGATTGTCGCTCTCGTGTTGCTGCTCAAAATTGCGTTCTACTGGTTAAACGCTAAGGCTTACGCCAGCATGGCAAAAATGAAGGCCATCAATCCAAAAATTACTGAAATGCGCGAGCGGCTCAAAGACAAGCCGCAGGAAATGCAGCAAGCAATGATGAAAATTTACCGGGAGGAAAAAGTCAACCCCATGGGTGGTTGTTTCCCGATCGTGATTCAAATTCCCGTTTTCATTGCGCTGTACTGGGTGTTGTTGTCCAGCGTAGAGATGCGCAACGCGCCTTGGATTTTGTGGATCAAAGATCTGTCCGCCCCTGATCCGTTCTTCATTTTGCCGGTGGTGATGACACTGACCACCATGTTGCAGACTGCCTTGAATCCTGCGCCACCCGACCCGATGCAGGCCAAGCTCATGTGGTTCATGCCGCTAATTTTCAGCGTGATGTTTTTCTTCTTTCCAGCCGGTCTGGTGCTGTATTGGATTACGAACAACGTCCTGTCCATTACTCAGCAGTGGGTGATCAACACCCGCATGGGCGTGCCTCCACAGTTCAATTTACCGAAATTCAGGTAAATTTGCTTTTCGGAAAAATACACAGAAAGGCCGCAAAAGGCAATGTTTTGCGGCTTTTTTAATGTGTGAACGCCAAGTCAAACGCCACGGAGTGCTCCAATGTTGAGCCGTCACCATCATCCCATCGTTGCGGTGGCGACTGCCCCTGGACGTGGAGGTGTGGGGATTGTCCGCATTTCGGGGCGAGGCATCGAGCCGCTTGTGTTGGCGTTGTTCCATAAGACCTTGGCGGCGCGACAAGTCACCTACATGCCTTTCCGAGACGCAGACGGCCAGACTATTGACAAAGGACTGGCGGTTTACTTCCCGGCGCCTCACTCCTACACCGGCGAGGATGTACTAGAGCTGCAAGCTCACGGTGGACCGGTGGTACTTCAGCTCTTGGTTGCGCGCTGTCTTGAGGCAGCGGCAACGCTCGATCACGCTTTACAGCCGTGCCTGGCCCAACTTCGGCTGGCAGAGCCCGGTGAATTTACTGAGCGGGCTTTCTTGAATGAAAAGATCGACCTGGCGCAGGCAGAAGCCATTGCCGACCTGATTGACGCCAGCACTGAAACTGCCGCTCGGTCAGCTGCACGTTCTATGTCAGGTGAGTTCTCGCAGGCCATCAACGTGCTGCTTGAGCAACTTATTCATCTGCGTATGTTGGTGGAGGCCACACTTGACTTTCCGGAGGAAGACATTGATTTTCTTCAAAAAGCGGATGCGCTGGGTCAATTGCGGCGCTTGCAAAGTACATTGGCAAGCGTGATGCAACGCGCCGTCCAGGGCACCATCCTGCGCGAAGGCATCAAGATTGTCATCGCAGGCCAACCGAACGCCGGGAAGAGTTCGTTGCTCAATGCACTCGCAGGAGCCGATATTGCCATCGTGACGCCAATTGCTGGTACCACGCGAGACAAGGTGTCGCAACTGATTCAAATCGATGGTGTGCCGCTGCATGTGGTCGACACGGCCGGCTTGAGAGACACAACAGATGAGGTTGAAAAAATTGGCATCGCGCGTGCATGGACAGAAATCGAAGGCGCTGACGCGGTGGTTTTTCTGCACGACACGCCGTGTCACGCCAGTGTTGACCGCGATTTGGCGGCGCTCTGCGCAGCGGAAGACGCCATGATCAGCAAGGAACTGGCCCGATTGCTGTCTGAAAAAACACCTGTGATTCATGTCTGGAACAAGTCAGACCTTGCGCCGAACGCCGAACTACCGCCCAAAAGTCTGCAAATTTCTGCCAAATTGGGTCATGGTCTGGACACGCTGCGCCAACGCTTGCTGACAACCGTAGGTTGGCAAGCCAACCCCGAAGGTATTTTCATGGCCAGGCAGAGGCACCTCCGCGCGCTCAACCAAGTGGCCATGCAATTGGAAACCGCCATGGCTCAAATGTTGGCGCGCCAGCCCGCGCTCGATTTGCTGGCTGAAGATTTGCGCCAAGCGCAGCGCGAACTCGGGCGGATCACCGGTGCTTTTTCGTCAGACGATCTGCTCGGTGAAATCTTCTCGCGATTTTGCATTGGCAAGTAGCGATTGCACCGCGATCTCCTGCGTGGTGTATCAGTTGTAAGCCTCAGCCATGCGCTCTTGCTGTCAGTGGAGCAGCAAGTTACCTTTCGGCATCGTGGTCGCAACGCCACCCCATTCAGACCGTTTTAACTTAGTGGGCTTAGGGGACGCTGTCGCGACCGGTCATGAGTCAGATGCGCTGCGCTGCGTTTTCGACGCATCGCAATGGGATGCTCCGGCAAGCTACCTACAACCCGTCCCCATCGTTGCCGGACAGGTGTGTCGATCAAAAAAGGCGCTTTGGATCGCGCGGTTTATTTCATTAAACGCGGTGTCCTCAGTGTTCATTGCGAGGATGAAAAAGAGCGGCGCCGCATGGTCGTGGTCAGCGTTGGCACGGTGATCGGTGAGGGCAGTGTCTTTTATCATCAACCGCGACGCGCCACCGTAGCGGTGACGGCTCCAAGACAGCTTTGATGTCTGTCGCCCATGCGCTACACCGAGCTCTTGAGTCGGCACTGTGCTTTGGCTCACGCGTTAACCATGGACAGGGTGCAGTGATGGCCGAACAGCTCTATCACGGGCTTCGCCGTGTGGTGGTAACTTGACGGATGGCGTCGTTTTCTGACGTTTTTGACTCACAAGGTGGATGATCTCGTCATACTGCGCCTGTGCTGATTAAACTGAGGCGGTTTGACACATGCCAGATTTAGCAGCGCCAAACACATCACACCTTTCAAGAAAGCCACACCATGTCCCTTTTTAGCTGGCTGTCGGGTGCTCCCGGTATGGCCAAGCGTGGCAATCACTCGGCTCAGGGCCGGGAGCTTGCTGCCGTTGACACGGCGTCTCGCAAAGAGGACACCAAAACGCACCGCCACAACCGACGGGAGCAGCTGTATCTTGCCATTCGCGAAGCGATGACGCGCTCGGGCATGTTGTCGTCACAGTACAAGTTCAAGGTGTTGCCACTTGATCAACGGGGCGATACTTTTCTGGTCATGGTGGACCTGTCGCAGCAAAAAAGCGCACAGATTGAAAGGTGGCCTGAGATCGAGAAAAAAATCATGGTTCACGCCATGACCCGTTTTGATATTGCTGTGTCGTCGGTGTATTGGCGACTTGACCAGTCAGCGTTTGACAGACATCCAAAATCTGAGTTCCAGACGACCGTGGAGTCCGACGAGCAAGGCGACGGAAAAAATCGCGAACTACCGGTGTACAAAACCATCGAGTTCGACGAACTCGCGGCGTTTCGTGAGGCCAGATTGGTGGCCGACAAACGGGAGTATCCCGCGCTTACACGTGAAGCAAAGTGGGGCAAGCTAGGGTTGCGTCAAGCATCGCGGCAGCCAGATTTCGAAGATACTGAGGTGCTAGACGGCGCACCTGTGCCAGGACTGAGCGCGACACAATACGGCGGATTGACCTGAATTCAGCGCACCAGACATCGAAAATGTGATTTGTAAGCAAAAACAGCCTCTAGCCCAGGTATTTTCTGCCTGCATTGCTATTAAAAAATAGCACATAACGGTGTAGCAGGTTATTTTTGACCGAAACCAACGTGAACCGCGACAAGCCAGCATTCAGCGCCACAACACAAGCGCCTCTGCGCTACAGGCCTGCCAGATCTTCAAATGGTTGCGCAATGGCAGTGTCCACGTGTGCTGCAGCCCGAAACGAGGTGGCGGCTTTTGTTAACAAGTCACGTCGATGCATGTGTTATCTGGATCTCCGTCAATCACTATTGTTGTCATCTTTCTTGCTGTCAGCGTAGCAGGCGCTCTTCAGCCATTGCCAGTGTTTCAGGTGTGCCCGACAACACCAACGTGTCGCCACCCATCAGGAGGGTTTCGTCCCGCGCGGCTTGTGGTTTGCCATCGCTGCGCCGTAAGCTCATTACACGAACTGGCGCGAAGCTTTGCGCCACCATACTCAAAGGCAAACCTACTGCCCGGGCACCCGCCGGCAGTGTGACGGTGCCCAGCCGTGCTTCACGCTGTTCGTTCACGGTGTCGTCGTCCGCGCCCCTGAAATAACCACGCAGCAGGTTGTACCGGGCGTCGCGCTGATCCTGCACCACACGAATCACGCGCCGCATAGGCACACCTACCAGCGCCAGCGCGTGGCTGGCCAGCATTAGGCTGCCTTCGATAGCTTCCGGAACCACTTCGGTGGCGCCTGCGGCTTGAAGGACTTCCAGATCGTGATCGTCCTGCGTACGAACAATCACCGGCACCGAGGGCGCGTGTACCTGGGCGTTGGCCAGAACTTTCAACGCGCTGGCGGTGTCCAGGTAGGTCACCACCACGGCGCTGGCGCGCGCCAATCCCGCTGCCATTAGCGCCTGAAGCCGCACAGCGTCGCCAAAAACCACCGAATTACCGGCAGCGGCGGCCTGCCGCACACGATCCGGGTCCAAGTCCAGGGCCATGTACGGAATGCCTTCGTTGGTCAGCATTTGTGCCAAGTTCTGGCCGCATCGCCCGTAGCCGCAAATGATGACGTGCTTGTTGACATTGATGGACGCGCGCGCAATTGAGGTCATCTGCAGCGACTGCTGCAGCCACTCGCTGCTGGCCAGCCGCATTACGATCACGTTGTTGTACTTGATGATGAACGGCGTCGCCAGCATCGACAGCACCATGCTGGCCAGGATGGGGTTGAGCAGGTGCAGCGGAACCAGCGCATTTTCCTGTGCCAGCGAGAGCAACACAAAACCGAATTCGCCGGCCTGCGCCAGAAACAGGCCTGTGCGGAGCGATACCCCCGTGGTGGCACCCAGCAGTCTGGTCAGGCCCGTCACCAGCGCCAACTTGAACAACACGGGCAGCGTTGCCAACAACAAGACCAGCGGCCAGCGCTCCAGCACAAGCCGCCAATCGAGCATCATGCCGATGCTGATGAAGAAGAGCCCCAACAACACGTCGTGAAAGGGCCGAATATCGGTTTCGACCTGGTGTTTGAACTCGGTCTCTGAAATCAGCATTCCAGCGATGAAAGCGCCCAGCGCCAGGCTCAAACCGGCTAGCTCTGTCAGCCAGCTCAGCGCCAGCGTCACAAACAGCAGGTTCAGCACAAACAACTCGTCGCTCTTGCGCCTAGCGACCAGCGTGAGCCACCAGCGCATTACGCGTTGGCCGCCAGTGAGCAGCAAGCCAACCAGGACCGTTGCCTTGACGCCCGCAAGTGCCAGCGCAATCAGCAATTTGTCGGGCGTGGAGCCCAGCGCGGGAATCAGCACCAGCAACGGCACGACCGCCAAATCCTGGAATAGCAAAATGCCCATGATGCGTTTGCCATGCTCTGAATCCAGCTCCAGCCGCTCGGACAACAGCTTCACCACAATGGCGGTGCTGCTCATGGCGATTCCGCCCGACAGCGCCAGCGCGGTACGCCAATCCATTTTCCACAACGTGGGCGCCAGGTTGGCTAAAAACAACGAACCCAGCGTCGCCAGAACGATGGTCAACACGACCTGCAACAGGCCCAGCCCAAACACGTGCTGCCGCATGGCGCGCAACTTGGGCAGATTGAACTCCAGTCCAATCACGAACATCAAAAATACGACGCCAAACTCTCCCAGATGGCGAACATTTTCAGCGCTGTTGGAAAGTGCCAGTGCGTGCGGGCCGATGACTATCCCCACCGCCAGATAGCCGAGCATCGGTGGCAGCAGCAGCTTGTGGCATGCAACCACTCCCAGCACGGCGGCCAGCAAATAGACAAGCGTCAGTTCTAGTGAACTCATGGCGGCATCGTAGCGGAAGGGGCAGTGGTGTGAGCGGGCTGCGCGCCAGGAAAAACCAGGTCGAAACCTCGCGATTTGCGCCGCGTGCCCAAACGCACCATGCAGTTTTTGGGCTACGGCGTGGACTGGGTTGCTGTGCGCGTGGCCAGACGCGGCAGCATCGGTCGATAGAATGAGGGATGCATTCAGACTCGGCCGCAGTAGCCCCCCCTTTCACCAATGCACAAGCGCAGCAGGCCCAGGAACTGGCCCGCAAAACATTCGTCATCGAAGCGTCGGCGGTGCTGGGTTTGTCAGACCGCGTCGACGCCCGGTTTTCAGCCGCCGTGGCACTGATGCTTGCCTGCACAGGACGCGTGGTGGTGATGGGCATGGGCAAAAGCGGGCATATTGGGCGAAAGGTCGCGGCCACGTTGTCGTCCACTGGAACCCCTGCGATGTTTGTTCACCCCGCTGAAGCCAGTCACGGTGACTTGGGCATGATCAAGCCAGGCGACGTGGTGCTCGCCATCTCCAACAGCGGTGAAAGCGAAGAGCTCACGTCGATTCTCCCCATGCTGGTTCGGCAGGGCGTTCCCTTGATCGCGATCACCGGCGGCCTGAAGTCGTCATTAGCGCGGCACTCGCGCATCACGCTCGACAGCAGTGTGGTGCAAGAGGCCTGCCCGCTAAATCTTGCCCCGACAGCCAGCACAACGGCCCAGTTGGCCCTCGGAGACGCGTTGGCCGTCGCTTTGCTGGATGCTCGCGGTTTTCAGCCCGAAGATTTTGCGCGGTCGCATCCCGGCGGGTCTCTCGGGCGCAAGTTGCTGACACATGTCAGCGACGTGATGCGAACCGGTGCTGACGTGCCTCAGGTGGAGCCAAATGCCGTTTTCAGCGACCTGATGCGTGAAATGAGCCGAAAAGGGCTGGGTTTGTCGGCTGTGATTGATGCGGACCACCACGTTGTCGGCATTTTCACCGATGGCGATTTACGTCGGCTGGTTGAAAAAGGCGAGGATTTGCGCAGCAAGCAGGCTATTCACGTGATGCACCCGAATCCGTACACGGTGCGCGATAGCGCGCTGGCTGTGGATGCAGTCGCCTTGATGGAGCAGCACCGCATCACGAGTGTGTTGGTCATTGATGCATCAGGCCGGCTGTGCGGCGCCCTTAACACCAACGACCTGATGCGCGCGAAAGTTATCTAGTGAAACCGCTTGAGCCCGTGATGCACTTTGACCCGGCGCTGCTGCTTCGCGCACAAGGCGTTCGCGTTGTCTTTCTGGACGTAGATGGGGTGCTGACTGACGGCGGCCTGTACCTGTCAGCACAGGGTGAAACACTAAAACGCTTCAATACGCTGGACGGTCATGGGCTCAAGCTGCTACAAAAAGCCGGTATCACGCCCGCTGTAATCACAGGACGAGACAGCCCAGCGTTGCGTTTGCGACTTGAGGCGCTGGGCGTGACTCATGCCCATTTCGGAACCGAAGACAAGTGTCCTGCCGCTGAGGAAACACTGGTTTCGCTAAACCTGGACTGGTCGCAAGCAGCAGCGATGGGTGACGACTGGCCCGACCTGCCCGTGATGCGACGCTGTGTTTTCAGCGCAGCACCCCCGCATGCACATGCCGAGGTCAAGGCCATTGCGCACCACATGACCGCAGCAGCAGGCGGCCATGGCGCCGTGCGTGAACTGTGTGACCTTCTGCTGAATGCCAACGGCCGCTACGCGCATTTGCTGGCGGAGTACGCGCAATGACCACGGCACTGCCACGCGCTGTCGTGTTGTCTAAGACGGTGGCTCAGGGGCAGACGCCATCTTTCTGGCGTCGCGCCATCGGGCTGTGGGACAGGGCATCACTCTATGCGCCGTTGTTAATGATGGGTTTTCTGGCTTCCGGCACCTATTGGCTGTCTCACAATACGCCCAACGCCCCTACATTGGTGGCCAGAGCGCAGGCCAAACACGAGATCGATTATTTTCTACGCAACTTCACCATCAGGAGTTATGACGCAGCGGGTGTTCTAAAAAGTCAATTGCGGGGGGCAGAAGGGCGTCACTATCTCGACACCGACATTTTAGAGATCGACAACGCCAGGCTACACAACATTAACCCTGGCGGAGAAGTGATCAACGCCAAAGGAAACCGCGCCTACAGCAACGGGGACGGCTCTGAAGTTCAGCTGGCAGGGGATGCTGTGGTCATTCGCGAGTCGCTGCTCGAAACCGCGTCGGGTGACGCCTTGAAAACGGTACCGCGTTTAGAGTTTCGAGGTGACTTTCTCCATGTATTTTTGAACGATGAGCGCGTGAAATCGCACAAACCCGTGGTGTTGATTCGAGGCGCCGATCAGTTCACCGGCGACAGCTTTGAATACAACAATCTCGATGGCGTAGCCAATCTTGCAGGCCGCGTTAAGGGTGTTCTGCATCCCCGGGCAGCGATGAAGGGCACGCCGTGAGTCGGCTTGTCCTCATCACCGGTGCGTCAAGCGGTATCGGTCAGGCGCTCGCGCTGCGGTATTACGCCGCCGGGTATCGCTTGGGCTTGGTGGCGCGTCGCGTGTCGCTGGTGCAAGACTGGGCGTTTGCCAACAGTTTTGATGCGGATCGCTTTCAGGTGTACGGGACAGATGTGGCCGACATTGACGCGGTGCTTGCCATGGGCGAAGCTTGTATCAATGCACAGGGCCTGCCCGACGTGGTGATTGCTAATGCTGGCGTCAGTGTGGGAATGGACACCGGCGAATGCGACGACCTGGAGGTAATGAGGGACACCTTTGCCATCAACAATGTCGGCATGGCGGCAACCTTTCATCCGTTTGTGCGTGCCATGGCCCGCCGCGGTTCTGGCACATTGGTGGGCATTGGCAGTGTTGCAGGTATCCGCGGGTTGCCTGGGCACGGGGCATACTGTGCCAGCAAGGCGGCGGTGATCAGTTACTGCGAAAGCCTTCGCGGTGAGCTCAAATCCAGCGGCGTTGCCGTGGTCACGATCTGTCCGGGCTACATCGACACCCCGCTGACGCAACAGAACCGTTACGCCATGCCATTTCTGATGTCTTCATCAGCCTTTGCGGAAAAGGCGTTTTTAACAATCCAGGCCGGTGCCAGCTACCGCGTGATTCCGTGGCAGATGGGCGTGGTGGCCAAGCTGCTTCGGTTGTTGCCCAACGCAATGCTTGATAAAGCGCTTTCGGGTCGGGCACGCAAACACCGCAAGCCGGAGAGCAGCCCTTAAATGCAGTGAGTTGGTATTGAATCGCGACGGCTCGCAAAGCAAAAAGGCCTCGAAATCGAAATTTCGAGGCCTTTTTTGCATCGGCTTTCACCGACGCGGTGAGCATTCAATCAAAAAAAACTGCATGCTCACGAGAAATCATTTGATGATCAGGGCTTAGTAACCGCCGCGGCCACCGCCACCGCCGCCGCCAGAACGGCCGCCACCAGCGCCGCCGCCGCCGTATGGGCTACGGAAGCCGCCTTCGCTGCCGCCGCCGGAGCGACCGCCGCCAGCACCGCCGCCGTATCCACCACCACCACCACCACCGCCGCCACCGTAGCCACCACCACCACCGCCGAAGCCGCCGGTACGTGGAGGACGAGCCTCCATCGGACGGGCTTCGTTCACGACGACGCTACGACCGCCTAAAGGCTGGCCGTTCATTCCGTTGATAGCGGCTTGTGCTTCGGCATCGCTGCCCATTTCCACAAAACCGAAACCTTTTGAGCGGCCGGTGTCACGTTCCATCATGACTTTAGCGCTGGTGACAGCGCCAAATTGACCAAAAGATTGTTGCAAGTCTTCGTCGCGAACCGAATACGGCAGATTGCCGACGTAAAGTTTGTTGCCCATGAAGGGACTCCTCTAAAAACACAAAATACAAAAGCGATGGGGTCCCGAAAGCACAACAAATCTTTAGCGTACCGCTGTAGCGCGCGAAACTGACCGATCACCTAACCTGTGCGAGTGGTGACACTCGCACGCGGATATTATGCTTCACTTCTGCAAACCGCAACTATTTTTCGAAACGGGCTCGCCGATTCAGCGATAAGTAACATATTTCATCGTATTTGTGTGCGCTTCCGCATCAGCCGCATCTCATTTCAAATTTCCGTTGAAAGTCGACTTTTTGAGACGGACAGGCCCCATACACATGCACACCCTACAATGTTGCTAGTGATGACGGAGTAGCCCGCCCTCCTCAGCTCAAGTTGTTTGAGAGGCGTGTGTGTTAACAGACTTGTCTGGTTTTGCAATGAAACCGACATGGCGCACGCAGTTAACAGACACGGCAGTGACCGTGGTTCAACCTGGCGAGACCTTTGACTGCACAGCTTCCTGAGCATGTTCTGATGAATATACGTTTGGCCGAGGGAAGCGTGCCGTCATTGTGTGTCTCATCCGGCCAGAATTGTTTTTTTCTATGCAAGCTCTTCTTGTCTCGACGGGCATCGTCGCTCTCGCGGAAATGGGTGACAAAACCCAGCTACTGGCGCTGGTGCTGGCCGCTCGGTTTCGCAAACCCTGGCCGATCATCTTTGGCATGCTTGCCGCCACGGTAGCCAACCACGCCATGGCCGGTGCGCTAGGGGCGTGGGTCACAACCGTGTTGAACCCGCAAACCTTGCGTTGGATAGTGGGGGCATCCTTTTTGGGTTTGGCCGTATGGATGCTGAGCCCCGACAAACTCGATGACAACAGCGTGCCGCCACCGCCTCGATTCGGCGTCTTTGTGACCACAGCAGTGGTATTTTTTTTGGCTGAAATGGGCGATAAAACACAGATCGCTACCGTCATGCTGGCCGCCCGGTTTAACGACTACTTTGCTGTTGTCGCGGGCACCACATCAGGAATGATGCTGGCCAATGTCCCAGTGATCTGGTTTGGCGAAAAAGCCACGCGCCTGGTGCCGCTGCGGGTAGTGCACATCGTCTCTGCGCTGTTTTTTGCCGCTCTAGGCTTGCTGGCGCTGGTGATTCCTGCGGGCTGAACATCCAGCACGGTGCACCCGGCTATACTTGAAAAGCGTCGTTTTGATCAGCTTGCGGGCGCGTAAAAAGTACCGCTAAAGACGAGCATCCTGTGACAACCCGACCCGGATTCGCCTTTAGCGATGCCGGGTTTTTTTGTTTCTGCTGCTGATCCCACACCACCCTTTGAAAAGTTTTGAGAGCCCAGGAGCCCGATTCGTGTCTGAAGAAGCCGTCCTTGTTGCCATAGCGCAGTCGATGCATTTCGCACAGCCTTTGCCGCTGCTCAGCGGGGCATCGATCCGTGCGTATGACCTCAGTTTTGAGACCTACGGCACGCTGAACGCCGACCGATCCAACGCCGTGCTGATCTGCCACGCGCTCAATGCCTCGCACCATGTTGCCGGGGTGTACCTTGACGACGCAGGCCGGGTGAAAGAAAAATCTGAAGGCTGGTGGCACACCATGATTGGCCCCGGCAAGCCGGTCGACACGAATGTGTTCTTCGTCATCGGCGTGAACAACCTCGGCTCATGTTTTGGCTCTACCGGCCCGCTGCAAACCAACCCCGACACGGGCGAGGTCTACGGCGCCGATTTTCCGGTGGTCACCGTGCAGGACTGGGTCAATGCCCAAGCCCGGCTGCTCGATGGCCTGGGCATTCACACCCTGGCCGCCGTGATGGGAGGCAGCCTGGGCGGCATGCAGGCGCTGAGCTGGACGCTGCAATACCCGACTCGCGTACGCCACGCCGTGGTGGTGGCCAGCGCCCCCAACCTCACGGCCGAAAACATTGCCTTCAACGAAGTCGCGCGCCGCGCCATCGTCACCGACCCCGACTTTCATGGCGGCCACTACGGCAGGCTCGCCGTGCTGCCCCAGCGTGGCCTGCGGATCGCCCGCATGATTGGTCACATCACGTATTTGAGTGACGACGTGATGAATGAGAAGTTCGGCAGACAGCTCAGAGAAGCCTCTGGCGACCATGAAAGCGGCTACCGTTTTTCAACCCAGGACGTCGAGTTCCAGATCGAGAGTTACCTGCGCTACCAGGGCGACAAGTTCAGCGAGTACTTCGACGCCAACACCTACTTGCTGATCACTCGCGCTCTGGACTACTTTGACCCGGCCAGCCGCCACGGCGGTGACCTGGCCGCCGCGCTCAAGGCGGCCACAGCCAAGTTCCTGCTCGTCAGCTTCACCACCGACTGGCGCTTTTCCCCTGCTCGCAGCCGTGAAGTCGTCAAGGCACTGGTGGCCAACCAGCGGGACGTGAGTTACGCCGAAATCGACGCACCCCACGGACACGACGCCTTTTTGCTTGAAGACGCTCGCTACCTGGGCACAGTAAGGGCCTACTTTCAAAGCAAGGTGGCCGTATGAACAGCGCTGTGAATTTTGAAGCCTCTTTGCCTGCCGACCAGCTGTCGATTGCCCGCCTGGTACCTCACGGCTCACGTGTGCTTGATTTGGGCTGCGGCTCCGGCGCGCTGCTGGCGTATTTGATTCAGGAACGCGGCTGCACCGGCTACGGCGTGGAAATTGACGATGCCAACCTGCAGGCCTGCGTGGCGCGCGGCGTCAATGTGCTGCAGCTCAACCTGGACGAAGGTCTGGTCATGTTTGCCGACCACTCGTTTGACGTGGTGCTGCAAATCGACACGTTGCAGCACCTGCGCAACGCCGAAGTGATGCTGCGAGAGACCGCGCGCGTCGGCCGCATCGGCATCGTCGCCTTCCCCAATTTTGGCCACTGGCTCAACCGCCTGGCTGTGCTGCGCGGCCGCATGCCCGTGACCAGGGTGCTGCCCTACCAGTGGTACGACACGCCCAATATCCGCGTCGGCACCTTGAAAGACTTCGCCGCGCTGGCCCGGCAAAACCAGCTGCAGATCCTTGACCAGTTTGGTCTGCAGGACGGGCGCGAAGTCCGCCTGTGGCCGAACGCACGGGCCAGCCGGGCGGTGTTCAAGTTTCAGCGTGGGCCAGCCCGGTAACGCGTCACCGGACGAGTCTCCACCATGTTTCGTCTCCGTCTCGCGCTGGCTTTTGGGCTGCTCATGCTGTTGGTACTGGCGCAGGCGGGCACGGCTGTTTGGCTGGGGCGGCAGGTTGAGCACCACGAAGGGCGCAACCGGATTGCGCAGGGCATGCTCAACCAGTATGTGGAACTGTCGGCCAACAAGCAGCGGCTGAAGGTCTGGTATGCGCAGCTGCTGCTGACGCATGACGCGCCACTGCAAACGCGTGACCTGCTGCTGTCGCGGATGCAAAAAAGTGTGGATGTACTCAATGCGTTTGCAGTGGAAGAACGCGCCGGCGCAGAGGGCGCTGAGGAAAGCGCGGTCACGGAGCAGACAGACCGCACGCTGCAGTTGCTCAAGGTCAACCTGACGAATTTGCGGGCCAAAATACTGAGCGCGGCCGAGCGGCAGCTGCTGCAGGTGTCGCCTGAAAGCGGGGCTGTATGGGCCGAGATGATTAGCGTGTTCGACATTGCCGAGGGCCGCGACGTGCGCATCTTGCTGGCCGGAGCCATTGAGCGCCATGCCGAGTTGAGCGAGCAGGCTGCCAGCGCGGCCGACCGTTCGCTGGCACGCATGAAGCTCACGTTGGCCGCGTCGGTGCTGCTCACTGTGCTACTGACAGTGACGCTGATCATCTACTTCACGCGCTGGCTGCGCCGCCCGGTAGACGAGCTGATGTTTGGCACCCAGGCCCTGCAAGCCGACCGGCTGGATCACCGCATGCCTGAAACCCGGCGTGACGAGTTCGGCCAGCTCGCGCGCAGCTTTAACGCCATGGCCAGTGAAATCCAGCGCCACCGTCGCCGGGAAACCGCCGCACGTGCCGATCTGGAGGAGCGGGTGGCCCGGCGCACGCTGGATTTGCAAGCGGCCAACGGTCAGTTGCAACGCATCGACGCGCGCCGCCGCCAGTTTTTTGCGGACATCAGCCATGAGCTGCGTACCCCCGCCACCGCGATTCTGGGCGAGGCCGAGGTGGCGCTGCGCGCGCGCAACCCCGCTGTGCAAGAGCTGCGCGAGGCGCTTGGGCAAATCGCAGACACCACTCGCCAGCTGAATGCCCGGGTCACTGAGTTGCTGGCCTTTGCACGCGGCGAAGAAGACGCCATGGCTCTTCGCCTTGAGCGCTGCGACTTGCGCCAGGCGGTGGCCAGCGCGGTTGACAGCTTGCGCGCCCGAGCTGAAGTGCAGCATCTGCAGCTGACGCTTTCGTTGCCCGAGCGGCCCTGCATGGTTAACGCCGATGCGGACCGGTTGCAGCAACTGTTTCAGGTGCTGCTGGACAACGCGCTTCGCTACACGCCGGCGGGTGGGGAAATTGCCACCATCCTGGTGCCATTTTTGCTGCCCGCTGGCGTGCCGGGTTTCAGGCTGTCGGTGACGGACACCGGCATCGGCTTGGTTGAAACCGAGCGCTTTCTGTTGTTTGACCGCCATTTCCGGGGCAGCAATGCACGCCAACATCGACCCGATGGGGTGGGGTTGGGCCTGCCGATTGCCCAGGCCATTGCGCAGGCGCACGGCGCGCAACTGGCCCTGCACAGCCGACCCGGAGGCGGTGCTGAAGCGGTGCTGCAGATGGCCCAGGCCGAGCCCAACGCGGTGGCCGCCGCATGACGCGCCTGCTGGTGGTGGAAGACGACGAGCGCGTGGCCCGCTTCCTGGACCGCGGCCTGCGCGCCGAGGGCTACCAGGTGCAGATGGCCCGCACCGGCACGCAGGCCCTTGATGCGGTTGCCGCCACCAAGACCGAGCCCTTCGAGCTGCTGCTGCTCGACATCATGCTGCCCGAGCGCTCGGGCCTGGAGGTCTGCCAAACCCTGCGCGCTGCGGGCAATCGCGTGCCCATTTTGTTGCTGACCGCCATGGACACGCTGGACGACAAAGTGGCGGGCCTGCGACTCGGCGCCGACGACTACCTCACCAAACCATTTGCTTTTGAGGAGCTGCTAGCCCGCATCGAAGCCCTGCTGCGCCGGGCGGGCAGTGACGGGCGAGTGCAGGACACCCGCCTGCTGCAAGTGGCCGACCTGTGTCTGGACTTGGACCGCATGCAGGCCAGCCGGGCCGAGGTGCTGCTGCGGCTGACGGCCCGCGAACTGGCGCTGCTGGAGCTGCTGATGCGCCACCCCGGCCGGCTCTACAGCCGCGAGCGCATTTTGTCCAATGTGTGGGGGGTCGCTGAAGACCCCCTGACCAATGTGGTGGATGTCTACATCCGCCGCCTGCGCAGCAAGATCGACTGTGGCCAGTCGCTGGCGCTGATCAAAACCGTGCGCGGACTGGGCTACAGGCTTGACGACAGCCCCGACGCCTGAGCGTCTGAGCGCCTGAACCTCAGAACGCGTGAAGGCCCGCTGGCTCCGCGCTTTCATCTGGCGTTCATGTGATTTTCATGATCGGTTCATGGCCTGCTCACACCGGGTTCAGACGCCACCTGCCCAATAAAGGTGTTGCAGCAAAAGGTGCTGCAACACAACCCAGTCAGGATCTGCCCCATGAAAATTTCGTCTCATTCAAACCATTTTTGGCGTGCCCTTTCCGTGACGCTGGCCTTGTCGGCAAGCGGTATTGCCCTTGCGCAGACACCAGCCGCCAGTTGTGAAAAAACCGATGAAAAGCAGGTTGCCGGGTTGTTTGATCGCTGGAATGCGTCCCTCAAAACACTGGATGCTGACCGCGTGACCGCCAATTACGCCGCCAATGGCGTGCTGCTGGCCACGGTGGCCAATGAGCCGCTCACCACACCTGCCGACATCCGTGGCTACTTTGTGAAGTTCTTGAAGGGCGAGCCACAGGGCACGATCAACAAGCGCTTTGTCACCGTGGGCTGCAACACGGCCCAGGACGTCGGCACTTACACGTTTGCCTTCAAGGACGGCAGCACCGTGACGGCCCGCTACACCTATGTGTACGCATTCACCGACGGACAGTGGAAAATAGCCCATCACCACTCGTCGGCCATGCCCAACAAGCTCTAAGCCCTGCCCACGGCGCGTAGCGTCAGCGGTGATCAACACCGGGACGCCATGACAACAACACCGCAAGCCACACCGCCCGCCATCCCCTTCCGCGAAGCCCTGCGCTTCTGGTTTCAGTTGGGCTTCATCAGCTTTGGTGGCCCGGCGGGGCAAATCGCCATCATGCACCGCGAGCTGGTGGACAAGCGCCGCTGGGTGTCCGAACAGCGCTTTCTGCACGCGTTAAACTTTTGCATGGTGCTACCCGGGCCTGAGGCGCAGCAACTGGCCACCTACCTGGGCTGGTTGATGCACCGCACGCGGGGCGGCGTGCTGGCTGGGGCGCTGTTTGTGCTGCCTTCACTGGTGCTGCTGATCGCGCTGAGCTGGGTCTACATGGCGTTCGGCCAGTTGCCTTGGGTGGCGGGCATTTTCTACGGCATCAAGCCCGCGGTGGCCGCCATCATCTTGCACGCGCTACACCGCATTGCCAGCAAGTCGCTGGGCAACCCGCGTGTTCGGCCAGTGCCGTGGGGGATTGCGGCAGCAAGTTTTGTGGCCGTGTGGGCGCTGAACGTGCCGTTTCCGCTGGTGGTGCTGGGCGCGATGGCGCTGGGCGCAGTACTGGCGCGCTTCGCCCCTGGCGCGCTGAAGGGCGCCGCTGGCCATGGCGCAGGCAGCACCGGCGTACATGCCCCGGCAGTGATTGATGACCACACCCCAACCCCGCCGCACGCGCTGTTCAAACGCTCCCGCCTGGCGGTTGTGCTGGCCCTGGGGGTGCTGCTGTGGGGGCTGCCCATGGCGGCGCTGCTGCTGAGTGCGGGCTGGCAGGCAACGTTGACGCAGATCGGCTGGTTTTTCACCAAGGCTGCGCTCCTCACGTTTGGTGGCGCTTATGCGGTGCTGCCGTATGTGAACCAGGCGGCGGTGGAACACTACCAGTGGCTGACCACACCGCAAATGATGGACGGCTTGGCGCTGGGCGAAACCACGCCCGGCCCGCTGATCATTATCGTGGCGTTTGTGGGTTTTGTGGGTGGCTGGGCCAAGCAGGTGCTGGGGCCTGACGCGCTGTTTCTGGGCGCGGCGCTGGCTGCTTGCGTGGCGACCTGGTTCACGTTTTTGCCGTCGTTCATCTTCATTCTGGCGGGCGGCCCGTGGGTTGAGTCCACCCGGGGCAACCTTAAGCTGACCGCGCCGCTGGCGGCCGTGACGGCTGCCGTGGTCGGTGTCATTGCCAACCTTGCTCTGTTTTTTATAGCTGCCGTGGCAACAAAAACCTGGGCTAGCGGCATAAATGGCTTCCAAATCGACGTGGTGGCGCTGTTTTTGGTGGTTTTTGCCGCTGTGGCGCTCTGGCGGCTGAAGTGGAGCGTGATCCGCGTGATCGCCGCATGCGCGTTGGCTGGGTTGGTGCTGCGGATGGCCGGGCTGGCGTAGCGCCCGCTCGCGGGACGATGTTGGTCAGTAAAGTGTCACGTTGCCGTGACTTTGTGCTGCTGCAGGGGCTGGTCGGCCCGTCGGGGGCGTGCTTCAATGCTGTGGTGCCAGAAGCGATATCAGGTGGTCCGCCCTGCATCTGCTGCATGGCTCATTTTTCCTCGCATAAAACACCCGCCATGACCCGAGTTCTTGTCATTGAAGACGATCCAACACAACGGCTCTTGGCCAGTGCCGTGCTGCGCAGTGCGGGGTACGAAGTTCACGAAGCGGAAAGCGGTGAGGCGGGCCTGCAAATGGCCGACGACCTGTTGCCTGACCTGATCGTGTGCGACGTGTTGATGCCCGGGCTGAACGGCTATGAGTTTGTCGAGGCGCTCAAACGCGACCCCCGGCTGTGCGTGATCCCGGTCATCATGCTGACGGCTCTGTCAGATCGCTCGCATGTTCGTGTCGGCATGACGGCGGGTGCTGACGACTACCTGTTCAAGCCCGTCCGAGCGGCTGAACTGCGCCACGCCGCGACAGCGCTGCTGGCCAAACGGGACAGCCAGAAGGCCATGTTTGCCTTGTCCGCCGAGCACAAAACCAACCGCGCCTTGCAGCAACAGGAAGACGCGCTGTCGGAACGCTATGAACTGCGGCTGGTTCAGGAGCTCAGTGCCCGCTGGAGCGAGCAGGCCAGCGTCAACCGCGATGTGACGTTTGACTGCGCCACCGTGTTGCTGGTGGATGCCTTTGGCCTTGTGAGTCAGGACATGTCGGCCGCCATGGGTGTTGGTCAGGTGATCCGGCGTATTTTTCAGGCGACCAGCGACTCGCTTTACCTTTTTGGTGCCCAGCATCTGCTGCTGATGGGCGACGATTTGCTGGCGGTCTTTCTTGCAGATCAGGTCCGCGAAGCCAGCAGCCCCGAGGCGCGGGCGGTGCGAGCGGCCTTTGGTGTGCAAAAAATGATTCGCGCTGCTTTCCAGGCGCTGCCTCGCCCCGTCGACAGCGGCCCGCCCACGCTACCTTCGGCGACCATTTCCATTAGCACTGGGGCGCTGCAGTTGGTCCACATCGACGACCCCTTGCATGGCGGCGCTGGGTTTTTGACAGCTGCAGGCCCCGCGTTGCATGCGGTCAAGGCCCTGAACGAGAACGCCCGTGCCTGCGGCTGGAACATCAGTGCGCCGGTCGGCGTCGTGCAGGGCCTGGCCGCGTTGGCCTTTGTTGGTCGGCAGGCGCTCATGGCGTCAAGTCTCAACACGCCGGCGCTGGACGCGGTTGAAGTCTTGCCGCGCCTCTGACATGGACCCTTCCGAACAACCCATGCGGTTTACATGGCTGGCCGAACGAGCGCGCCTGGCGCGTCTCAAGCGTCTGGCTGTGATGGACACCGACAGCGAGCCAGTGTTTGAGTCGCTGGCGCGGCTGGCCAGCGCCATTTGCGGCACGCCGATTGCGCTTGTGTCCTTGATCGACGGCGAGCGCCAGTGGTTCAAAGCCAACGTGGGCTTAAATGAATTGGCGCAAACCGACAGAAGCATCGCTTTTTGCCAACACACCATTCAGGGATCCACGCTGATGGAAGTAATGGACGCGAGCCACGACGCGCGTTTTACAGGCAACCCGCTGGTTAACCAGGCGCCGCACATTCGGTTTTATGCAGGCGTGCCACTGGTGATGCCTGAAGGTGAGCGGGTTGGCACGCTCTGCGTGCTGGACCGCCAGAAGCGCACACTGACTGACGCACAACGCGTGGCACTGACGGAGCTGGCGGGCACCGTCACGCAGACCCTGTTGCTGCGCGAGCGGGCCTGCTACCCGGAGGTATCCAGTAACGAGGGGCGCTTCCGGTTGATCTGTGAAGCCTCGCCGATGGGCGTTTTTCAATGCGACGCGCTGGGCTCGAGCACCTACACCAATCCTAAGTGGCAGGAGATCTACGGGTTGACCCCAGCGCAGAGCCTGGGTCAGGGTTGGCGTGACGTCATCCATCCGGATGACAGGAACAGATTCACGGTCGCGCTAAAAAGTGCGGTTGTCCGTGGCGCCTCGTTCAGCCTGGAACACCGGCTGCTTCGCCGTGGAACCGATGTGGTGCATGTTCACGCCCGGGCGCAAGGCGTGACCTGGGGCGAGCCGCCGCAGCGCGGTTTTGTCGGCACCGTGGAGGACATCACCGAGCAGCGGCAAGCACAGGCTCAGTTGCAGGCCGCCAATAGTTTTCTCGACCGGGCCGAGCGCATTGCGGGTGTCGGTGGGTGGGAGGTGGACCTGAAGGAGAAAACCATTCAATGGACGCAGCAGAACCGGCGTATCTACGATCTCCCCGCCCACTACCAGCCCCTGCTTGACGACCACACACGCTACTTCAGCACCGAAGGGCAGGCGCTGATCCAACAGGCCGCCAACGACGCCCTGCGCTCCCATACCCCGTGGGATCTCGAGTTGCCCATGATGACGGCCACCGGCCGCGCCATCTGGACGCGTTCGGTGGGGGTAGTGGAGCTGGAGGGCGGCCGGCCTCGGCGGCTGGTGGGTACCTTGCAAGACATTACTGCCAAAAAAGCGGCCGATGACGCGTTGGCTGCGGCCAACGCCGCGCTTCGCCAAAGTGAAGAACGCCAACAGCGTGCTTTGCAGGCCTCCCGCTTGGCCCTGTGGGACATGGACCTGTTAACCGGTCAGGTCTATTTGTCAGACACGTGGTCTCGGCTGATGGGTATCGACATCGCGCAAAGCGCCAGCGGCGATGCGGGTGACGCCACCGAGCCTGCCGTCATGCGGTTCCAAGACCTGCTTCAGCAGGTGCCGCTGGACGACCGGCATCTGGTGGTGCAAGCCAGCCGCGCTATCACGTCTGGAAGCACTGACAGCTACCGTGTCGAGCACCGCATTCACAAGCCGGGTGGCGGTGATATCTGGGTGCACTGCGAAGGGCGTGTGACCGAGCGTGACGCGCACGGCAACGCGGTCCGTGTCACAGGCACGAACCGCGACATCACGGCGCGTAAGGTGGCTCAGGCGCAGCTTGTGTCTGCTGCGGCCATCACGCGCGCAACGCTTGAGGCTACAACCGACGGTATTTTGGTGGTTAACGGGCGGCGAGAGGTTGCGTTGTTCAACCGCCACTTTCTGGACATCATGGCCATCACGGAAGACACCGCACGGGCCGGTGGGCGGGCGATCCTGGTGGCGGCCAAAAAAATCATCAAAAATCCGGAAAGCTTTCTGCAAAAAATCGAGACGTTGTACCAAACCATTGAAGCCGAGAGTTTCGATGTGCTTGCACTGACCGATGGTCGTTTCATTGAGCTGCATTCCAGGCCGCACACGCTGGTTGGCGAAGCCCAGGGGCGCGTCTGGAGTTTCAGGGATGTCACGGCGCAGCATCTTGCCGACGCCGAGCTCAAGCGCTCCCGACAGGCTGCCGAGACCGCCAACGACGCCAAAAGCGCATTTCTGGCTACCATGAGCCATGAGATTCGAACGCCGTTGAACGGCATTGTGGGCCTTACCGCCCTGCTGATGCACGAGCCACTGACCACCCAGCAGGCTGGGTTCGCGGGTTTGATCGACAGCAGCGCGCAAACCTTGCTGGTGCTGGTCAATGACTTCCTGGACCTGGCCAAAATTGAAGCCGGCCACCTGGCGCTGGAGTCGGTGCACTTTGACCTGCACGCACTTATCACCAGCCTGACCGCTCTGTTCTCGGTGCGCGCCAGCACGAAAGGTCTGCTGTTTCAAGGCCATATAGCGCCAGATGTGCCGCAATGGATCTGCGGCGACCCGACGCGATTGCGGCAGATTTTGGGCAATCTGCTGGGCAACGCGCTGAAGTTCACCCATTGCGGTAAGTTCAGTTTGCTGGCGACGGCCAGCCGCAGTCCATCTGGCGGCCTGACTTTACAGCTCGCGGTGTCGGACACCGGCATCGGCATTGCGCCTGAGGTTCAAGCCCGCTTATTTGCCAATTTTGTGCAAGCGGACTCGTCCACCACACGGGAATATGGCGGCACCGGCTTGGGGCTGGCCATCGTCAAACGGCTGACCGGCCTGATGGGCGGGCACATCACGCTGGACAGTGCCGTGGGCGAAGGCGCGCGCTTTGTGGTGTCGATTCCCGATGTGCAGCCGGTAGCGCCGCCCCTGCCACCAATCGCGTTGCCGCTGGCTGCTGCTGTGGATGCTGGCGCCCGGCCGGGCCGGATTTTGCTGGTGGAAGACAACCCAACCAACCAGGTGGTGGCGTTGGGGCTGCTCAGGTCTCTCGGCTACCTGGACGTTGCGCTGGTCGTGAACGGGCAGGAAGCGGTTGACGAGCTGGCCGACCAGCGCTATGCGCTCATCCTGATGGACTGCCAAATGCCAGTGATGGACGGCTACACCGCTGCACGGGCGCTCAGGCAGGCCGGCTGCCACACGCCCATCATTGCGATGACTGCCAACGCCATGCAAGGTGAAGCCGCGCGCTGTCTTGATGCTGGCATGAGTGACTACCTCGCCAAGCCATTTACACGGACCGAGCTGGCCAGCCAGCTTGCGCGCTGGATGCCTTCGCCGCCCGCCGCTGCTGCACCGCCGCCAGAAGCGGCCAGTTCGGTCGCCCCTGCTGCGGTTTTTGACCAGCTGGTGGCGCTGGACCGGCTGGGCGGCGACCGCGACTTGCTGCAAGAGGTGGTGAAGTCTTTTGTGAGCCGTATCGCGGTGATGGTGGACGCGCTGGCACAGGCCCTGCAAGCGCATGACGCCGTGCTGGCCGGCCGCCATGTCCACTCGCTCATCGGCGCGGCGGGGGCCGTGGGTGCCAACGCAGTGCTGGCCGCAGCTGGCGAAATCAGCGCCTGGGTGGCACAAGACCAATTTTTGGAGGCTGAGTCTGCCCTGCCGCAGCTGCAGCGCCAGCTTGACGCCTTCGCGCAGGCGGCCCACCAGGTTTTTTAGATCTGACCTGCCGCAAGCCCTGAGGGTTGTAGACGCCGCACATGCGCTGTGTGGTCAGCCATGCAAGCGAAAAGCGACCACGGGATGCGACCGTCCAGCGCTGTCAAAACGCTATATTCGTAAGGTCCACCCGTCTGAACTGTCGCTCATGTCCGCCCCTCTCCATCACTCACCGCTGCGCCTCGGGCTGACCAGCCTGTTTGGCGACTGGGTGCAGCGCGTTAACCCGCGCTCGCTGCGGGCCGATGCATTGGCCGGGCTGCTGGGTGCAGTGCTGGTGCTGCCGCAGGGCATCGCCTTTGCCACGCTGGCTGGCTTGCCGCCCGAATACGGGCTGTACACCGCCGTGGTGCCTTGCATCATCGCCGCACTGTTTGGCTCCAGCTGGCATGTCATGAGCGGGCCGACCAACGCCAATTCCCTGGCGCTGTTTGCCATGCTGTCACCGCTGGCCGCCGCCTTCAGCCCCGCCTACATCCAGCTAGCGCTGGCCGTTACCGTCATGGTTGGCGTCATGCAGTGGCTGATTGGCGCGCTGCGCCTGGGCGTGCTGGCCAATTTCATCTCGCCCGCCGTGCTGTTTGGTTTCACCTCTGGTGCGGCGCTGCTGATTGCCGTGCACGCGCTGCCCGACCTGCTGGGCCTGGGAGCGGCGGCCCAGCACAGCGCTGTGGGCGTGATGCACCACGTGGCCGGCCAGCTAGGCACGGCGCAACCTGTGGCCTTGCTGATCGCCGGCGTGACGGTGGTTGCCGCGCTGCTGGCGCGCGGCCTGCACCACCCCTATCGCCGGCTGCCCTACATGCTCATCGGGCTGGTGGCGGCCACAGCCGTGTCGTGGGGCTTGGCGCGTTTCACCAGTCTGCCCGCGCTGCGCACCATCGGCTCCATGGCCATGCCCTGGCCGCACTTTCAATGGCCAAGCGTTGGCTGGTCGCAAGCTGCCGAGCTGCTGGGGCTGGCGTTTGCGTTGACCATCGTAGCGCTGGGGCAGGGCATTTCAATTGCCAAAACCGTGGCCCAGCGCTCCGGCCAGCGTATCGACGCGAACCGCGAATTTCGCGGCCAGGGCCTGTCCAACATCGTCGGCGGGTTTTTCTCGTGCTACGTGTCGTGTGGCTCCATGAACCGCTCCATGCCCAACCTGGAAGCGGGTGCCCAAACGCCGCTGGCGTCGGTGTTTTCGGCCGTGTTGTTGCTGGCGCTGGTGGCGGTTAGCAGCGGTTTGCTGGCGCTGATCCCCATGGCTGCGCTGGCCGCGCTGTTGATGCTGGTGGCGCTGACGTTGGTGGACGTGGCGCGCTGGCAGCAACTGGCCCACCTGAGCCGCACCGAATTTTTTGTAGCCGGGGTCACCATGCTGGCCACCGTCACCATCCGGCTGGAAACCGCGATTTTGCTCGGCATGATTCTGTCGCTGATGTCGTTTTTGTGGCGCACCTCCCGCCCCGCCATGCGCACCATGGGCTTTGACAGCCGGGGGCCAGATCGCCAGTTTGTGGTGATTGACCTGCTGCCGACCGAGCCCATCACGTCGTGCTTACCCGAGTGCCCACAACTCAAGCTGCTGCGCATGGAAGGCGAGGTCTACTTCGGCGCGACCCAGCACGTTGCCGACACGCTGCACGACCTGCGGCACGAAGCCACACCCCAAAAGCACCTGCTCGTCATGGGCAAAAGCATGAATTTCATCGACCTGGCCGGGGCCGAGTTGTGGGACGCCGAGCTCAGCGCCCGCCGCGCCATGGGCGGCGACCTGTACTTTCACCGCCCCCGGCCCGAGGTGATTGCGATGTGGCGCAAAACCGGGTTCACCGGCGTGCTGGGGCCAGACCACCAGTTTGCCGACAAGCGCGTGGCCATTGCCACCATCTTCAACAAGCT
>JANLUZ010000040.1:0-19292 GCA_031363755.1 Polaromonas sp.
GCTGAGACCCCTGAAAGGGCGCTTGCTGGCGTGACTTTGGCCATCAAAAAATCAGCGACCTTTCCGCGCGTATGGTTGTCTTTGATACCGTGGTGATGAGGGGCGAGTTGGGTTGTCATGGTGCAGTCAAGACGGTATGGAGTGGTTTTAGCAATCGGCTTAATCGATTATGCGTGGCGGGTCTTAGCCGGTTGTCACAGCAGCCAGTTGCCTAAATCTCACTGCGATTAACTCTCACAACGGCATTTGCGGGTACTGGCGCTTCATTTTTAATAGCGGCACAGGCAGCAAACGCATGGACTAACGCCTGAATTGACCAAAAAATAGCACTTTACCGACCGCTTGCGCGGCTGCAGGTCGCGAAGGCGGGCGACGCCTTGCGCCAGCGTCGCTGCTGCCGTTGGCACCTGTTGCGGGCATCAGACACGCAGCGTGCTTGCGCGTCGATATTGCCGCCGCTACCGTGTGATTGCGCGTGATTCCACGGGGTTGACAGCGGATTGACAGCTCGCGTCGTCACAATTCGACCAGCGGCGTTGTCCTACAACGTCGTCGATTCGGCAGCGGCTTCGCTGACCGGCGCCGCTTCCGGCATCTTGCTAGTTTAAAAAACCACTGGAGATACGATGAAAAAACCATGTTCGCGCTGGCTGCGCTTGCCTGTGCAGCAGCGTCCAGCCACGCGCAATCCAACGTCACCATCTACGGCATCATGGACGCGGGTCTTGAGTACGCCAACCACGCCAACGCGGCGCAACAGTCTGTCACCCGCGTGACGTCGGGCGGGCAAAACACCTCCCGTTTCGGATTCCGCGGCACCGAAGACCTCGGCGGCGGCTTGAAGGCGCTGTTCAACCTTGAAGGTGGCCTGTTCCTTGACACCGGCTCCAGCGACGGCGTGCTGTTCAAGCGCCAAGCCAATGTCGGACTGCAGGGCGACTTTGGCCGTGTGGTTCTGGGCCGCTCGTTCACCACCACGTATGACCTTTTGCTGCCATTTGACCCGCTTGGTTTCGCGCCCAATTACTCCTGGGTGACGTCGGGCAACGGCACGGTGGCCAGCAAGTATGGCTCTAGCAGCAGCTTTTCAGGTCGCCCCTGGCATCGGCCTGAAAGGCGGCTATCGCAACTACAAGCTCGCTGCTGGCGCAGCCGCCACGCCTGAGGTACGGGCCGATCTGTATTGGGCTGGCGTCAACTACCAAGCGACTTCAGCGCTGGAGTTGACCGCCGCGGTTTATCACCAAAATGTGAAAAATGCGGCGGCTGGTACCGATGCCGACCCCATGATGTATGTGCTACGCGGCAAATATGCGCTGTCCAAGCATACGTTTTTGTACAGCTCCGCCGCATACGCCAAGGCCAAAAACAACCAGCTGGTGGGCTTGATCCGCGACAGCTCGGCGGACGGCGGTGTGTCGGGTTTTTCAAACAGCCAGACAGGCTTGTCCGCAGGCATTCAACACCGGTTCCGAGCGCGGTGTGACGCAATTCAAAAGCGCCTTCGGGCGCTTTTTTTGGCCTGTGCAGGGCTGTGGCCGTGTCCCAGGCTCCTAGCGCGCCGCCAGCAGCGCTGCTACCACCTCGGCAAAGCCCGCGCCGCGCTCGCCGTTGGTGACGTAGCGCGGCAGCCGGTTCAGCCCGGCCAGCTGCACCTCAAAGCGCCGCACATTGGCCACGCCCACGCTGTTGTCAAAGGCCTCAAACAGCAACTGGTCGTTGGTTGAATCGCCCACAAACGCCCAGCGGTCCATCTCCAACGCCAGGTCGCGGCCTAGCAGAGTCTTCGCCGCCCAATGGGCACCAGTGAACTTGTTGTGCGCACCCAGCCAGCCGTTGATGTGGATGGAGCTGACGGTGGCGTGCAGGCCTTCGCTGTGCAGGACGCGCACCACCGCGTCGATTTGCGCCGGGCCAAGATGCGCGAACTCGCTGTGGTCAATGGCGATGTCGGTTTCGCGCCCCGAGCTGTCTTGCGCCAGCGCGGCCCCTGGCACGCTGTGCAATACGCGCTGTGCCGCGCGCGCCAGCCTCGCCCGGTTGGCACTGCGGGCAGCCACGTCGTCAAGATATGTTTTTGATAGCACTTCAGGCAGCAAAGACGTGGACGTCAAGCCTATTTGGTGATGAAAATACAATAAAACAGCACCATTTTCGGCCACGATGGCGTCCACCGGCAAAGTGCGCGCAAACGGTGTGCTCCAACCCACCGGGCGGCCGGTGATGGCAATGACGGTGAAGCCTGCCGAGCGCAAGTCACCCAGCGCGGCCAGCGCCTCTGGCGTGATGGCGCCGTCGGTGGTCAGCGTGTCGTCAATGTCGGTGAAAACGCCGGTGACGCAGCGGCGTGCGGCCAGTGGCCAATCGGTCAGGGCTTGCATGGGTTAAGGTGTCGGGGCAGGGTACGTCGGAGTGATTTGAGCAGGTTCGGTACAATTCAACCACCTGAGGAGCGTTGCAACCCACACCACGTGGACTAGGCTCAGGAATCATCTGCAACCACGCTCACCCGCATGCGCGCATGTCGAACGGGGTGAGTACAAGCATTCACGCCTTTTGATCTGCACGATGCCCGTGGCCATTTTGCCCAGCTTGATGAATTTGATTTTTTTGGAGAACCGCATGAACGCCGTCCTGAAACCTGTCCCCGCCGCTTTTTCTGACTATGTGATTGCTGACCTGTCGCTGGCCGACTGGGGCCGCAAAGAGCTCAAAGTCGCCGAAACCGAAATGCCCGGCCTGATGGCCATCCGCGACGAGTTCGCAGGTGCCCAGCCGCTCAAAGGTGCCCGCATCACCGGCTCACTGCACATGACGATTCAAACCGGCGTGCTGATCGAAACCCTGCAATCCCTGGGTGCCGACGTGCGTTGGGCCTCGTGCAACATCTACTCAACCCAAGACCACGCCGCCGCCGCGATTGCCGCCAGCGGCACGCCGGTGTTTGCCATCAAGGGTGAAACCCTGGCCGATTACTGGGACTATACGCACCGCATTTTCGAGTTCGACGGTGCCAAAAACACGCCTGAAGAAGGCCCGAACATGATTCTTGACGACGGCGGCGATGCCACGTTGTTGATGCACCTGGGCACCCGCGCTGAAACCGACGCGTCGCTGTTGGCCAACCCAGGCAGCGAAGAAGAAATCTGCCTGTTCGACGCCATCAAGGCCAAGCTCGCCATTGACCCAACGTGGTACAGCCGCCGCCTGAAAAACATCATCGGCGTGACGGAAGAAACCACCACTGGCGTGCTGCGTTTGAACGAAATGTCGGCCAAGGGCACGCTGGCGTTCCGCGCCATCAACGTCAACGACTCGGTCACCAAGTCCAAGTTCGACAACCTGTACGGCTGCCGCGAGTCATTGGTGGACGCCATCAAGCGCGCCACCGACGTGATGATTGCCGGCAAGGTGTGCGTGGTAGCCGGCTACGGCGACGTGGGCAAGGGCTCGGCCCAGGCGCTGCGCGCTCTGTCGGCCCAGGTCTGGGTCACCGAGATCGACCCTATCAACGCCCTGCAGGCCGCGATGGAAGGCTACAAGGTTGTGACGATGGAATACGCCGCTGACAAGTGCGATATTTTTGTGTCCGCCACCGGCAACAAAAACGTCATCACGTATGAGCACATGGCCGCCATGAAAGACCAGGCCATCGTTTGCAACATCGGCCACTTCGACAACGAAATCGACGTCGTGTCGCTCGAGAAATGCCAGTGGGAAGAAATCAAGCCGCAGGTGGACCACGTGATCTTCCCGGACGGCAAGCGCATTATTTTGCTGGCCAAAGGCCGTTTGGTGAACCTGGGCTGCGGCACCGGCCACCCGAGCTTCGTGATGTCGTCGAGCTTCGCCAACCAGACCATCGCCCAGATCGAACTGTTCACCAAAAAGGACGACTACGCCACAGGCCAGGTCTATGTGCTGCCCAAGCACCTGGACGAAAAAGTCGCCCGCCTGCACCTGAAAAAGGTCGGCGCGGTTCTGTCTGAACTGAGCGACGAACAAGCAGCGTACATCGGCGTGAACAAAGCCGGCCCTTACAAGGCCAACGCCTACCGCTACTGATGCGCGCTGACTTATTTCTGGTCGAACACGGCTTTGCAACCACCCGCTCCCAGGCGCAGCGCCTGATTGGCAGCGGCGTGCAGTGGCGCGCTGAGCCAGATGCACCGTGGAAGCGCGTGGCCAAAAACGGCGACGAAGTGCCGCACGGTGCAGAAGTTGTGGTGCTGGACAACACCGAGGCCAAGTACATTTCGCGCGGCGGGCTGAAGCTCGAAGGCGCGCTGCTTGCCACGGGCCTGGATGTGGCCGGGCTGCGCTGCCTGGACATCGGCCAGTCCACCGGCGGCTTCACCGACTGCCTGCTGCAGCACGGCGCGGTGCAGTTGGTGGGTGTAGACGTGGGCCACGGCCAGTTGCACGACAGCCTGCGCAGCGACCCGCGCGTGGTTTGCATAGAAGGGCTGAATGCACGCTCCATGACCGCAGACGATCTGATCGCTCCTGAATCGATAGCTGACCAGGCAGTAAATACCTGTACTAGCGATGGTTTTGATGCTGAAAACGACGAATTGGAGCCTGACGGTGCCGTCATCGACCCAGTTTTCGACTTTTTGACCGGTGATTTGTCGTTTATCTCGCTGACGCTGGTGCTGCCCGCTGTCACGCGCCTGCTCAAACCGCACGGCCACCTGTTGATGCTGGTCAAGCCGCAGTTTGAACTGCAGCCCGGCCAGGTGGGCAAGGGCGGCATTGTGCGGGACGCTGCGCTGTTCGAGTTTGTGGAAAAGCGGGTGAAAGATGCGGTAACTGCGCTGGGTTGCACCGTGCTGGGTTGGAGCGAGTCTGCGATTGCAGGCGGCGACGGCAACCGCGAGTTTTTCATCCATGCGCAAAAGGGTGAACATGTTGAAGGCAGCGAGCGGCCACTGGCCGCCCCGCCCGCGCGCAAAGGCGCCAAACGGGTGCCGCGTGCGCTGCAGCACATCAGCTACGAGCCGCACGAGGACCCGGAAGCCGCCCACGCTGGCCAGCCTGGCCCGGCCCGCAGCAAACGGCGCGAGAAAAAGCACGCCAAGGAAGACGCGCTGATTGCTTTTAAGGCCGCCAACCCGGACGCGCCCGAGTTCCAGCATGACGACCTGGACGATGAACGCGACGAAGATTAAGAGCGAAACGATTCATGACACTACCGCCCATCAGCTTTGAATTTTTCCCGCCCAAAACGCCGGAAGGTGCCGACAAGCTTCGTGCCACGCGGCAGGCGCTGTATGCGCTGAAGCCCGAGTTCTGCTCGGTCACTTTCGGTGCCGGCGGCTCCACCCAGGAAGGCACCTTTGCCACCGTCAAGGACATCCTGGCCGAAGGCGTGCAAGCGGCCAGCCACTTCTCATGCGTGGGAGCCACCAAAGCCACTGTGCGTGAACAACTGGCACAGCTGCGCGCCATGGGCGTGACGCGCTTGGTGGCGCTGCGCGGTGATTTGCCCAGCGGTTATGGCGCCGGCGGCGAGTTTCATTACGCGAGCGACTTGGTGGCCTTCATCCGCGACGAAACCGGCGACGCCTTCCACCTCGAAGTGGCAGCCTACCCCGAAATTCACCCCCAGGCCAAGTCTGCCGACGCCGATTTGAAGGCGTACGTCACCAAAGTCAATGCGGGCGCCAACTCGGCCATCACCCAGTATTTTTTCAACACCGACGCCTACTTCCGATTTGTGGACGACGCCTACAAACTGGGCGCCGACGTCCCGGTGGTCCCCGGCATCATGCCGATTACCAGCTCCACGCAGCTGATGCGGTTCTCAGACGCCTGCGGCGCCGAGATCCCGCGCTGGATTCGTTTGCGGCTGCAGGCGTTTGGCGATGACTCCGCGTCCATTAAAAGCTTTGGTCTGGACGTGATCACCGACCTATGCGACCAGCTGCGCAACGCCGGTGTGCCGGGCATACACTTCTACACCATGAACCAGGCCGCTCCTACGCTTGAAATTGTTCGCCGTCTGGCGGATCTGGGCAAGGCTTGGTAGGCGGCTTGGTGGCGCGGGCAGCACGGCGAATGCTTGTCGCCGGCTGGTGGTGTGCAGCGGCCTTTTGTGGCCTGGCACCCGCTGCCCATGCGCTGGAGTTTTCGACTAACGGGGTGGTTAATGAGCGCAACGCGCTGGGCACTGGTCAAGTCGTCCAAGCTTCCCCTGGCACTTCAAGCGGCATCGCGGTGCCTGAAGGCGCCGCCGCTCAGGCGGCACAAGAGGCTGTTCTTCAGTCCCAGACGGCGGTGGCTGCACCATCGCCAACGGCCAGCGCCGACGTGGTTCAAGAGCGGGGTGGCGCGTCCTGGTATGCCCGACACTTTCAAGGCCGTCGCACCGCCAACGGCGAGCGCTATGACCAGAACCAGCTGACGGCAGCCCACAAAACACTGCCTTTTGGCACGGTGGTGCGAGTGCGCAGCGAGGTCAATGGTCAGGAAGTGGATGTGCGCATCAACGACCGTGGGCCTTTTGTGGCGGGCCGTGTGATTGACCTGAGCCAGGCCGCTGCTAAAGCGCTGGGCATGCTGCAACTGGGCGTCAAACGCGTCACCTTGTTGTTGCCACCGGGCTTGCGGCCATCGGAGCGGTCTGCCGACAACAGGGCTGCAGGTGGATCAGGCTCGCCAAGCGCTGGCATGCCTTTGTCGGCATTGCAAGACGGGCCATCGGCCCGTACTTTCGCACCCGTGATCAAGTAGCGGTGCAAAGGCGCGCAGCGGGACAGCCGCTGACTCGCCCCTGCCCTGGCTGCTGTTTCTCAGCCGCCGTGGTCCAGCGTGAAGCCCGCATTGCGGTCCTGAGCCAACAGCTGCACCATTTGTGGCAACGACGCCTGTAACAGCGCTTTGAGCGTGTGCGGCGGGTTGATCACAAACATGCCGCTGGCGGGCAGGCCCGGGCGCACCACATCGCCGGCGTGATCGGTCGTCAGCTTGCTGGACTTGACCGTCAGCGTGGCATTGAGCCAGCTGCGGCCCGCCTTGACTGCCAGCGTCTTGAGCTTGCGCGGCAAGTCGTGGGCCTCGGTTCTGGGGATGATGGGGTACCAGACCACATACGTGCCGGTGGCAAAGCGTTTGACGGCGTCCGCCATGCAATCGGCCACACGGCCGTAGTCGCTTTTCATCTCGTAGCTCGGGTCGCACAGTACCATCGCGCGCCGTGCGGGCGGTGGCAAAAAGGTTTTGAGGGCTTCAAAACCGTCTTCGCGTGCCACCGATACCTGGCGGCCGACTTCCAACTGGGCAATGTTGCCGGTGAGTGATTTGAAGTCGGTGGGGTGCAGCTCAAACAGTTTGAGCTTGTCGCGTCCGCTGATGAACTGCTGCGCCAGAAACGGCGAGCCGGGGTAGATTTTCAGATGGGACACGTCGCCGGTTTCGGCAAATTTTGGGTTCAAGCCGCGCAGGGCGTCCAGGTAGTCTGCCAGCGCAGGAGTCCATTCGGTGACGTCCACCGATTTATCCGCCGCTGCTTTTTTAGGAGCAGTCGCGGCAGATAACGCCTGGGCTACAGCCGCTTTTTGTGCTGAAATCAGCTTCAAAATGCCTTCCTTGGCCTCACCGCTGGTTTCTGTGTAGTCCCCGTCGAGCCGGTACAGCCCCGCGCCCGCGTGGGTGTCAATCACGGTCAGCGCCGTGTCTTTTTGGGTCAGGTATTTGCAGATGGCGATCAGCGTGGTGTGCTTGAGCACGTCAGCGTGGTTGCCTGCATGAAAGGCGTGGCGGTAAGAAAACATAACCCTGAGTTTATGCTGTTCACGTTGCAAATGCGCCCTGCCGACACCCTCCAAATTGACGCAAGCCCTTGATTCTTCATATAATCGTGGGCTTCGCAGCGCCACTGTGGCTCCGCGGCGAAGGCAAGTGGCGGGGCGACCTGCCATTTGATGTACTACCTAAGAGGTTCTCATCTGACTTGACGATTCAACCCGTCGGGTTCGAAATAGAAGGAACGCCGACCGTAGAAAAGAGCCCGACAAACCTTCTTTTTAAAGAAAAACTCATGACAACCTTCAGCGCAAAACCCGCTGACGTGGTGCACGAGTGGTTTGTGATTGACGCGACCGACAAGGTCCTCGGACGAGTAGCCAGCGAAGTTGCTCTCCGTTTACGCGGCAAACACAAGGCCATTTACACGCCTCACGTCGACACCGGTGACTTCATCGTCATCATCAACGCATCTCAGTTGCGTGTGACCGGTGCCAAAGCCATCGACAAGATTTACTACCGTCACTCCGGTTATCCAGGCGGCATTTCTGCCACCAATTTCCGTGACATGCAGACCAAATTCCCTGGACGTGCTTTGGAAAAAGCCGTCAAGGGCAAGCTGCCAAAAGGTCCATTGGGCTACGCCATGATCAAAAAGCTGAAGGTCTATGGCGGTGCCGAGCACCCGCATACCGCTCAGCAACCTAAAGTGCTGGAAATCGCTGGCATGTCTGCCAACGCTGTCAAGGAGTTGGCCAAATGATCGGTGATTGGAACAATGGCACCGGCCGTCGCAAATCCAGCGTCGCCCGCGTGTTTATCAAAAAAGGCACTGGCAAAATCACGGTCAATGACCGCGACATCCAGGCGTTCTTCGGTCGCCAGACCTCCATCATGATTGTGCGCCAGCCGCTGTTCCTGACGAACCACGTCGAGACGTTTGACATCATGGTCAACGTTCACGGCGGCGGCGAGTCCGGCCAGGCGGGTGCGATTCGCCACGGCATCACCCGTGCGTTGATCGACTACGACGAAACCCTGAAGCCGGCCTTGAGCCAGGCTGGTTTCGTGACCCGTGACGCCCGTGAAGTCGAACGTAAAAAAGTCGGTTTCCGTTCAGCACGCCGTCGCAAGCAGTTCAGCAAGCGTTAATTCGCCTGCACCTACACGAGCCTGCGCGAACCAGCGTTTGCCAGGCCTGGCCAAAGCCGCCATGGTGCACACCTGGCGGCTTTTTTCATGCGCCTCAAGCTGGAATCCAGCTGGTGCAAAATGCGCTTTTTCGACACGGGTCTGCCGATCCCTTTTATTTTGAAATTTCGCCTGTTCCGCCGCCGCCTCACGATCAGCTCGCCGCGCATGGCGGTGCGCAGTGCGTTGCCCTGGCCGTTGCGCTGGCTGGCTGGCGCGCTGATGCTGGGTTTTTCTGCCGCCGTTGCACTGTGGGCTTTTGAGTTCGGCAAGGGCATCGCGGGCTTGGACAGCGGGGCTGAAGAGGAGTTGAGAACGCTTCGTCAAGAAGTCACCGCACTGCGAGCCGACAAGGAAAAAGCTGTATCGGTCGCCAACACGTCTGGCGGTCTTTTGATCACCGAAAAGGCAGCGCAGGATAAGATGGCCAGCCAGATTCGCCAGTTGCAGGTCGACAACCGCAGCATGCGCGACGACCTCGGTTTTTTTGAGCGGCTGTTGCCCGCTGGCGGGGGGGAAGCCGCCACCATCCGCAGTTTGCAGGCGGAAATGCTCTCGGCCACCCAGCTGAAGTGGCAGGTGCTGGTGATTCAGCCGATGAAAGATGCGCCCAATTTCAAGGGCAGCCTGGAGCTGTTGGTCAGTGGCACGATGGGAGACAGGCCCTGGTCGATCACCGTGCCCGCGAGTTCGCAGTTGCTGCAGTTCAAGCAATACCGGCGCGTGGAGGGTGTGCTCGATTTGCCCCCGCTGGTCGTGGTAAAAACAGTTACGGCAAAAGTCATGGAAGGCAGCACGGTTCGCTCGGTGCAGACTTTCAAATTGTGATGGGCGGCGCTCTTGTTTTAACTGTCTTGTGCGCGGGTCGCGTTCACTGAAAGAATCTGTATGTTTGGTAAAAAAAAGCAGCCACCTATTAAAAGTCTGATTGCTGTGGGGACATGCATTGAAGGCAATGTCCGGTTTTCCGATGGTTTGCGCATTGACGGCGAGGTCATTGGCGATATTCGCGCTAAGGACGATGAGGTCAGCATTGTGGTGATCAGCGAATCCGCCACGGTGACGGGGCACATTTATGCCGACCACGTGATCATCAACGGCCGTGTCAAAGGCCCCGTGCACGCGTCAGAGTTGCTGGAGCTTCAGCCCAAAGCCCGTGTCGAGGGCGATGTGTCTTACAAGGCACTTGAAATGCACCAGGGCGCAACCATCATCGGTCAACTGCGGCCAACAACGATGCTGCAGGAGCTTGAGGACAAGCCCGCGTTGAAGCTGGCGTCCAACGCCGCATCCGCGAAATTTTGAGCCGGGCTCTCGGGCCCTGCGACTGGCGTGTTGCCTCACGCGTGCTTCTGGCGGCACGGTGCTTGCCAAGGTTGCCGCATCCCTGCGGGCGCTATGGTTGATCGATTTGCTGTACTATTTGTTGTTGTGGGCGTGTAGCCCAGTTGAAAAATGGAGTTTCCCATGAGCGCAGTTGCCGAAAATATCGAAACCGAAATGCCCGCTCCCTTTGTCTTCACTGACAGCGCGGCGGCCAAAGTGGCCGACCTGATTGCGGAAGAAGGCAACCCGGACCTGAAGTTGCGTGTGTTCGTGCAAGGTGGTGGTTGCTCCGGTTTTCAGTATGGTTTCACATTTGATGAAATCACCAATGACGATGACACGACCATGACGAAAAATGGCGTTTCACTGCTGATTGACGCGATGAGCTACCAGTATCTGGTTGGCGCCGAGATTGACTACAAAGACGATCTAGAAGGTGCGCAGTTCGTGATCAAGAACCCGAACGCCACCAGCACCTGCGGATGTGGTTCAAGCTTCTCGGCGTAGTGACATTACTGCGTTGACTTGAGCGTGTTTCATTGCAAGAACCACAGCCGCCCGAGGGCGGCTTTTTACTGTCTAACAAGTCTGTCCGGACACCAGCTGCCCGGCCATCAGGCTGGGTAAATCGCCCCCAACACCCGCGCACCCAGCGCACCTGTCACGCTGGCCAGACTCCCAGGTAGACGCCGCACGGTCTGGCGCGCCAGCCAGGCAAAAGCCGCCGCCTCGACCTGCAAAGGCGGCAAGCCATAAATGGCGGATGACTGCACGCGCAACCCAGGCAAACCAGCCTGCAGGCGCTGCATCAGGTGCCCGTTGAAAGCCCCGCCGCCACACACAATTAACACACTGCAACCCGCCACATGCGAGGTCAGGCTGTCGATGCAGGCGCGAGCGGTCAGCTCAGTGAGAGTGTTCTGGATGTCGGCAGGTGTGTGGTGTTGTGCAAATGGCGCCAGCTTGCTCGTCAGCCAGCCCAGGCTGAACAAATCACGGCCCGTGCTTTTGGGGGGCGGCTCAGAAAAGTAAGGCGTATCCAGGAGGCTTTGCAGCAAGGCGGGAATGAGCTGGCCGCTGGCTGCCCAGTCGCCGTTCGCATCGAAGGGCTGTTCTGTGTGCTGCTGGCACCATGCGTCCATCAGCGCATTGCCTGGCCCGCAGTCAAAACCGGTGACAGGCGCGTTGAGGCTCTGCAGCGGTGGCACCACACTGATGTTAGCTATGCCGCCAATGTTCAGCACCAGCACGCCCGTGTCGCGCTGACCAAACACCCGTTGATGAAATGCGGGCACCAACGGCGCGCCCTGACCGCCGGCGGCGATGTCTCGGCTGCGAAAGTCTGCCACCACGTCAATACCCGTCAGCTCTGCCAGTAGGGCGGGGTGGTTGAGCTGAATGGTGTAGGCCGAGTGCTGCAAGCCAACCGTGCCGCCAGGCTGATGGCGCACGGTTTGCCCGTGGGCGCCAATGGCGGTGATGCTGCGGGGCTCTGCGCATTGCGCGCGCAGGCGCCCGACCACCTTTGCATACACCTGCGCCAGCTGGCTGGACACCAAGGCCGCCCGGTGAATTTCATTGTGGCCCGGCGTGTTTAACGCCAGCAACTCGGTTTTGAAGCTGTCAACGAATGGCTCCGTGGCACTGGTTAACACCGTCACACGCTCGCTGGGGCCGTCAAATGCCACCAGCACGCCATCGGCGGCGTCAAGTGATGTGCCCGACATCAGCCCGATGTAATAGTCGGTTTTAGTGTCGGAGGTGTGGTTAGCAAACTTGGCCACGGTGTTCGGACAGGGCAGGCAGCGTACAGGCCGGAGTTTATTCGGCGCGGGTCTGGGTGATGGTGGCGGCCGCCTGAAGCTGGGTTTTCACACCTGACGCCTGTTGCATGAACAGTGGCATGGCGCCTGCAGGCACCGCAATGGTGTTGCTTTGCTTGGCAATCGTCATCGGGTCTTGCTGGGCGCCGCCGACCCGGAGCTCAAAGTGCAGGTGTGGCCCGGTTGCCCAGCCGGTGGACCCGACAAGTCCGATGGTTTGCCCCTGGCTGACCGACTGGCCGCGTTGCACATTGACTTTGCTCAAATGCGCGTACACCGTCTCGTTGCCGTTCCTGTGCTTGACGAAAACAACATTGCCATAGCCGTTTTGAACCCCTGCGAATTCGACAGTGCCGTCACCCACGGTGCGGGCGGGCGTACCGGTCGGTGCGGCAAAGTCGGTGCCCAGATGCGCGCGCCACTTCTGCAAAATCGGGTGAAAGCGCATCGAAAACCCGCTGCTGACCCGTGAAAATTCGACCGGTGAGCTCAGAAAGGCGCGGCGCAGGCTTTGGCCGTCGAGCGTGTAGTAGCCCCCTTTTTGCGGCATGCCGATCAGGTCACGACCGGGTGGTTGAAACCACATGGCCTGATGGGACTTGCCGGCATTCACAAATTGGGCAGACAGCACGCGTCCGGTGCGAACCGCCTCACCGTCGGCTTCCAGGGTTTCGTACACCACATTGAAGCGGTCCCCTTTGCGCAATGAGCGACGAAAATCAATGTCGCCGGAGAAAATTTCAGCCAACTGCACGGCGATCGGGTCTGGAATACGCGCTTCGTCGGTCGCGGCGAACAAGGAGGTCTGGATCGTCCCGCTGGCCAGTTTGGCGGTGCTCACATACGGCGCCGACTCAACATGGGAGCTGAAGCCCTGGCCGTTGGCGTTGCGTGCGATGACCAGGCGTTTGAAGACGGCTTCGTCGTCGGTTTGCAGGCGCATGCTGAGCTTGAGAAGTCGCTGCTCATTGTTGGCTTCCGCGGTAACGCGGCGGCCCGCGCGGCCCGCCAGAATCGCCTGGGCGTTGGGGTCGTTGCGCAAAAAGCTGGCGGCTGCGGCGTCATCGATGTTCAGGCGGCGTAGCACGGTGTCCATGGTGTCGCTGCTGCGCGTGGTGTCGGTGCGAAACAAAGAGAACCGGAAGTCAGCTAGGGCGTCGGTTTGTGGGGCGATGGCCAGGGGCTCTACAGACTCCAGCACCTGGCGCACCGGCAGCTGCGATGCGTCAGGCGCCATGGGCGCCACGCCGAAGGCAGTGACGCCGGTGCCCAGCAACAGGACGGCAAGGGAGGCAGTGATTCGTTTGGGGTGGCGACGAAGGCTGGCAGCAATGATCGTCAGCAGGCGGGCGGGGGCGTGAAGGCTCAAAACTAAAATTCCCAAAACGGGGCGGGTGGTGCCGGCGCGCGCCACACTGCCAAAAACTGTTGCGGCGACCTGCATTCATGCCACGGGGGCAGAGTCACGTCACCGGACGTCGAAGCTTGCGAGTCAACACTCAGCAGGCATTTGAGCAATTTGCGCGACAACTAAAATGGCGCGGTGCTGTCAGTGAAGCGCAAGTATATATGTCAGACGAAACCGGATTTATAGAAAAACCCTTATGAATCAAGACCTTGTTACAAAGTTTGCCGTGACTGACGAGGTCAGGGCAGCGCTTGCCGTGTCCTTGCGCGGATGCGAAGAATTGATCCCGGAGCACGAGTGGACGCGCAAGCTTGCCCGCAGCGCCGCCACTGGCGTGCCGCTGCGCATCAAGTTGGGGCTGGACCCGACCGCGCCAGACATTCACATCGGCCACACGGTGGTGCTCAACAAAATGCGCCAGCTGCAGGATTTGGGGCACACGGTGATCTTTTTGATCGGCGACTTCACCACGCTGATTGGCGACCCGTCGGGCCGCAACGCAACGCGCCCACCGCTGAGCCGGGAGCAGATTGAGGTCAATGCCCAGACGTACTACAAACAAGCCAGCATGGTGCTGGACTCAGCCAAAACCGAGATTCGCTACAACAGCGAGTGGTCTGACCCGCTGGGCGCGCGCGGCATGATTCAACTGGCGGCCAAGTACAACGTGGCCCGCATGATGGAGCGCGACGACTTCAGCAAACGCTTCAAGGCGGGGCAGTCCATCAGCGTGCATGAGTTTTTGTACCCGTTGATGCAGGGCTACGACTCGGTGGCTTTGAAAAGCGATCTGGAGTTGGGCGGCACCGACCAGAAGTTCAACCTGCTGGTGGGCCGGCATTTGCAGGCTGAATACGGGCAGGAGCCGCAGTGCATTCTGACGATGCCGCTGCTCGAAGGGCTGGACGGCGTTGAGAAAATGTCGAAGAGCAAGAACAACTACATCGGCATCAGCGAAGACGCCAACACCATGTTTGCCAAGGTGCTCAGCATTTCTGACGTGCTGATGTGGAAGTGGTTCACGCTGCTGAGCTTCAAGAGTGAAGCCGAGATTGCTGCGCTGAAGGCCGAAGTGGATGGTGGGCGCAACCCGAAGGATGCCAAGGTGGCACTGGCCAAGGAAATCACCGCGCGGTTTCACAGTGCGCTAGCTGCCGACAGCGCCGAGCAGGACTTCATCAACCGCAGCAAGGGCGGCGTGCCCGACGAGATCGCCGATGTCTCGCTGTCGGGCGCGCCGATGGGCATTGGCGCGTTGCTCAAAGCTGCGGGCCTGGCCGCTTCAGGCGGTGAGGCCACGCGGTTGATTGAAGGCGGCGGCGTGCGGATCGATTCGAGTGTTGTGAGCGAAAAGGGCTTGAAACTCAAAGCGGGCACTTACATCCTGCAGGTTGGCAAGCGTAAATTTGCCAGGGTGACGCTTTGCTGATTGGTTAATATCGTACAGATATCTGTATGATAAGAGCAATGAAAACCACGCTGAACATTCATGACAGCTTGTTGATAGAAGCTAAAGCGTTAGCTGCCCGACAGCGCTCGACGCTGACGCGGTTGATTGAAGAAGGACTGCGGATGCGACTGCGTGCAGCCAGCAGCCCACCAACAGCGCTGCGCAAGACGATGCCCGTGCATCGTGGTCAGGGCGGGCTGGCACCCGGCTTGAGCGGTCTCAGTACCCGGCAAATGCTGGACCGACTGGATCAGGACGCAGATGCTGCCTGACACCAATGTGCTGGTGGCGGCATTCCGGGCAGACCACCCCCACCACGCAGTAGCCGTGCGCTGGCTGCAAGGTGCTTTGGACAGCGCTGCCAACAGTCAGCGCCTGCTGCTGCCGATGGCGGTCATCAGCGGGTTCTTGCGGTTGGTCACCAACGTGAAAATCTTCCACGATGCTTCTACGCCCGAACATGCTGTCGAGTTCATCGACTGGTTGACCGATGCGCCAGGCGTCAGCTTGCTGAGTGATGCCCAGGAGTGGCCTGAGTTCAGGGCGCTGGTGGTGGGAAAAAATTTGGTGGGCAACCACATCCCCGATGCTTGGCTGGCGTCGTTGGCGATCAGCCTTGGTGAGCCTTTTGCGTCGTTCGACAAGGGGTTTTCGCGCCTGTTGCCCCGCAGCCTTCTCACACTCTTGCCTGTGAAATGAGCTGGTGACCGCCGCCCCAATGCCATGAAAGCTCTGCTGCAGCGCGTGTCCAACGCACGGGTCGAGATTGCAGGTGATACCGTGGGGCAAATTGGCCGGGGCTTGCTGGTGCTGGTGTGCGCCGAGCGTGGAGACACCGAAACCCAGGCGGACAAGTTGCTGGCCAAGCTGCTCAAGTTGCGGGTTTTCAGCGATGCAAACGGCAAAATGAACCGGAGCTTGCAAGACGTCGCGGGCGGGCTGCTCATCGTGAGCCAGTTCACGTTGGCGGCGGATGTGTCCGGCGGCAACCGGCCCAGCTTTACCGGAGCAGCAGCACCTGATGAAGGGCGTCGGCTGTACGACTATTTTGTGGTTCAGGCGCGTTTGCTGCACGCGGTGGTTCACACCGGGCAGTTCGGCGCCGACATGCAAGTGCATCTAGTCAACGATGGACCGGTGACGATTGCCCTGCAGATGTCGCCATCGGTCTCAAACTAATTTGCTATTGAATTAGTAGCTACTCAGGCATTAAACGCCTGGGCTAGAGGCTGATTTGGCTTGAGAACATCTAAATTGGGGGTCTGAAACCTGAAATTTCAGGCATGGGTCAGGCGTAGGGGTTGGCCACGCCCAACTCCGCGAGGATGTCGATCTCATAGGCTTCCATCTCGTCAGCGTCCTGCTCGCTGGTTTCGTGGTCCCAGCCCTGGGCGTGCAGCGTGCCGTGGACCAGCAGGTGGGCGTAGTGGTCGGCTAGAGTCTTGCCGTTGTCGATGGCCTCTTGAGCGACCACAGGGGCACACAGCACCAGGTCGGCAGTGACCAGCGGGGCCTGGGTGTAGTCGAACGTCAGCACGTTGGTGGCGTAGTCTTTTTGCCGGTAGGCCAGGTTCAGCGCACGGCCTTCGCCGTCGCCGACGATGCGCACGGTAATTTCAGCATCGTCGGCCAGCGCACGCCTAATCCAGCGCGTCACGCTGTGGCGGGGCAGCGCAGCGCGGTGGGTGGCCATATCGTCAAAAACGCCGAATTGCAACGATAAAACCAGTGAATTAAGTGCCATTTCGGCCTCTAGTCCTTGGTTTCACTGCCTTAGTAGCTATCACTTCAATAGCGTCCTCGATTTCGGTGGGTTCTCGCATGGCTGCGGGCTCAGCGGGCCGCGTCTTGTCGTAGGCGTCCACAATGCGCGCCACCAGCGGGTGGCGCACCACGTCCGCGCTGGTCAGCCGCGTGATCGCGATGCCCTTGACCCGCTTGAGCACCCGCTCGGCGTCAACCAGCCCGCTGAGCTGCGTGCGCGGCAAATCGACTTGGCTGACGTCGCCGGTGATGACCGCCTTGGCC
The DNA here is from genome assembly GCA_031363755.1 of Polaromonas sp. GTDB lineage: Bacteria > Pseudomonadota > Gammaproteobacteria > Burkholderiales > Burkholderiaceae_C > Polaromonas. The sequence goes on from JANLUZ010000040.1 coordinate 16,973, forward strand.
CCGAAACCGATGCGGGTCAAAAACATCTTCATCTGCTCGGGCGTGGTGTTTTGCGCCTCGTCCAGAATGATGAAGGCATGGTTCAGCGTGCGGCCACGCATGAAGGCCAGCGGTGCAATCTCGATCTGCTGGCGCTCGAATGCTTTTTGCACCCGCTCGAATCCCATCAGCTCATACAGCGCGTCGTACAGCGGGCGCAAATACGGGTCCACCTTCTGGTTCATGTCCCCGGGCAAAAAGCCCAGCCGCTCACCGGCTTCCACGGCCGGGCGCGTCAGCACAATGCGCTGAACCGCGCTGCGCTCCAGCGCATCGACCGCGCAGGCTACCGCCAAGTAGGTTTTGCCGGTGCCTGCCGGGCCAATGCCGAAGGTGATGTCGTGCGTGGCGATATTTTCCAGATACTGGCCCTGGTTGACGGTGCGGGCGCGCAGGTCGGCGCGCCGGGTGGACAGCGCCTGCGTGCCGTCCGGCGCTTTGGCCAGGGCCGTGTCGCCCGACATCATCAGCTGCACGGTTTCCTCGGCAATCGGCCGCTGCGCGATCTCATACAGCGCCTGCAGCACCTCCAGCGCCTGGGTAGCGCGCACCTTGGTGCCGTCGATCTTGAACTGCTCGAAGCGGTGCGCAATCGTCACGTCCAGCCCGATTTCAATCGCGCGGATGTGCGCGTCCATCGGGCCGCACAGGTGGCCCATGCGGGTGTTGTTCGGCGGGGTGAAGGTGTGGCGAAGAATCAAGGCTGAGCTTTCCGAGTGGGGCTTCGAATTGTCGCTTCAATTGGCAGTGGGCGTCGGTGGGTCTGCCGCTGCTGAGTGGGCGACGGGGCCGCCTGCCCGCGACGTGCGAGGCTCGATGAACAGGCGCTTGATCATCGGGTACCGCGCCCGCACCGCCTGCCCCAGCACGGCCATCGTGGCGGCGGCTTCAGAGGTCTCGCAACCGTCGGTAAAGTCAAGCTCGATGGTGGCCAGCACGTCGTCCGGGCCGATGTACATCGACAAAATTTCACCCACGCTGCGCACCCCGGGCTGGGCCAGCGCCATCGCTCGGATATCGCGCGCTGTTTCTGGCCGGATGCCCTCGCCAATCAGCAGGCCGCGCGACTGCCCGATCAGCAGCACCGCCACGCCCGCCAGCAGCACGCCAATGACCATTGACGCCACGCCGTCAAGCTCGGGCATGGCGAGCGAGCGGCTCAGGTAAATACCGCAGCCTGCGATCAGCAGGCCCATCAGCGCTGCCGCGTCCTCGGCCAGCACGGTGTAGCTCGTCGGGTCTTTGCTCCGGTGAAGTGAACGCCAGAACGGCCTGCCTGCTGACTGCTTGAGGAACTGGCGCAGCGCAATGCCGAAACTTGCCCCTTCGAACACCGCTGCCGCGGCCAGCACGATGTAGTTCCACGTCGGATCGGTCATCGGCTGCGGACGGCGAATATGCTGCAAGCCCTCATAAAAAGAAATGCCGCCGCCCAGCCCAAAAATCAACACCCCGACGATCAGGCTCCAGAAGTACAGCTCCTTGCCGTGGCCGAAGGGGTGCTCGGCGGTGGCGGGCCGCTTGCTGAGCTTGAGCCCGACCAGCAGCAGCACCCCGTTGAAAGTATCTACAGCCGAATGGATCCCTTCGGACAGCATTGCCGAGCTGCCAGTGACGCCTGCCACGCCGAATTTGGTGACGGCAATGGCCACGTTGGCTGCAATAGCCCCATAAATCGCGATTTTTGAATCAGCCATGGCCGATTGTGGCCCGTGCAGGGCGCGCAGGCCAGCCGCCACCCACTGCTAAGATTTGCCGATGATTGGACGCCTCACGGGCCTGCTGGCCGAAAAAAATCCCCCCGAACTGCTGCTGGACTGCGGCGGCGTCGGCTACGACGTGTCTGTGCCCATGAGCACGTTCTACAACCTGCCGGCGCTGGGGGAAAAAGTCAGTTTGCTCACGCATTTTGTGGTGCGTGAAGACGCGCAAATCCTCTACGGCTTTGCCACCGCCGTCGAACGCGCCGCCTTCCGCCAGCTCATCAAAATCTCCGGCGTCGGCCCGCGCACCGCGCTCAGCGTGCTCAGCGGCATGAGCGTGGACGACCTGGCCCAGGCGATTACCGCGCAAGACCCCGGCCGCATCATCAAGGTGCCCGGTATCGGCAAAAAAACCGCCGAGCGCCTGCTGCTCGAACTCAAAGGCAAGCTGGGCGCCGACATGGGCACCCCGATGTCAGTGGCCAACGACGCCCAGTCCGACATCAGCCAAGCCCTGGTCGCGCTCGGCTACAGCGAGCGCGACGCAGGCCTGGCGCTGAAAGCGCTTCCCAAGGACA
>JANLUZ010000049.1:0-4729 GCA_031363755.1 Polaromonas sp.
CTGTTGCAGGTGCTGAGCCTTAGCCTTTTTGAAACTACACCGCTCGATAAGCTTCTGTGCGTGCTCGATGAAGCCGAGCAAATTCAGCCTCCAAATACGCAAATCGGACTGTTTGGCTAAATCTCCGGACAGTAGTGGGTCAAGCCCGCAATGACAAACGGGGTGGCGGCTCCACCGTTAAAAAGCAAGAAAAATTAAAAAAATAAGCGAAAAAGCCCTGTAGTCCAGGCGTTTGCTGCCTGTGCAGCTCCTGAAACAATAACAATTTGTTACTCTGCCTTGCGCCGGGTCTGCTGGAGGCGATTGCGGTTTGGCTACTCGGGTCGGCCAAAGCCGCGTCTGTCGTTGCCTCGTGGGTTGCCGTCTGGCGCGGCATTGTTGCCATCAGGGCCAGTGTTGCCCCGCCGATCCTGATTTGGCCAGCTCTGGCGCTGGTTTTGCTGTGCCCGCACCCGCGCGTCTGACTGCTGTTGGCGCTCAGCTTGCTCGCGCAGCGCGCGCTGGCCCACAGCTTCTTGCTGCTGGGCATCAATGCGCTGCTGTTGTGACTGCAGCTGCTGCTGTTGGGCGCGCTGAATGTCTTGGCGCTGGGCATTTTGCTGCTGCTGCAATTGCTGCTGCTGTTGCTGCTGACTTTGTTGACTTTGTTGGGACAAGCGCTGCGCTTGCTCCTGCTGCTGGCGCAGCGCGCGCTCGCCCATGCTGGCCTGGTCGCGCTGGCGCTGGGCTTCCTGCTGGCGCGTGAGCTGGTCCTGGGCGCGTTGCTGCTCGAACTGCAAGCGCTGCTGCTCGCGCCTGGCGCGGATGTCGGCCTCCAGCAGCGTGTCAGCCGGGCGACTGTCGGTGCGCTCCAGCATGCGGCCGTTGGGGTTGCCGAAAGGGCGTGTGTCCACGTTGGCAGGCGTGGGCTCGTTGGGCCGGTCAATCGGCCGGGTCGGCTGAATTGCGGGTGGCAGCAGGCTGGGTGCAGGAGCAACGACCGGCGGCCGCGCCAACTGGGGCGCCGTGGCGTTGATGGTGTTGCCAGCGCCCGGCGGCAGGCCGCCGGAGCCGCGTCCGATCGGTGCGTCGCTGAACCGTGGGGTGGGCGCGCCGGGCCGCAGTGCGCCGCGAAAACTCGGAACCGCGTCGAAGCGGTTGTTCATCAACGGGGTGCGGGCAAGCTCGTCCGCGCTCAGGCTCCAGGCGCGCCCGCGCACCGAGCGGCCACGCGCAAAGTCGTCAGTGGCCGCCGACGTGACGGCGCTGCCCTGGCGCTGAAAGCGGTAGCCGCCGTCAACCGGGTTAATGCTGATGTTGCGGTTGATTTGCGTTTGGTAACGCGGGCTGCTGCGATAGGCGGGGCGATAGGCTTCCCCCGGTGCCAGCGGGAACCAGCCCAGGCCGAGGCGCTGCCCATCGCGCAAGCCGGGGCCTGGCCCGCCAATGAAGCCAACCAGCGCGGGGGCGTACACCGGGCGCGGCGCAAGCCGGCCGGGCACCCAGCCCCAGCGTGGGCCAATTTGCGCCCAGCGGCCATAGTGAAACGGCGCAAAGCCCCAGGGCGCGTCGTCTACCCAGGTCCAGCCCCAGGGTGCCACCCAGCGCCACTGGCCTTCGCGGTAGGGTGCCCAACTGGCCGACACATTGCGCGGCAACCACACCGCGCCATACGCGGCGTCCTGCGTCCAGTCGCCGTAGGTGTCCAGCTGCTGGTAGCCCACCACTTCACGCGGCACATAGCGGGCCGTGACGGACTGGTCTTCCAGCAGGTCGCGGGCGCTGGCCCAGGCGTCAAAGCTGTCTTGCACGGCAGAGCCCGGCGCGGCCAGTGCCAGTTGCGTGCCCGAAAAGCTGCCTTGTTGCGCCGCCGCAATCGTCAGCGGCGGGGTGCGGTCGCCTTCAATCGTGCCGCCGCCCGACTGCACCACCACACGCGTGGTGTCGGTAGCCAGGTTCACGTCAAGCCGGTATTCCCCAGGTTGGGTCACGGTCAAACCCAGGTTGGGCGTGCTGATCTCAATGCGCTGGCCGTCAAACAGCGCACGCACCCGCATGATCAAACTGCCCTCGTTCAGCTGCAGTTGCAGCGTGCTGTCGTTCAGGTTTTGTAGCTCCAGGCGAGCCGGGCCATTCAGGCCGGCCAATCGAAGGGCGGTCGAGCCGACATGCAGCTCGGCGCGTGCGCCGCGTGCGGTGGCAATGCGGTCGCCGCTGGTCAGGGGTCGGTTCAGGTCGGCCGCTGTCCAGGGCTGGGCGCTGGCGGAAGGCTCGGCTACCGACGCGGCCAGCACGCTGACCGGGCCGTCCGTGAAGTTGACACGCGCGACCTGCCCGGGCGGGTCCTGACCGGCCAGCTCCAGCGCGCCGGGCGGGGTTTGCGCCCGCGCCAGTGACGGTGCCAGCGCCGTCGCCCCCAACGCCACGCAGGCGGCCAGCATCAGCAGCCAACGCACCGCTGCCGACCCGGCGAGTCGCGCGAGCTGCGCCGTGGTCGTGGGCGATGGGGCCAGTGGCGAAGCGGCAAACAGGGCAAGGCGGGGCATGGTGGGTTTTCTCAAGGGTGGCACGGCTTGTTCGACTTTTTGCTGTGAACCACCACAACGCGCGCAGCGGCCTTGGCGGATGATGGCGCACTGTAAAGACGGTTGCCAGACGCAACAGGCTGCGGCAGCCAAAACCATGTTGGCGGCTGTGTTGTCGCCTCACTGAGGCCTCGCCGCTCGCCACTGCGGGACTGATCCGCAATCCATAAAACTGCCATCCAGTCAGCACCGCTGGGTTTCATGGAGTCGGGCTCCAATCCGGAATAACGGGGCAATAAAGCACTGACACGGGCATTTTTTAAGCCAAATAAGGCGTTAGTCCTTGTTTTTGCTGCCTGTCTAGCTATATAAATAATAGCAAACTAGGCGTTTGCATGCGCCCGGCCGCTGGCGTTCACTTTTCTGCGAAAGCGCGCTCAATCACGAAGTCGCCTGGCTTGGACGTGTTGCCTTCGTCGAAGCCCCAGGTTTCCAGCATGGCTTTGAGGTCTTTGAGCATGGCGGGGCTGCCGCACAGCATGACGCGGTCGTGGGCTGGGTCCAGGTGCGGCACGTTCAGGTCGGTGAACATCTTGCCGTTGGCCATCAGGTCGGTCACGCGGCCCATGTTGCGGTAGCTTTCGCGCGTCACGGTGGGGTAGTACAGCAGCTGCTTGGCAATCATTTCGCCCAAAAATTCGTGCTGCGGCAGGTGGTCCACCACCAGGTCGTGGTAGGCCAGCTCGTCGGCCTGGCGCACGCCGTGCACCAGCACCACCTGCTCGAACTTTTCATACGTGGCCGGGTCGCGGATGATGCTCATGAACGGGGCCAGGCCGGTGCCGGTCGACAGCAAATACAGGCGCTTGCCGGGCAGCAGGTAGTCAATCAGCAGCGTGCCGGTGGGCTTTTTGCCGACGATGACGGTGTCGCCGACTTTGATGTGCTGCAGGCGCGACGTCAGCGGGCCTTCAGGCACCTTGATGCTCAAAAACTCGAGGTGTTCTTCGTAGTTCGGGCTCACGATGCTGTAGGCGCGCAGCAGCGGCTTGTCGTTCACGCGCAGGCCAATCATGGTGAAGTGGCCGTTTGAAAACCGCAGCGACGCGTCACGCGTGGTGGTGAAGGTGAACAGGCGGTCGGTCCAGTGGTGTACGGACAGAACCGTTTCTTCGTTGAAAGCGCTCATGGTGTTGAAGGATGAAGTGGTCGGAAATGAATCAAAAAACAGTGGCAGTCCGGGCAAGGAAGCCGCGTTTTTGCAACTCGTTATTGTCGGCGATGCATGTTGGCCCCGTGACATGCGGTTTTTTGCTCCCCGCCCGCCACAGGTTTGACACAATCCAGAGCTTCGCCGTTGGCCTCATCAGGACTTTTTCAATGACATCTGTTTTTTCAGCTGCGCCGCGTCTGGCCGCCCTGGCTGTGTTCAGCGTTTGCGTGTTGACCCCGGCGCAGGCGCAAGGCGTCATCAAGATCGGTGAAATCAACAGCTACAAGGCCCAGCCCGCCTTTTTGGAGCCCTACAAAAAAGGCATGGCGCTGGCGGTCGAGGAGATCAACGCGGCGGGTGGCATCAACGGCCGGCCGCTGCAGCTCATCATGCGGGACGACAACGCCAACCCCGGCGACGCGGTGCGGGCGGCCGAAGAGCTGCTCACGCGTGAAAAGGTTGACGTGCTGACCGGCTCGTTTTTGTCCAACATTGGCCTGGCGCTGACGGACTTTGCGAAGCAAAAAAAGGTGTTTTTTCTGGCCGCCGAGCCGCTGACCGACAAGATCGTCTGGCAAAACGGCAACCGCTATACCTGGCGTTTGCGCGCCTCGACCTACATGCAGGTCGCCATGCTGGTGCCTGAAGCCGCCGCCATGAAGAAAAAGCGTTGGGCCATCGTCTACCCCAACTACGAGTACGGCCAGTCGGCGGCCGCCACGTTCAAAACGCTGCTCAAAGCGGCACAGCCCGATGTCGAATTTGTGGCCGAACAAGCGCCGCCGCTGGGCAAGCTGGACGCGGGCAGCGTGGTGCAGGCCCTGGGCGACGCCAAACCCGACGCGCTGTTCAACGTGCTGTTTGCAGCGGACTTGTCGAAGTTTGTGCGGGAAGGCAACACGCGCGGCCTGTTCACCGGCCGCAGCGTGGTCAGCCTGCTGACCGGCGAGCCTGAATACCTGGACCCGCTCAAGGACGAAACGCCCAACGGCTGGGTGGTGACCGGCTACCC
>JANLUZ010000056.1:0-3250 GCA_031363755.1 Polaromonas sp.
CTTGAGTCAGCGGCTGATAGATGCTGTGCTGCAGCAGGCAGGTGAAGTCGATGACTAAGTCGGCGTCAATAAAACGACACTTCCACACAGGCTTGCTTTAGCCCATTCAGTGCGTGATCAATCATGGGTTGATTGGCCAAAGGCAATTGCAGCGTCGCCGCGCGGGAGAGGTTGGTGATTTTGAGCCAAATCACCTGCGGCGGCTTGCCCCACACCAACGACAGCTCTTCGAAATTTGCATCTCGCGTCACGATGACGAAACCGTGGTCCTTGGCGAACTGCCACACCACCGTATCCGATGCCGACTCAAGCCCCTACAGGCAAACCTGCGAGGAGTTGGCGTAAGGGGTTTGCAAAAATGGAACAAGTCGCCGGGACAGGTTTTCATCCAACAACAGTTTCATCAAACCGCCAGTCTAAAAACGGTACGTTCCCGGTCAGCGGCATAGGCCAAAACCGCTGAAATATCCTCGGCTTCGAGTTCGGGGAAGTCTTGCAAAATCTTTGCTTGCGCCATGCCTGAGGACAGCATCGACAGCACGTCATAAACCGTAGTACGCAAGCCCCGGATGCAGGGCCGACCGCCGCGTTTACCTGGCTCCAGGGCGATTCTGTTCATTTGCGACTCCTCAAAATAGCCAATTTCATTGTGCTCGACTCCGCGCTGAACACAGCAAGTGTCAATGCGCCCCGGCCGCCGCATCGGCGCTGCCCGCCCCGCCCTTGGTGTTTTTGGCCAGAAACACCAGCGGGATCAGGCACACAAAAATGATGGCAGACGCGTAAAACACGTCGTTGGCAGCCAGCATGTAGGCCTGCTGGTCGACCAGTCGGTTCAGCGTGGCCAGGATTTGGTCGGGCGTCAAACCCGCGTTGGCCAGACCCGACAACGCACTGTTGGCTGCTGGGCTGCCGGGGTTGACGTACTCGGTAATCTGGGCGTGGTGCAGCGCGGCGCGGTCTTGCAAGATGGTGGTGGCAATGGACGTGCCGAACGAGCCGGCGGTGATGCGCACAAAGTTACTCAACCCGGACGCTGCCGGAATGCGGTCCGGCTCCAGCCCTGACAGCGTGATTGTCACCAGCGGGATGAAGAAGAACGCCATGGCCACGCCTTGCACGATAGTTGGGATCATGATGGTTTGCACGTCGGCCTGGGTGTTGAAGTTCGAGCGCATCCACAGCACCAGGGCAAACACCACGAAGGCAAAGGCCGCGAACTTGCGGGGGTCAAACTTCGACAGATTCTTGCCCACCAGTGGCGACAACAGCAGCGCAAAAATACCCACCGGTGCCAGCACCTTGCCAGCCTCTGTGGCGGTGTAGCCCATGAACTGCTGCAGCCACAGCGGCAGCAGCACCACATTGCCGAAAAACACGCCATAGCCCACCGACAGCGCCAGCGCACCGGCCCAGAAGTTGCGCCGCTTGAACAGCGTCAGGTCCACCACCGGGTGTTCCTCGGTCAGCTCCCAGATCACAAAGGCGATCAGCCCCACCACGGCGATCACCGCCAGCCCGATCACCTCACCGGAGTGAAACCAGTCCAGCTCGTGGCCTTTATCGAGCATGATTTGCAGCGCGCCCACCCAGATCACCAGCAGCGCCAAGCCGATGGAGTCAATCGGCAGTTTGCGCGTGGTGCTTTCGCGTTTTCTGAAGATGCTCCAGGTGATGAAAGCCGCTGCAAAACCCACCGGAATGTTGATGTAGAAAATCCACGGCCAGGAGATGTTGTCGGTGATCCAGCCGCCCAGCAGCGGCCCCATCACGGGGGCGACCAGTGTGGTCATGGACCACATCGCCATGGCGAACCCGGCCATCGCTTTCGGGTAACTTGACAGCAGCAGCGCCTGCGACAGCGGGATCATCGGCCCGGCCACCAGGCCTTGCAGAATGCGAAAGAAGATGAGCGTGGTCATGTTGGGCGCCAGCCCGCACAGCCACGACGTGAGCACAAACAACAGCACGCTGGCCACGAACAAACGCACCTGGCCAAACCGCTGCGACAGCCAGCCGGTCAGTGGCACTGCAATCGCGTTGGCCACGCCAAAGCTGGTGATGACCCAGGTGCCCTGGTTGGGGCTAACGCCCAAGTCGCCCGCAATGGCCGATAGCGACACGTTGGCAATCGACGTGTCCAGCACGTTCATGAACGTGGCGGCCGACAGGGCCAGCGTGCCCCACAAGCGGGCCGAGCCGCTCAGCGGCTCCAAGGCGGTGGGTGGTGGCGCGGCGGGGGCAGGCGCGGGTGACGCGCCAGTCAAAGAATTAGGCGTTGCAGTGGTGGCCATGGCAGGGTGGGGCCGTGTTACAGCACTGCGGCCGATGTGCCACGTGTCGCCGTCGCCGAAGGCGCCACCACGACTTTAGGCGCGCGGCCCAGGTTCGCGGTGATCACGCGGCGCACGTCCTGCTCGGCAGCGTCGCTGGTCGCGTCCGGCGCGGGCTTGGCGGCGGATGCCGTGCGTGGCGCATCGGCCAGAATTTTGCCGCTGGTGTCACGAATATCGACTTGCACATCCATCGACAGGCCCACCCGCAGCGGGTTGGCCTTGAGCTGGTCGGCGTTCAGCGCAATGCGCACCGGCACACGCTGCACCACCTTGATCCAGTTGCCGGTCGCGTTTTGCGCAGGCAACAGCGAAAACGCGGCGCCTGTGCCCACGCCCAGGCCGGTCACAGCGCCTTTATATTCGGTTTTTTTGCCATACAGGTCAGCCACCAGCGTCACGCTTTGGCCAATGCGGATGTTGCGCAGCTGCACCTCCTTAAAGTTGGCGTCCACCCACACGTCCTTGAGGGGAATGATGGCCATCATGGGCGTGCCTGCCGCCACACGCTGGCCCAACTGCACGGTGCGTTTGGCCACATAGCCATCCACGGGCGACGGCATGCCAGCGCGCTGCGTGGCCAGAAAGGCTTCGCGCAACTTGGCGGCGGCCATCAGCACGCTGGGGTGCTGCTCAACACTGACGCCGTCGGTCAGCGCCTGGTTGCTGGTGAGCTGCTCGCGCGCGGCAGTGACCCCGGCCTGGGCAGCGGTCAACGTGCTTTTGGCGGCGGCCAGCTGGGTTTGGGCGTGGTTGAGCTCTTCGCCGGACACGGCGCCGTTGCCGGTGAGCGACTGGCGGCGGGCCAGATCTTCGGCGGCTTTGGTCACATCGGCTTGCGCCTTGGCGGCGTCAGCACTGCGCAGCGCAACTTGCGCCTGCAGCGTGCCGTTGTTGGTGTACAGCGTGCGCACTTG
>JANLUZ010000057.1:0-29807 GCA_031363755.1 Polaromonas sp.
TGGTGAAAAGACCCACCACCAGTGCGACCATCGGCAAAACAACGCCAAACCGTGTCCACCAACCAGAACTTTCTTCCCGGCCCCAGGTCAGCGCAGCAGAACTGCCTTGACTGACCAGCGCTACGGCAGTCTGATTTTTCAGAATTTTGCGTTTCGACACCGCCTGAAAGCGTGCTGCACGCAGCCGTTCCGTGATGTCACGCGGCAAATCTGCCGTGCTGTGTGAAATGTAAGAAACTGCTTTGCGAGCAAAGCGTTCTTGCATGACATCGGCATTTTTTTGAGTTGAATTCGTCATAATTTGATTCCTTTGGCACTCAGTGTTTTGCTGAGGGCGAGAACTGCACGTGAACAGTGCGTTTTAACGCTACCTTCCGAACAACCCATGGCTGCAGCTGTTTCAGCTACATCCATCTCTTCCCAGTAACGCATGAGAAACGCTTCCCGTTGACGGCCCGGGAGCTGCTGCACAGCGTCCTCAATGGCCTGCAAGAGTTGTGAACGTTCTGTTGCATCTTGAGCACTTTCTGTGCCTTCAGAGCTTGTTAGGGCTTCCAAAGTTTCAAGTAAATCGAAATCACCGTCGTCGCCAGCTGACTCGAAATCACTCATGTTCGAAAAAAGCGCATTTCGCGTCTTGCGACGTCGAAACCAGTCTAGAGTGGTGTTGGACAAAATTCGCTGAAACAACATCGGCAGCTCAGCCAAAGGCTTGTCACCGTAGCTGTGAGCAAGTTTCATCATGCTGTCCTGGACGATGTCCAGCGCGGCTTCTTCGTCTCTGACGTGATAGATGCTTCGCTTGAAGGCGCGCTTTTCGACGCCCTTGAGAAAATCGGAGAGTTCTTGTTCGGTGGCCAACGTGATCCTGTCCCGGTGTATCGATGTAGTTCTGACCGCTGAATGCTGTTGGTGAAACGAACGCTTGCAGCCAATATACGGTGTGCGAGCGCTGCAAAAATTATCGCATTGCGAGCGGCGCGGCCTGCATCGGGTTTTCGCGCCCTCTGCCCAGCGGCAGGGCTGCAGTGGGTTTGCAATGTAATAATCCGCCTTGCGACAGAAAATGCAAACGGGTCACGATTCGGCGAATTATGTATTCGCCTCTGGTTTTGGCCTCAAGTCTCGAGGCTGTTTCACGAGAACAGGCGAAGAGGCACCCACGGTATTTCGTCAGAGAAATTCACAAAGGTTCACCATGGAAATTTCCAAAGCAGAATTGACTTCTGCGACTGCGTCCTTGAAAACACAAACCCACTCGGAAGATTTGCGCGGCGCAGAGATTCTGGTCAAAGCCCTGCAGGCTGAAGGTGTCAAGTACATCTGGGGTTATCCAGGCGGTGCGGTTCTGCATATTTACGACGCTTTTTATAAACAAGACACCATCTTGCATGTGCTCGTCAGGCATGAGCAAGCGGCAGTTCATGCCGCTGATGGCTACGCGCGCGCCACCGGCGACGTCGGCGTGGCGCTGGTCACATCAGGGCCTGGCGTGACAAATGCCGTGACGGGCATTGCAACGGCCTACATGGACAGCATTCCAATGGTCATCATTACAGGCCAGGTTCCAACGCACGCCATTGGCCTGGACGCGTTTCAAGAATGTGACACGGTTGGCATCACCCGGCCCATCGTGAAGCACAATTTTCTCGTCAAGGACGTTCGGCACATGGCCGACGTGATGAAAAAAGCTTTTCATATCGCTCGCAGTGGTCGGCCTGGCCCCGTCGTGGTGGACATCCCGAAAGACGTGTCCTTCAACAAAACCGCTTACACCGGCTACCCACAAAGCGTTGAATTGCGCTCCTACAACCCTGTGCGCAAGGGCCACGGCGGACAGATTCGCAAAGCGCTGCAATTGTTGCTGACCGCTAAACGACCGTACATCTACACCGGTGGCGGCGTTCTCTTGAGCAACGCCTCCCAGGAACTGCGCACATTGGTCGACATGTTGGGCTTTCCTTGTACCAACACGTTGATGGGGCTGGGTGCCTATCCTGCCAGCGATCGGAAATTCCTGGGCATGCTGGGTATGCACGGCACGGTTGAAGCGAACCAGGCCATGCAAAACTGTGATGTGCTGCTGGCAGTCGGCGCGCGGTTCGACGACCGGGTGATCGGAAACCCCAAACATTTCGCACAAAACGAACGCAAGATTATTCATATCGATATCGACCCGTCGAGCATTTCAAAGCGCGTGAAGGTGGACATTCCTATCGTCGGAGATGTGAAAGATGTGCTCACTGAGCTGATCGCGATGATCAAGGAGTCAGCGCTTAAACCCGATGCTGATGCGCTGGGCAGCTGGTGGGACACGATCGAGGTGTGGCGTCAAAAAGACTGCATGAAGTACAGCCTCGGCACGGGCGACGTTATCAAACCGCAGTATGTGGTCGAAACCCTTTGGAACATGACGAAAGACGCTGACACCTACATCACGTCGGACGTGGGCCAGCACCAGATGTGGGCCGCGCAGTATTACAAATTTGACGAACCGCGCCGCTGGATCAATTCAGGCGGCCTGGGTACCATGGGCGTGGGCTTGCCCTACGCCATGGGCATCAAGCTGGCCAAGCCCGAATCTGAGGTGTTTTGTGTCACGGGTGAGGGTTCGATCCAGATGTGCATCCAGGAGCTGTCAACGTGCCTGCAGTACAACACCCCTGTGAAAATTGTGGCTTTGAACAACCGCTATTTGGGCATGGTTCGCCAATGGCAAGAAATCGAATATGCCGGCCGTTACAGCAGCAGCTACATGGATGCGCTGCCCAATTTTGTGAAGCTGGCCGAAGCCTATGGTCACGTGGGCATGCTGATCGAAAAGCCGCAAGATGTGGAACCGGCACTGCGTGAAGCGCGAAAGCTCAAGGACCGGACCGTGTTCATGGATTTTCGCACCGACCCGACTGAAAACGTGTTCCCGATGGTGCAGGCGGGCAAGGGCATCAATGAAATGCTGCTGGGATCTGAAGATTTATAGCCTTTTAGCCTCTTAGTCCAGGTATTTACTGCTTGTCGTGCTCCTGAATCAGGAGCGTCTCTTAATTTTTTACGGATGAATCTATTGCTTGCCAAGTCTGCGCATTACCGTGTGCAGGGGAGGGCTGCGAAAAGAGGAGTCTTCGCTTATGAAACATATCATTGCCGTTTTACTAGAGAACGAGCCCGGCGCTTTGTCTCGTGTCGTGGGTCTTTTTTCGGCTCGTGGCTACAACATCGAAAGCCTGACGGTCGCGCCCACCGAGGACCCCAGCCTTTCACGCATGACGATCCAGACCAGTGGGTCTGACGACGTGATCGAGCAGATCACCAAGCACTTGAATCGCCTGATCGAGGTGGTGAAAGTGGTCGATCTGACGGAGGGCTCTTACACCGAGCGCGAGCTCATGATGGTCAAGGTCCGGGCGGTGGGCAAAGAGCGCGAAGAAATGAAGCGGATGGCCGATATCTTTCGCGGCCGAATCATCGACGTAACCGAGAAAAGCTACACCATCGAACTCACGGGCGACCAGTCCAAGAACGACGCCTTCCTTGAGGCCATTGACCGCAGTGCGATTCTGGAAACCGTACGTACCGGCTCCAGCGGCATTGGCCGAGGTGAACGGATTCTCAGGGTCTGATTTTCGGTTGTCCGGGCGCGCGTTTCGGCAGGCGGGGCGTGAACGGACTGAAGAGTGGCGACAGCATCGACCGTTCGCCTGGAGCCTGCCATGGGGCATTTTCGCCACCAATCAAAATACCATCGGAGAGAAAAATGAAAGTTTATTACGACAAAGACTGCGACCTAAGCCTGATCAAGGGCAAGACCGTAGCGATCATTGGTTATGGCAGCCAAGGCCATGCCCACGCGCAAAACCTCAATGACAGCGGCGTGAAAGTGGTAGTCGGTCTGCGCAAAGGTGGTGCGTCATGGGACAAGGTTGGCAAAGCCGGCCTGACGGTGATGGAAGTCAACGACGCTGTCAAGGCTGCCGATGTGGTCATGATTTTGTTGCCTGATGAAGACATCGCCGGCGTTTACAAGGGCAACGTCGAGCCCAACATCAAACAGGGCGCTTCGCTGGTGTTTGCGCACGGCTTCAACGTGCACTACAACCAGGTCGTGCCGCGTGCCGACCTCGACGTCTGGATGGTCGCCCCGAAGGCCCCAGGCCACACAGTGCGCAACACCTACACCCAGGGCGGCGGCGTGCCCCACCTGATTGCGCTTTATCAAGACAAAAGCGGAAAGGCCAAGGACCTGGCACTGAGCTACGCCATGGCCAACGGCGGCGGCAAGGCCGGCATCATTGAAACCAATTTCAAGGAAGAAACCGAGACTGATCTATTCGGCGAGCAGGCGGTTTTGTGTGGCGGTGCGGTAGAACTCATCAAAATGGGCTACGAGACGCTGGTTGAAGCGGGTTACGCGCCAGAAATGGCGTATTTCGAGTGTCTGCACGAGCTCAAGCTGATTGTTGACCTGATTTATGAGGGCGGTATTGCCAACATGAATTACTCGATCTCGAACAACGCGGAATACGGTGAATACGTGACAGGCCCCGAGGTGATCAACGCCCAGTCACGCGAAGCCATGCGCAACGCCCTCAAGCGTATTCAAAGCGGTGAGTACGCCAAGATGTTCATTCTGGAAGGCCGCACCGGCTATCCCAGCATGACCGCCCGCCGCCGCCTGACGGCTGAGCATTCCATTGAAAAAGTGGGCGGGCAGCTGCGCGCCATGATGCCTTGGATCGCCAAAAACAAACTGGTTGACCAGACCCGCAACTGATCCTCACGCGCTACTCTGGCGTTCGACAAACAGCCGCGCGAGGGTCTTGCGCGGCTTTTTTCCTTTTTGGCTGGTGATTGGTTGGTGATACAGGGCGGTAAGTTTGGAATGGCCCGCACAATCAGGGTCTTGATTATTTTCCTGACACATAATTTACGCGCTGGCCATTTGGCAGGTGTTGGCGTGAGGAGTTCAGTTTATGCATGATGGTGATGACGTGGTTTTGGCCGATGACGATGTGGTGGTCCGCAAGCGTCGCAAGGGAATTTATATTCTGCCCAACCTGTTCACGCTTGCCGCTTTGTTCGGTGGGTTTTATGCCATTGTGATGGCCATGAACGGACGGTTTGACCAGGCGGCCATTGGTGTGTTTTGCGCCATGGTGCTTGACAGTCTGGATGGTCGTGTGGCGCGCATGACAAACACCCAGAGCGCCTTCGGGGAGCAGATGGATTCCTTGTCAGACATGGTGTCCTTTGGTGCGGCGCCGGCATTGATTGCTTATGTCTGGGGCCTTACCAGCCTGGGTCGTTGGGGTTGGATTGGGGCATTCGTTTATTGCGCCTGTGCCGCCCTGAGGTTGGCCCGCTTCAACGTCAACACGGCCGTGGTCGACAAGCGCTTTTTTCAGGGCTTGCCATCGCCAGCGGCCGCAGCGCTGGTGGCAGGCTTCATCTGGCTGATGAACGACGCCAGCATTGACGGCGTTGATGTGCGTTGGATTACCTTCGCCCTAATGCTCTTTGCAGGTCTGACCATGGTCACCAATGTGCCGTTTTACAGCTTCAAGGATCTCAGCATGAAGCGCAGTGTTCCTTTTGCGGTGATTGTGCTGGTCGCCCTCGGAATCGCTGTGATTAACATCCACCCGCCGACCGTGATGTTTGCTTTGTTTGTGATCTATGGCTTGTCGGGTTATGTTGTGTATGGATGGCGTAAGACTAAGGGTTTGCAGACCAGTGTGATTTCGACGTCAACCGATGAGCCAGACGAGCGCGGGCTGCATTAACAATTGTTGGTAAACTGCGAAGATGACAAAAAACGCTATCGCTCTACTACTGGTCGCCAACGGGCGGAGTTGGTAGCGCACGCGTTCACCAGATCTAACGGCCCGTTTGCACCAGCAGCGGGCCGTTTTTCTTTGTCCTGCTGGTTTTGAAAACCTGACTTAAACGACCTGAGTACGCCAACATGCTGAAGAACTCCGCAAGTAAATACCGCGCTTTTACACCTGTTCGCCTGACCGACCGGACATGGCCAGACGCCGTGTTGACCCGTCCACCCGTTTGGTGCAGCGTAGATCTGCGCGATGGAAACCAGGCGCTGATCGAGCCTATGGACATTGCGCGCAAGTTAAAGATGTTCCAGGCGCTGGTGGACATTGGCTTCAAGGAGATTGAAGTCGGATTCCCGTCTGCTTCCCAGGTCGAATTTGACTTTTTGCGCAAGCTCATTGACGACAACCTCATTCCGAAAGACGTGACAATTCAGGTCTTGACGCAGGCCCGGCAGGCGCTGATTGAGCGTACCTTTGAGTCTTTGCACGGCGTTAAGTCGGCGATTGTTCATCTCTACAACGCTACAGCGCCGGTGATGCGCAACGTGGTGCTCGGATTGGACGAGGACGGGATTGTTGAGCTCGCCACGAGCCAGGCCAGATTGTTCAAACAGTACGCTGCCGCGCAACCGCAAACGCGATGGACATTTCAATATTCACCCGAGATGTTTTCAGGCACGGAACTTCCTTTCGCCAAGCGCGTTGTGGATGCCGTGACATTGGTTTGGGCGCCTACCCCTAATCACAAGTGCATCGTCAACCTGCCGTCTACGGTCGAGCATTCGACACCGAATATTTTTGCCGACATGATTGAATGGATGCATCGTCACCTCGAACGCCGGGATGCGATCATTTTGTCTGTTCACCCTCATAACGACCGCGGAACCGGAACGGCTGCCGGCGAATTCGGCATCATGGCGGGTGCCGACCGTCTTGAAGGTTGTCTTTTCGGAAACGGCGAGCGAACCGGCAACCTTGACCTGGTCAACGTTGCATTGAATCTTTACAGCCAGGGGGTGGACCCCGGCCTGGATTTTTCAGACATTGATGAGATCAGACGGACCGTTGAACATTGCAATCAGCTGCCCGTTCACCCACGTCATCCCTATGCTGGCGACCTGGTTTACACCTCATTTTCAGGGTCTCATCAGGATGCAATCAAAAAAGCGTTTGCTGCGCGTCGGGAGGGTGATATTTGGGACATGCCTTATCTGCCCATTGACCCGAAAGATGTCGGGCGTAGCTACGAGGCTGTCATCCGCGTCAACAGCCAGTCTGGCAAAGGCGGCATCTCTTATCTGCTGGAACATGACTACGGTCTGGAGCTTCCGCGTCGCCTTCAAATTGAGTTCAGTCACTGCGTTCAAGCCGTGATGGACGCGACAGGCAAAGAGCTGACAGCTCAAAACTTGTACCAACTGTTCGTGCAGGAATACGCGCTTGAAACTCTGCAGGCTCCTCACAATCAGAGCGTCATCCACGACGACGCTTCGGACGGCAGCAAACGCACCGCAATGTCGGCTGATGTGCAACTGGGCGAGCGTATGTGCAGGCTTACTGGATCGGGTACAGGCCCCATTGATGCTTTTGTCGACGGACTGGCACGGGCGACAGGGGCTGCCATTCGCGTTCTGGACTATCACGAGCACGCCATTGGCGCGGGAGCCCATGTTCAGGCGGTGGCTTATCTGGAACTGCGCGTGGGTGATCAAACAGTGTTCGGCGTCGGTCTGGACGCCAACATCATTTCGGCTTCGTTCAAGGCGATTTTGTGCGGCTTTCAGCGCGCCAGAAACGCTGAAAATGCAAATGTATCGATTCAAGAATTTTCCATAGGGCAGGTATGACTGAAAAACTGATTATTTTTGATACAACCTTGCGCGACGGTGAGCAATCACCAGGCGCGTCCATGACCCGCGACGAGAAGCTGCGCATCGCGCGGCAGTTGGAGCGGCTTAAAGTCGATGTGATCGAGGCAGGTTTTGCTGCCAGCTCCAATGGCGACTTTGAGTGCATCAAGGTAATTTCCGAAGTGATCAAGGACGCTACCGTGTGTTCACTTGCACGCGCCAATGACAGGGATATTTCACGTGCGGCCGAGGCCTTGAAACCTGCGAAATCGGGACGACTGCACTTGTTTTTGGCCACCAGTGCACTTCACATGGAGAAAAAGCTGCGGATGACACCCGACGAGGTTTTCGAGCAGGCAAAACTTTCCGTACGCTTCGCACGTAATCTGATGGACGACATCGAGTTCAGCCCGGAGGACGGCTACCGGTCAGATCCGGACTTCCTGTGCCGCGTCCTGGAGGCAGTGATCGCGGAAGGAGCCACAACCATTAATGTGCCCGACACCGTCGGCTACGCTGTTCCAGAGCTCTATGGTCAGTTCATCCGCCAGTTGAGGGAACGGATTCCCAACAGCGACAAAGCCGTCTGGTCTGTGCACTGCCACAACGACCTGGGCTTGGCTGTTGCTAACTCATTGGCTGGTGTGATGATTGGCGGCGCCCGTCAGGTTGAATGCACGATCAATGGTCTGGGCGAACGCGCGGGCAATTGCTCGTTGGAAGAGGTGGTCATGGCGATCAAAACGCGTCGAGATTTCTTCGGGCTGGACGTTGGCATTGAAACGAAACATATTTTGGCGTCCAGCCGCTTGGTCAGTCAGACCACCGGCTTTGTCGTGCAGCCGAACAAAGCCGTTGTGGGTGCCAATGCATTTGCGCACGCGTCCGGAATCCATCAGGACGGTGTGCTGAAGGCCCGAGACACTTACGAGATCATGCGCGCCGAGGATGTGGGCTGGAGTGCGAACAAGATCGTTTTGGGCAAGCTCAGCGGTCGTAATGCCTTTAAACAGCGCTTGATTGAGCTGGGTGTCGTCATGGCCAGCGAGACGGATATCAACGCCGCGTTCTTGAAATTTAAAGACCTTGCCGACAAGAAAAGCGAGATTTTTGACGAAGATATTTTGGCGTTGGTCAGCGACGAAAGCGCTGCGCAGAGCCACGAGCAATATGGGTTCGTTTCACTGTCGCAGCACAGTGAAACCGGGGAGCGACCACAGGCCAGTGTGGTATTCACGGTGGGCGGCAAAGAGGTTAAAGGCCAGTCCGATGGCAATGGCCCGGTCGACGCTTCGCTCAAAGCGATTGAGTCCCATGTTCAGAGCGGTGCAGAAATGGTGCTGTATTCGGTTAACGCCATCAGTGGCTCGACCGAGAGTCAAGGCGAGGTGACGGTGCGCTTGCAAAACAGCGGCCGTGTGGTCAACGGTGTCGGCTCTGACCCGGATATCGTGGTGGCATCGGCGAAGGCTTATTTAAACGCACTCAATAAACTTCAAAGTAAAGCTGACAGGGTCGCCGCGCAGGGATAGACCCCGCGAAAACGTTGAAAGCGCTTTTGTGAGCCGAGGGAACCTACATAAATCAAGCACTTACGGTGGTCTTAGTGACATAAGCGCTTTTTTCTGGAGATTTTCTTTGAAGTTAGAACGTTTTTAGGAAAGTCGTGCAAGCGTTTGATATTGCATGACTTTTTCGTTCTGTATACACTTCAACGTCCACAGATTGTTACTCGACCAGGCTCCTCCATCATGTCCAACACGATTTTGAATCGCGCCTTGAAAGTCCTGGGCTTGGTGACGCTGACGGCGATGTTTGCGACCTCCATGGCGCATGCTTCACCCGCTAAAAAGACCATCGCGAAGAAATCATATTCGCTCAAATCGGTATCGTCGCACCGGACGGCGACAGCCCGGAAAACAGTCAGGTTCACGACCAAGATTCGTCATAAAAACATGTTGCAGGCCATCGTGCCGGCCAAGCCTTCTTTTGGGCAGTTGGCAGGACTTCATACGGCGTCGGACTCATTAGACTTGAAGTCAAGTGTGGCGTTGGTTATTGACCAGGACACACGGGAGGTGCTGTTCAGCAAAAATGACCATGCGGTACTGCCCATCGCGTCCATTACCAAACTCATGACGGGCGTGATTATCAGCGGTGCTCACTTGCCTCTCGATGAACTGATCACGGTTACGCAAGATGACGTCGATAACGAGAAAGGCAGTCGTTCACGCTTAAAGGTTGGCACGACGCTGACGCGCGGTGAAATGCTTCATTTGGCACTTATGTCGAGCGAAAATCGTGCTGCTCACGCCTTGGGCCGTACCTATCCTGGTGGATTGCCAGTATTTGTAAATCTGATGAATGCCAAAGCCCGGATGTTGGGAATGAGTGACACCAGCTATGTCGAGCCGACAGGCTTATCGAGTCGAAATCAGTCGAGTGCACAGGACCTCGCAACATTGGTGAACGCTGCCCATGGCGACCCGATGTTGCGGGAGTTGACAACATCAGCGGGCTACCAGGTTCTGGTCGGCAACCGCACGCTTCAATACAACAATACCAACCGACTGGTGAAAAATCCGGAGTGGGAGATCGGCTTGCAAAAAACAGGCTACATCTCGGAAGCCGGTCAATGCCTGGTCATGCAAACGCGCATTGCCGGACGCAAGTTGATCATGGTGTTTCTGGATTCCGCGGGCAAGCTCAGCCGACTTGGCGATGCAGAACGCGTTCGTCGGTGGGTAGAGGCCAATCCATTGGCTGATCACAAAATCAATATCAGCGTAGCAGTCAAAAGCACAAATAGCTGAACGGCTGAACGGCTGAACGGCTGAACGGCTGAATTATTGAACAGCTATTTGGCTGTTCTCAAATTCATAAGTCATTAAGACGCAGGCGATGGCCCACTTATCTTGATTGGTAGCCCAATGCGGCTGAAATCTCGTCAGCAGTGGTTTGCAATTTCGCGAGCCATTGCTCATCAAGCCGATCGGCCGGCGCCGAGATTGAAAGCCCCGCAATCAGCTTTGATTGATCGTCGTAAATGCCTGCCGCCATGCAGCGTACACCCAGCTCCAATTCCTCGTTGTCTCGCGCAATTCCATATTGCCGTGCTTTGGACAGCTCCCTTTCAAGAATCGGCAGTTGCGTGATGCTGTTACGGGTTTGCCCCGGCAGTCCAGTTCTGGTGGCATAGGCGCGCAGGCGCTGGGGGTCGTCCGATGCCAAAAAAAGTTTGCCTACCGAGGTCAAATGCAACGGTGCTCGCCCGCCGATCGCCCGAACCACCTGCATACCAGAACGCTCGCTATAGGCACGTTCCACGTAAATGATTTCGTCACCCTGCCTGACGCTGAGATTGACCGGATGCTGCGTCAGCTTGTGCAGTTCACGCATCGGCGAGAGCGCTGCGTCCCGAACATTTAAACGGGCTTTGACGAGATTGCCCAGTTCCAGCAAGCGCATGCCTAGTCGATAGCTGCCGGCGGCGGGGCGCTCGACAAATCGACCTGTGGCCAAGTCATTCAGAATCCGGTGAGCCGTCGATGAATGCAGTCCTGATTTCTCACTGATTTCTTTCAGCGACACCGCTTCTTCACGACCGGCCAAAATTTCCAGCAGGGTAAATATGCGTTCAATGACCTGAACGGTAGGTGTCGCAGCAATTGCGTTTTCTGTTTTTTTCATAAGAGGAATCAGCCAAAGTGAATTTTACACTGTGAAATTATTGACCTCCGATGCCAGACGCCGCAGCGCGATGATTGACGGCTAACGCACGGTCCGTGTCGTCCAGGTGTTGCCCATGAGCAGCTGATGCGGGCTGTAGTTCGCCTTGTAATTCATCTTGGTACTTTCACTGACCCAGTAGCCCAGATAAAGAAAGGGAAGCTTGAGTTGACGAGCTTGCTCGATTTGCCAGAGTACGCCGTAAGTGCCAAAACTAGCTTTTTCTTCAATATCGTAAAAAGTGTAAACAGCGGACAAACCGTCGTCCAGTACATCCAGAATCGACACCATTTTGAGTTGACCGGGTCGACCGTCAGATGGTGCGTCCCTGAACTCCACCAGCCGAGAGTTCACGCGGCTTTGAAGCAGGAACTGTGAATACTGGTCAGTGCTGTCCTGCGACATACCTCCACTAGCATGCCTGGCGCTTTGGTAGCGAAGATAAAGTGCGTAGTGTTCTTCCATGAAACAGAGTTTGAGCACCCGGGTTTGAAGCGTCGCGTGTCTGGCGCGGGCGCGCCTCTGACTTCTGTCGGCCCTGAAGGTGTCAACTGGCACACGCAGTGGTACGCAAGCGCTGCAGCCTTCGCAGTAGGGTCGGTACGTGAACATACCGCTTCGGCGAAAGCCGTTGGCAACGAGCGTCGAATAAGTGTCGTTGTTGATAAGGTGGCTGGGTGTCGCCACCTCCGAGCGTGCTTGCCGGTGGGGTAGGTAACTACAGGGATAGGGCGCTGTGGCGTAAAACTGCAGCGTTTGAAGGGGTAGATCTTTGAGGTGAGTCACGGGCGCAAACGACTTTTCTGCAGCAAAAGCGCCCAGCAACAGCGCGAAAAACGCCACGATGGTGCAGGTTGCTCAATGGTGCGTTGCAAATGTTCTTCAAAAGCCTGACGCGGCGTTTCGCAAGCCCCGAGCGACGCCAAATGTTGGGTATTTTGCTGGCAGTCGATCCATTCGACTTGATGATCAAGGCACCAGGCCACAAGTGCCGCTAACGCAATTTTGGAAGCGTCTGCAGTGTGCGCGAACATGGATTCGCCGAACACCATTCTCCCGACATTGACGCAGTAAAGTCCACCGACCAAAATGCCGCCCACCCATGTTTCAACACTGTGAGCGTGTCCTGACCGATTCATTGCAACGTATGCGCGGATCATGTCCTCGACGATCCACGTTCCCTCCTGCCCGTTGCGGGGCTGGTTAGCGCAGGTGCGAACCACCGTTTCAAAGCAACTGTCCATGCGGATTTCGCAGTCGGAGTTCGCCACAAATGAGCTCAAGGTTTTGCGCAGCGAGCGGTGTAGCTTGAAGCGCTGCACGTCCAGCACCATGCGTGGGTCCGGACTCCACCAGAGAATCGGTTGCCCTTCGCTGAACCACGGGAAGATGCCGCTGGCGTAAGCCCGAAGCAGTGTTGCTGTGTCGAGCGCGCCACCTGCAGCCAGTAAACCGGGGGCAGGGTCTGTACTGCGCCACGCAGTGTTCAAGGCTGGAAACGGATCACCCGGTTCGAGCCACGGCAGCGGAGGTCTCTGTTTTTTCATGGGGTTTGAAAGTGCGCGCTGGCACGTGTAATGTCGCCAGCGCTTTCATCGTACCCGAGCGGGTCAAATTTTTGGCAGTGTTCCCAGTCTTCGCCAAGGTGAATGTTTTAGCCGAGATCGGAGCTAAAAAATGGGCTGAAATTCCAAGCTATAATTAGAGGCTGAATTCCTCAATAGCTCAGTTGGTAGAGCGCCGGACTGTTAATCCGTAGGTCCCTGGTTCGAGCCCAGGTTGAGGAGCCAAAAATAACGAAACCTAAAAGCACTTGTCGCGAAAGCAGCAGGTGCTTTTTTGTTTTGAGCAAGCGGGTTGCGCTGGCTAACATCCCAAGTATCTTCCCGTTTTGGTCACCGCAACTGGTAAAACTACACCCATGGCGCCTCCATCTTTTAGATTTGCGTATCCGCGTGTTTTAAGCATCGCAGGCTCTGACAGTAGCGGCGGCGCTGGAATCCAGGCGGACCTGAAAACCATCGCTGCGCTGGGCTGCTATGGCATGACGGCCATCACCGCGCTGACGGCGCAAAACACGCTCGGGGTTCGCGCGATTCACGGTGTGCCTACTGACATGCTTCTTCATCAGATCGATGCGGTGGTCGAGGACATCGGTGTGGATGCGGTGAAGATCGGCATGCTGCATTCACCGGACATCGTGCAGGCTGTTGCGCGGGTCATTGACCGTTATGCGTTGAAAAACGTGGTGTTGGACCCTGTCATGGTGGCCACCAGCGGCGCCGTACTGATAGAGCAATCTGCCGTCGCAGCGCTCGTGCGTCACTTGTTCGCGCGTGCCACGCTGGTGACGCCCAACCTTGATGAGGCCGCGTTACTGGTCGGCAAACCGCTGGACAGTGAGACGGCAATTGAGTGCGCCGCACGGGAGCTTCTGGACATGGGAGCGGCGGCGGTGCTGCTCAAAGGTGGACACCTGCCCGGTGCGCATGTGAGCGATCTCCTGATGACCGCTGATGGGCAAACGCATTGGATGCGCGCCCCGCGTATTCCCACTGCAAACACCCATGGAACGGGCTGCACGCTATCCTCGGCAATCGCAGCGTATCTCGCTCTGGCACTCCCCTTGGTGGACGCGGTTGAGGCCGCCCGTCATTTTGTGCGCGCGGCGCTGCAAGCCGGCGCCCAGGTGCAGACAGGTGCCGGGAGCGGGCCTTTGAATCATGGCCATGCGCCACAAGCTATGCAGCTCAAACCGCTGTGGTGATCGACCTCATCGCTTAGTTAGAGCTGTCAGTGACCTTTGCCTCAACCCAGCTGCGCACATCCGCCAACATTCAGGGGCAGAAGACCGAGATGGCGATTACGCACAAAGCAATAGCGATGCCCGAAGCTGAACAATATTGACGCATAAAAGCCGAGTGTTGGTTCAAGGCACAGCGGCAGCGCTCAAGACGTGCAGCCGTTGACGACAGCGCTGATCAATCATTCGACGGCGATGCCACGCCGAGCAGCTTGTGAAGCTTTGACGATGCCGTGGTGTATTGCAGCAAAGTTTTCGTGCCCGGGAAAATCACTTCGGCTGCGCCAAACGCCGCCAGCGCACATTCATGAAAGCCGCTCAGAATTAGCTTCTTTTTGCCGGGGTAGGTGTTGATGTCGCCAACAGCAAAAAAGCCTGACAGGCACGTCGAAAACTTTTCGGTGTCGACGGGAACCTGCTTGCGTGTGATGTCCAGGCCCCATGTCGCGATCGGTCCCAGTTTTGGGGACAAGCCTTGAAACACCAGCAGCGCGTCCAGTGGCAATGGCGATGTGTCGCCATGCACGTCGGTAACCTGCACTGCACTCAGCTGCCCGTTGGCTTCGGCGAAGCCCGTGATTTGCCCCACCTTGAACTGCAACGCACCGCTGCCCAGCAACTCGTTGAATCTGGCCATCAGCTCGGGGGGTGCCTGCAGGGCTTCCCGACGGTACAGGAGCGTGACACGGTGTGCGTCACCAGCGCCTTCTTCAGCAAATTGACAAGCCCACTGAATCGCTGCTTCTTCGCCCCCAACAATCACCAGGCGCTTGCCAGTGAAGTCTGAAGGTGCATCAACTCTGTAGAAAAGGCTTTTGTTTTCGAAGGCATCCAGGCCTTCGATACTCAGGCGTTTGGGTTGGAAAGCGCCGACACCTGCGGCCAGAAAAACCGTCTTGGCCATGAAAACAGTGCCACTGGAAGTGCTGACCTGAAACCGTCCATCAGGCTGTTGCTCGAGTCCAGACACCAGTTGGTTGAAATGAAAACCCGGTGTAAATGGCGTGGCCTGCTGCAACAAGTTATTGACAAGTGCGCGGCCCGTCAGGCCCGGATGGCCTGGAATGTCATAAATCAGCTTGTCGGGATACAGCTCGATGCACTGACCGCCGGCGTAAGGCAGCGCGTCAACAATATGCGCGCGGATATCGAGCAGGCCAAGCTGGAAGGCTTGGAAAATACCAACCGGCCCGGCACCGATGATCACCGCATCGGTTTCAATCGGACAATTTGCCAGCATGCTGATACCTTATAAATTCACCAAATCCACCAACGGTTCAGCCAGTGGACGCCGTGGAATGGGCTTCGCCAGACCGTAGGCACCGCCCGCTGCAACAGGGGTGGAGCTACGCAACGTGAGCAACCGGCTGGGGTTGTTCAATGTTCTAGCGCACGAGCTCAGCCAGCTTGCCAGTTTTGTCTTTCCATTCTTCAGCGTCGGGCAATGCATCCTTGCGTTTGGTGATGCTTTTCCAGCCAGCTGCCAGGCTGAGCTCGGCGTTAATCTTGATGAAATTCATCTGGTCTGCAGGTACGTCTTCTTCCGCATAAATGGCGTTGACCGGGCATTCGGGAATGCACACCGCGCAGTCAATGCACTCGTCCGGGTCAATGACCAGCATGTTCGGGCCTTCGCGGAAGCAGTCCACAGGGCACACATCCACACAGTCGGTGTATTTGCAGCGGATGCAGGATTCAGAAACAATGTGGGTCATGGCAGTACAGACGGGTCGGCGTAAACCCGAGATTTTAAGAGGATTCGGTGGGTGGATAAGGGGGCAGGGTCGAAATCAGCCGCGCAGGCTCGCTCGGTGGGCTCACGACACCAGCACAGCACCCGACGTTTTGTGTGAGGCGGTGTCGACCAGCACCAGCGAACCCATCACGCGGGAGGTTTTGTAAGGCCGCGCCGCAATCGGCTCCAAGAAGGC
Organism: Polaromonas sp.; assembly: GCA_031363755.1. Taxonomy (GTDB): domain Bacteria; phylum Pseudomonadota; class Gammaproteobacteria; order Burkholderiales; family Burkholderiaceae_C; genus Polaromonas. The sequence continues at coordinate 16,142 of JANLUZ010000057.1, forward strand.
CAGCTCCACCACGCCAATGGCGTTGGCGTCAAGCTGGGTCGCATCCATTCGCCCCAGCGTGTTGATGTTGATGTGGCTGACGATACGTTTGATTTTGGTCTTCACCCAGCGGTGGCCGTGCAGCGCCCAGTACAGGCGGCCGGGCACCAGGGGCTCTTCGTCCATCCAGGCGATGGTGGCCGTGATGTCGCGGCTGCCCAATGGGGGTTCAAATCCGGTCGAGGCCACCAGCCAGTCGCCGCGAGACACATCCACCTCGCGGTCCAGAATCACGCCCGCGGTATGCCCAGGCGCCACGTGTTTGGCTTGTCGGACGTGGTTCAGCACCTGCGCGACATGGGCCGTCTTGCCGCTGGGCATCACGGTGATTTCCTGGCCGATGTAGGGTGCGCCATCGGCAATGCGACCCCAGAAAATACGGCGGCCCTGGGACGTGTCGCTGCTGCCTGAAAATTTCTCCACCCACTGAACCGGGAACGCAAACGGGTGCGCAGCATCGGCGGCAACGGTTGGCAGTTGCTCCAGGATCTGCAACAAACCCGGGCCGTTGTAGTTGCACCAGCCAGGATTGCTGTCCACCACATTGAAACCGATCAGTGCCGACACGGGCACGATGGCTTTGACTTCGATGTCTGCGGCCGCCGCAAAGGCGGTAAGCGCTGCGCTGATGTGGGCAAATGCCAGCGCTGGGTCGGCCACGGCGTCCAGCTTGTTCACGGCGAAGACGATGGACGGCACGCGCAGCAGGTTCACCAGCAGCGAGTGGCGGCGGGTTTGCGGCAGCAGCTCGGGCGATGGCGATTCCCAGGCCAGCTTGGTCGCGTCGACCAGCACCACCGCCGCGTCGGCACTGGAGGCAGCCGTGACCATGTTGCGGGTGTATTGCTCATGGCCCGGTGCATCGGCAATGATGAACTTGCGGGCGGCGGTGTTGAAGTAGCGGTAGGCCACGTCGATGGTGATGCCTTGCTCGCGCTCGGCCTGCAGCCCGTCGGTCAACAGCGCCAGGTCGGTTTGCCCGCCGCGTTGCACGCCGGCCAGCTGATCCTGCAGCACAGTTTTGCTGTCGACCAGCAAGCGGCCAATCAGCGTGCTTTTGCCGTCGTCCACGCTGCCGCAGGTCACGAAACGCAGGGCTGCTCGCGTGTCGTTGGTGTCTTGGTTGTTGTTGGCGTCAAGGAGTGTCGTGGTCGTGCTCATCAGAAGTAGCCTTCTTTTTTTCGTTTTTCCATTGAGGCGTCTGACGTTTTGTCATCCATGCGGGTAGAGCCCCGCTCGCTCACATCGGCCGTCAGCGTTTCCATCACCACCTCGGCGGCATTCTGGGCCGCGCTGTCCACAGGGCAGGTGCAGGTAATGTCGCCCAAGGTACGAAAACGCACTGTTTTCTCAACGGCAACTTCGCCGTCTTTGAGTGGCGTCAACTCCGTCACCGGCACCAGCAGGCCCTTGCGCTCGACCACGGTGCGCTGGTGGGCGTAGTACAGCGACGGCAGCTCAATGTTCTCGCGCTCGATGTACTGCCACACGTCCAGTTCGGTCCAGTTGGAGATCGGGAACACGCGGAAATGCTCGCCCGGCTGAAGGCGGGTGTTGAACAGGGTCCACAGCTCCGGGCGCTGGGCTTTGGGCTGCCACTGGCCAAAAGCGTCGCGGTGGGAAAAGATACGCTCTTTGGCGCGGGCTTTTTCTTCGTCGCGCCGGGCCCCGCCGATCAGCGCGTCAAAACGGAATTCGTCGATTGCTTCCAGAAGGGTGACCGACTGGTGCACGTTGCGCGACTCGCCCGGGTGCGCCAGCCGCACGGTGCCGCGCGCCATTGAGTCTTCGACGCTGCGAACGATCAAATTGGCACCCAGCTGCTGCGCCCGGTAGTCACGGAAGTCGGTGACTTCGGGGAAGTTATGACCGGTGTCAATCATCAGCAGCGGGTAGGGGATGCTGCCGCCGCGTTCTGAATCCGTAAACGCTTTCTCGGCGCATTTGAGCAGAACCAGCGAGTCTTTGCCGCCTGAAAATAGCAGGGCGGGGCGCTCAAAAGCAGCGGCGACTTCTCGCAGGATGAAGATGGCTTCTTCTTCCAGCGCATCCAGGTGGGCGTTGCTCAGGTGGTCGAGGTGCTTGACATCGGCTCGGGCGTTCATACGGAGATTTCTTTCACGGGGATTCTGGAGACGGAGGACGGCAGCGGGGAGGACAGAGCTTCAAAGGCGGGAAGCTCCTCGGCAGCGCCGTCGGCGGCGTGGCCACCCTCGACGTGAAGGCCGCATTCCTTCGCACTTTCCTGCTCCCACCACCAGCGGCCCGATCGGAAGTCTTCACCCAGCGTCACGGCGCGGGTGCAGGGCGCGCAGCCGATGCTGGGGAAAAACGCGTCGTGCAATGGGTTGTACGGAATGTTTTCCTGGGCGATGAAGTGCCACACATCCCCCCAGGTCCAGTCGGCCAACGGGTTGATCTTGGCGCGGGTGGTTGCTTCACCATTCACGGTGATGTGCTGCTGCTCCACATCGTGGACTTCAGCGCGCGCGTTGGATTGCTCACGGCGCAGGCCGGTGATCCAGGCGTGTTTGCCTTCCAGAGCACGGTTCAGCGGCTCCATTTTTCGAAAATCGCAGCAGGTTTTGCGCAAGCCCAGGCTTTTGTACATCGCGTCCGTGCCGTTGTCGGCGACAAACGCAGCCGCCACCGCTGGATCGGGTTGATAGACCTCTACGTTGATGCTGTAGCGTGCTTCGAGCTGGCCGATGAGGGCCAGCGTTTCAGCGTGCAGCATGCCGGTATCCAGCACAAACACGCTGCAGGGGATGTGGGTGCTGGTGATCAGGTGGGTGACCACCATGTCTTCAGCCCCTAGGCTGGACGCTTGCGTGATGGGCGGATACAGCGCTGCGCTGGCAATCAGCAGCGCACGGCTGGCAGCCAGTTTGGCGGCGAACGTGGCGGACGGTTTGGCGTAGAGGGAGATGGCACCCATGGCTGGACCTTGGCTAGATTAAAAATTAAGAGGCTGCAGCGAAATGCGGGCTGGCTTGCACCGCGTCCCCTTGGTAAGCACCCATACCAAAGCCGGGGTAGGCGGCCAACACCTGCTCGGCCAGCGCCAGGTCTTGGTCGGCGCGCAGCACAGCCGATGTAAAACCACTGCGCTGCATCTGGGCCAGCTGGTCGGCGGTGACGTCGCCGGTAGCGCGGATATCGCCGGTGAAGTGCAGGCGGCGGCTGAGCAGGAAGGCTTGGCTGAAGGCGCGGCCATCGCTGAATTTAGGGAAGTTCAACTCGATCCGCTCGACACCGGCCAAATTTAGCTCGCGGGGGTCCAAATCATTAGCCAAAATGGATATTTTCGGGTCATTCAGGTCGCTAGTCGCCGTGTTTACTGCCTGGGTAGCTATTAATTTCATAGTGGTCGAAGTCGTCATGGTGGGCTCCGCGTCAGGCCGCAACGGCGACAGAAGTAACCGCAGCAGCACGGGCGCTGTTGGCAGCGGCCTTGAACGGCTCCAGGCCCACCCGTTTGAGGGTGTCGATGAAGGTTTCCTGCTTGCTGCCCTGGGCGACCCGCTCGGCGCGGTAGGTGGTCAGCACCGCCTCGATCACTTCAGGCACTTCAGCCGCTGAAAATGAAGGCCCAACGACTTTGCCGACCGCTGGCGCGCCTGACAGCGTCGAGCCGTCCGAGCCGCCCAACGTGATCTGATACCACTCCTTGCCGTCTTTATCGACCCCCAAAATGCCGATGTGGCCGCTGTGGTGGTGGCCGCAGGAGTTGATGCAGCCGCTGATGTGCAGGTCGATCTCGCCCCGGTCGTGCAGCTCGTCCAGATCTTGATACCGCTGGGTAATGGCTTCTGCCAGCGGCAGCGAGCGGGCATTGGCCAGCGAGCAAAAATCGCCGCCGGGGCAGGCGATCATGTCGGTCAGCAGGCGGATGTTGGCGCGAGCGAAGCCTGCTGTGCGCGCGGCGTTCCACAAATCCACCAGCGCATCGGCATGTACCCAAGGCAGCACCAGGTTCTGGTCGTGCGTGACGCGCAATTCGCTGGCACTGAAGTCGTCAGCCAACTGGGCGGCGGTGGCCATTTGGTTGGCGGTGGCGTCACCGGGGTATTGGCCCAGGCGCTTGAATGACAGCGTGACGATGCGCAGGTCCGGGTTCTGGTGCGGGGCCACGTTTTGTGTGAGCCATCGCGTGAACTCGGCCTGGTCAGCCGCGGGCACGGCGGGGACGCCACCGGTTGACGCCCGCAGCACCGGGGCTACGAAGGAGGCGGACACGCGGTCCAGCTCTGCCTGGGGGATGGTGTGCGGCGCACCGTCAATCTCCACGATGGCCTGGTATTCGGCTTCTACCTGGTCGATGAACTGCTGGCCTTCGGCCTTGACCAGAATCTTGATGCGGGCTTTGTACTTGTTGTCGCGGCGGCCAAAGCGGTTGTAAGCGCGAACCACGGCTTCGAGGTAATTGAGGATTTGATTCCACGGCAAAAACTCGCGCAGCGTGGCTCCCAGAATTGGCGTGCGGCCCATACCGCCCCCCACCATGACCTTGAAGCCCAGCTCGCCTGCGGTGTTTTTGATCAGGTGCAGGCCCACGTCGTGCCAGGCGGTGGCGGCGCGGTCTTCCCGCGCGCCGGTAATCGCGATCTTGAACTTGCGCGGCAGGAAGGCGAACTCAGGGTGCAGCGTGCTCCACTGGCGCATGATTTCGGCGAAGGGCCGCGGGTCGGCGATTTCGTCCGCCGCAATGCCGGCACGCTCGTCGCTGGTGATGTTGCGGATGCAGTTACCGCTGGTTTGAATGCCGTGCATGTCCACACTGGCCAGCAGGTCCATCACATCGGCTGCTTTGGCTAACGGAATCCAGTTGTACTGCACGTTTTGGCGCGTGGTGAAGTGGCCGTAGCCTTGGGTCAGCTTGGAATGCACCGAGCCGCCCGACTTCAGGGCCACCGGGCCGAGCGTGTCTTGTGTGGCGATGGCGTCTTGAAATATGGCGTCGTCGGGCTTGTCAAAGTCGCGGGCGATGGTGGCCAGCACACGCATTTGCGCGCTTGACAACTCGCCGTAGGGCACGGCCACGCGCAGCATGGGCGCGTAACGCTGCACATACCAGCCGTTTTGCAGGCGCAGCGGCAAAAATTCGTCGTCAGGCAGCTGCCCGGCTTGCCAGCGGGTGAGCTGGTCGCGAAACTGCCGGGTGCGGGCCTGGACAAACTGACGGTCAAATTCGGTGTATTGGTACATGAAAAAGTACTGGCTAAAAGAGAAAGTGGCTGTAGAGCTGAGCGCCGGATTTTAGGGCGTGCGTTCAGATCGAGATGAGCTTGACGCCGGCGTACGCCAGCAGCACGGACAACAGCGAGCGGATCACGCGCTCAGGCGTTTTGTGCATCAGCGTGGTGCCCAGCCAGATGCCGGGCAACGAGCCCGCCAGCAGCCATGCCAGCAGCGGCCAATCGACCGAGCCGATGGACGCATGGCCCAGACCAGCCACCAGCGTCAGCGGCACGGCATGGGCGATGTCGGCCGCCACAATGCGCGGCAAGCCCAGCGCGGGGTACAGCAGCATCAGCACCGTCACGCCGATGGCGCCGGCCCCGACAGACGTCAGCGTGACCAGCGCACCAATCACGGCTCCAAAAATTACGGGCAACGACCAGTGTCGGGGGCGAGTTGGGTCCAGCAGCTGGGCGGCTGTAGCCGATGCGTTCCCGGCCTTGCCGCCAGATTTACTAGTTATGGCCTTGTACAGCGTGGCGGCTGCGGTGAGCAGCAAGGCAACACCCAGCGTGGTGGTCATGGCCGTTTGAATGGCCGGGTTGGTGGCGCCAAACTGGTGCAACACGAACAGCGTCAGCAGCGAAGCAGGCACACTGCCGGCCGCCACCTGGCCCACGATGCGCCAGTCAATCAGCCGGGCGCGCGCCAGGCGGGCGGTGCCGCCCATCTTAGTGAAAGCCGCAAACAGCAGGTCGGTGCCAATGGCCAGATGCGGCTTCACGCCAAAAAAGAAGATCAGGATAGGCGTCATCAGGGAGCCGCCACCCACCCCGGTCAGCCCCACCACCAAGCCCACGGCGAACCCAGCAAAAACAAACGCGAAATCATGCATAGCCGCGCAATGTAACCAACGCCGCTCGTATTCCAAAGGATTGATTCGTTGTTCGCTTATGTGCATATGCGTATGAAGATGGTTTTTATCTCGCCGAGACGCCCTGCGGTGAGCGCTGCTGTTGCTATGAATAAAATAGCTGCATAGGCAATAAACGCATGGGCTAAAGGCGTAAAACACCTAAAAATTGGCGTGTTGATGGCTTCAGCAGCGGTCAATACCGGTCAATACCTGCAAATACCGATAGATGCCGGTAAACGGCAGCAGCGGCAGCAGCGGATGCGCCGCAAGCCGTCAACCCGTCAAGGGGTCATGGCAGCGCCCAGCCGATGGTCGACGGGCCACGGCTCGCCGTGCCACTGCGCAGCCAGCAGCTCAGCGCACAGCGCGGCAAACGTCAGCCCACGCGAGCCCATGCCGCAACACACCCACAAACCGGCGCCGATGTCGTCCGGCGTGAGGGGCCCCACCCACGGCAGCCGCGTGGGCGTGGCGCACCGCACGCCGGCCCAGGACTGCAGCATGGTCGCGTCACCGTGCCATTGCGCCGCCACGCTGGGCAGCAGTTCACGCAAGCGTGCGAGGTTGTAGGCATCGTCTTCGGGCCGAAGGGTGGCGGTGGCCACGTCGCGCTCGTAACTGGCACCGATCATCCAGGCTTTGCGTGAGCCACCAGCGCCCAACGGAACGCCGGCCAACAAATGCCCGTGGCCATTCACCGGAAAGCTCGGAAAGTCTGGCTTCGCAGGCTCGCCTGGCGCAGCGCCGGTGTGCAGCGCCCACGACACCTGCCCTCGAATCGGCTGCAGCGGCAACGTTTGCGGGCCATGGCTGCGCGCCAGTGCGGCGGTCGCGTAACCCGCAGCCAGCACCACGCGGTCACCTTGCGCCAGCACCCCGCCCGCAGCATCGATTGCCTGCCAACTGCCGCCCATGCGCTGCAGGCTCGCCACATCACAGCTGCCGCGCCAGGTGATGCCGGGCGTTGCAAGCCACGCCCGGGCCAACTCGGCCGGTTTGATCCAGCCCGCTCTGGCGTGCCACAGGGCCGCGCCGTCTTCCGGGCTAAGGCCGCAGGCGGCGCGCTGGTCATCGCTGGCGAGCGTGACCCAGTCAGCGGCTGGCCCGGCATCGGCGCCCCCCACCTGCCATGCGGCGGGGCGGCGACGCGGGTGGTCCAGGCAACGCTCCAGCACGCCTGTGGGTGCCCAGTCCTGGTCCAGGTTCAGCAGCAACGCGGCCTGCTGCAGCGTGATGCGGATGCCCGCGCGTGACAGGCGCGACAGCGGGCTGTCGTCGGGTGAAATGTGCGGTGCCAGGATGCCCGCAGGCAGGCTGGAGGCCCCGCTGGCGGGGGCAGAGTCTGCGTCCAGCACCGTCACATGCCAGCCGCGCCGTGCCAGGCTACCGGCGACCGCCGTGCCCGCCAGACCTGCGCCAATGACCAGGCAGCTGGCGCCTTGCCAGCCCGGCGGCAGCGGTGGTGACGTGGAGGGTTTGCGGCGCAGGCCCTCGTTCGGCTGTCGCCAGTGCGGCTTGAAGTGCCCGCACCATGCGTGCGGGTAGTGGGCGACATCGAATCCGCACTGCGCCAACAAACGCCTGGCGGGCAAGCCGTTGGCTTCAGGGGCGTCACCCGCCACGCGGGTATCTCGCCGGCAACAGCGCGCCACCGCTTTGAGGGTGTGGACATTGGCCAGGTCGGTGGATGGGCTGGCGTTGACAAACACCGCATCGGCCTCGAATGCCTGGGCGCGCAACAGCGCCCGCACGTCGCTGCCAATGCACACCGTGAGCAGCACCTGGCCATCGCTGAACGCCAGCCGGTGAAAGCCCGGCAGCAGACCCCACAGCGCGGCCTCAAGCTGGGCTGCCAGGGCAGATACCGGGGGTAACGTGTTTGGGGGGAGGGCCGGCGCAGGGCCGACCACGACGTAATGCAACATTACCGGGCGCGCCGGGTCTGAATGCCATGCCTGCCAGGTGACGAGAAAGTTCCGCCAGCTGGGGGGCGCCACGTCAAGCAGCGCAAACGCGCGCTGCGCCGCCCAGGCACCCGGCAGACCGAGAGCGTTTAAAAAGGTCTCAGGCACTCGGGGGCACGTAGCCCTGCACGGCGTCGGCGCCACCTTCAAAAAAGTGTTTCTCCATCTGCCTCGTCAGGTACTGGCGGGCGCGCGCATCGGCCAGATTCAATCGGTTTTCATTGACCAGCATGGTTTGCTGCTTCATCCAGTCCGCCCAGGCTTGTTTGCTGACCTGTTCCCACAGGCGTTTACCCAGGGGGCCAGGGTAGGGTGGAAAGTCCAATCCTTCGGCTTCCTGACCCAGTTTGATGCATTGGACTAAACGTGCCATGGCGTGAGCGTCTTTCGTGAGAGTGTTGTTTAGGATGTTTTTGTAATAAAGAACTGAATTTATATTCGTTCTAGTTTTTAGGTTCTCGTTGAAGAATGCGCTCTGTCTGCATTTTCAGGAAAGAACCTCGCATGTTTTCACGCCGCAACTTTATCAATGTTTCCACCCGCTCCGCCATTGCGGCAGGATTGGCCGCCTCGCTGGCGGGCTTTGGCGCGCTAAGCCATGCGCAGCCAGCAGCCGTCACGCTGCTCAACGTGTCCTATGACCCGACCCGCGAGCTCTATGTGGAATACAACGCCGCGTTCGCCAAATACTGGAAGGCCAAGACCGGGCAGGACGTGACCGTCAAGCAGTCGCATGGCGGCTCGGGCAAGCAGGCGCGCTCCGTCATTGACGGGCTGGACGCCGACGTCGTGACGCTGGCACTGGCCGGCGACATTGACGCCGTCCACAAAAACGGTGGCTGGCTGGCCGCTGACTGGCAGAAAAAACTGCCGCTCAATTCGGCCCCCTACACCTCGGCCATCGTGCTGGTCGTGCGCCAGGGCAACCCCAAAGGCATCAAAGACTGGGACGACCTGGTCAAACCCGGTGTCAAGGTCATCACGCCCAACCCCAAAACCTCGGGCGGCGCGCGCTGGAACTACCTTGCCGCCTGGGAGTTTGCCAAGCGCAAATATGGCAGCGCCGCCGCCGCCAAGGACTTTGTGGCCAAGCTGTATGGCAATGTGTCGGTGCTGGACACCGGCGCACGCGGCTCGACCATCACCTTCGCCCAGCGCGCCCAGGGCGATGTGCTGATCGCCTGGGAAAACGAAGCCTATCTGCTCGAAAAAGAATTCGGTAACAAGTTCGACGTAATTGCGCCGTCTATCACCATCCAGGCCGAGCCGCCGGTGGCTGTGGTCGACAAGGTGGTCGACAAAAAAGGCACGCGCGCCGTGGCCGAGGAGTACCTGAAATACCTGTACTCCGAAGACGCGCAGGACATCATCGGCAAAAATTTCTACCGGCCCACGTCAGCCAAGGCGCAGGCCACGTACGCCAAACAGCTGCCCAAGCTCAACCTGTTCACGATTGACAAGGCCTTTGGCGGCTGGGCTGCGGCCGACAAGGCGCACTTTGCCGACGGTGGCAGTTTTGACCAGATCTTCACCAAGAAGTAAGCCGAACTGTCGGGAACTGGTGCCGCCAAGCCCACCTCGCTTGCTCACAACCTTGGTCGGGTGTCGTGCGAGCGCCCCGTGAAAGTGAAGCCTCGCGGCGCATCGGTTGCGGTGGGCGGTGCGTAGCCGCCCGGCCACGTACCGGCCGCCTTACGGTGGTTTTTTACACAATTTTTTAGCTTTTTTAAGCCAAATATGCCCCTAGCCCAGACTTTTATTGCCTGAGCAGCTACGGATTTAATAGCGCGGCTCTTCAAACGGAAAGCGCGATTCATCGCCATCCAAGCCATTGCCGGCTGCAGCTGATTTTGCGGCAAAGTCAAGGAAATAATTCGCGGCGACGTCATCCCCGAAATCGACGTCTAAACTCGGTGCGGCGTCGCTACCTCGGTTATCACCACCCACCCAGTCGGTGAACAGCTTGAGCAGGTGGTGGGCAACGAGGTCGTTTTGCTGGTCAAGTCAACCCAGGTGTCCATCGTCAAAATGTGACAAGTTGTGACGGCGCCGCAGATGCTGAGCCCAATTGCCGACTATTCGGACAGCTACAAAATCAGTAGCAGCCCCGTACCGCAGCAGGGCGTGGGAAGCGGTTAAAATACGGCACGCGTGCAGGAGCTGCGCTCTAGCAGCTTTCTCCTTGCACATCAGGTCATGCGTCCGGTGTTGCAGGCGCAACTCACCATACAACCTTAGGAAGATTCAAACCATGGCAAGAGCTGACGCCAAAACTGCTGTCCTCGCGGACGGCCTGCGCTACAAGTCCAAGGTGTCCGGCTCCCCGTTTGCTGCGACCACCTCCTTCGGCGCCGCCACCATGTCGTGCTTTCTGTGCGGCAAGCATCGCGCCCGCTCGTTGATGGGCACCAAAAAAGTTCTGGGCAAGTCGCAAGCGGTTTGCGCGCCGTCGTGCAAAGAGCTGGACGCCACGCTGGCTAAGGCCGCTGCGGGCCAATAAGCCGCCCCCGGCCCGGTTCCAATGACTGCACCCTGTGCCTTTTGCGGCGCAGCGGTGCAGTTTTTTATGGTGCGAGGCCTTTTTAAGTGATAACCAATCCCCTGACGCCATGAAAAAAACCTACTCCCTTGCCATCGACGGAAAAAACCGCGACCGCCTGCTGGACGCCGCCAAACACGACATCCGCAAATACATCAAGCGTGAGCGTGCCAAGGCACTGCCTACGGGCGTGGACTTTTGGGATTTCGACTGCAAGGCAGGCGCCAGCCCCGCCAACGCAGCCGTTGTTCACCTGGCTGAATTGTTTACCGCGATTGACACGCTGGTCAAAGACGCCGGTGACGCTTTTTATGTCGAAGTGACGGCCAAACCCGGCCACCGCACCGTTCGCCCAGCGGGTGTAGCAGCGGCCTCGTCCAACGCTGGTTTGGACGACGCCGACCTCGACTGAGCCAGGCTGGTTTGGCGTGAGGGTTTTAGTCTGACGTGCGTGCCGCAGCAGCGCGCAGTTTGTCTTTCTTACTCGGGCGCTTGCCCTTGATTCCGCCGGTCGACTCGGGGTCTTGCACGTTCAGCGTCGCAGTCTCTTGCGGCTCAAACCCCGCCACCTGCTCACGTACCACCGTCATCTGGTGACGTTTTTCAATCAGCTTGAAGTGCGCCGCCGCGTCCGCCGTAATGAAACTCACCGCCAGCCCGCTTTCACCGGCGCGGCCGGTGCGGCCGATGCGGTGGGTGTAGTCCACCGCCGAACGCGGGAGGTCGTAATTCACCACCACTGGCAGCCCGGTGATGTCGAGCCCGCGCGCGGCCACGTCGGTGGCCACCACCACCTGCACGGCGCTAGCCTTGAAGTCCATCAGCACCTGCGTGCGTTTGCCCTGGCTCAGCTCCCCATGAAACGGCTCGGCCTCAATGTTGGCCTTGCGCAGCTTGTCGGCCACGATTTCAGCGGCGTGTTTGGTTGCCACAAACACCAGCGTGCGGCTCCATTTTTCGGTTTGCACCAGGTGGCGCAGCAACTGCGTGCGGCGTGACGGGTCCACCTCGATGGCCCGTTGCGCAATATCAGGCACAGCCTGTTCCACCCGCGCCACTTCAACGCGCAGCGGGTTGCTCATCATGCTGGCGGCCAGTGCCTCCATCGCCGGCGGAAAGGTGGCCGAGAAAAACAGGTTTTGCCGACGCAACGGCAGCAGCGCCACAATGCGCGCCAGCTCTTCGCCAAATCCCTCGTCGAGCAGCTTGTCCGCCTCGTCGAGTATCAGCGTACGCACCGTTCCCAGGCTCAGGGCGTTGTGCGTGATCAGGTCCAGCAGCCGGCCTGGCGTGGCCACCACGATGTGCGCACCGCTGCGCAAATTCATCATTTGCGGGTTGATCGACACGCCCCCAAACACCACCGCTACCTTGAGTTTTTGCGGCAACTGGCTACTCAGCTGCGTGAGCGTGTCGCCCACCTGCACCGCCAGCTCCCGCGTCGGCACCAGCACCAGCGCGCCCAGCGTGCGCTTACGCGCCAGCGCCCCGGCAGGCTGAGCGGGCGCAGCGATCAACGGCGCCAGCAAAGGCAAGGCATAAGCCACCGTTTTGCCCGACCCGGTTTGCGCCGAAGCCACCACATCCCGCCCTTGCAAAATCGCCGGAATCGCCTGCTCTTGAATGGCCGTGGGCACTCTGTAGCCCAACGTCACCAACGCTGCCGACAGAGCAACCAGCGTGTCAGGCGGCAAGGAGGAAAAAACAGCTGGCGACAAGCCCTGGGATGAAAATGGCATGGGTGGGCGGGTGGTTTTGAAAGAGGGATGGTGGGCCGGGGCGGCAGAGAAGCCGCAGGCCATGCTCGAGGCGACGTGGGCCGTGATTTTAAGGCCCTGGGGTTTGGAGTTTGTTTCTAGGCTGGGTGGCAGGTCAATGGGTGGTGGCTGGTGGCTGGCCCTGCAGGCGCGGTATGACGTGGCGACAGCTCGGGAAAAATTGCGGACAAGTTGGCCCAAATTCGTCGTTATGGCTCGCCGCCAGTAGCGCAACCCTGACATGTTGCAAGGCCTTTGCCCCGTTAAAACTCCCTCACTCCGTCCTGATCACCCTTCACACCAACCTGACCACCGCCTTCTTGCGCCACACCAGCCGGTAATACGCGGTTTGTAACCCCAGCATCGCCACAAACGTGACGGGGTAAGCCACCCAGATGCCGTTGATACCGATGCGCTGGCTCATGAACCAAGCTACCGGCACTTCAACCAGAGCGATGCAGGCAATTGAAATGGCGGTGGGCACCAGCACTGAGCCGCTGGCACGCATCACGCCGGACAGCACGGACTGCATGCCGAAGATCACGCTGCTCCACAGCATGATGTGGAGCAGCGTTTGGGCCAGCGCGATCACGGGCTCGCTGGTGATGAAAAGCGCCATCAGATGCCGTGAAAACGCGTAGCCCAGCAGCACCAGCGTGCCGGTCAGGGCCAGGTTCATCAGCAGCCCGGTTTTGGCGATGGCGCCCAGCTTGTCGGCCCGGCCGCCGCCGATGGCCTGCGCGCCCAGGATGGACGCGGTAATCGCAATGGAAATGGCCGGGAACTGCACATAGGCAACCACCTGGTTGACTGCGCCGTAGGCGGCGGTGGCGTTGGAGCCATAGCCGTTGACGAGTGACAGCAGCGCCAGCTCGGCCAGGGAAATGACGATCATCTGTACGCCGGTGGGCACGCCGATTGTCAAGACCGATTTCAAAATCGCCGGGTTTACGCGGAGGTGGCGCAAAAATTCGGCGTCGGGTGCCAGCGGGCTGTTTTTGGTGCGCAGCCTGAACGCCAGCCAGGCGGTGGCCACCAAAAACGAGACCACGGTGGCGGCGGCGCTGCTGGCCACGCCCAGCTGCGGCAGGCCGCCCCAGCCGCGAATCAGCGCGGGCGTCAGCACCAGGCCGATGCTGGTTGAAATACCCAGTGCAAACAGTGGCGTGACGGTGTCGCCCACGCCACGCAGCATGGCGGTAGACAGCAAAAACACGAACAGCCCCGGCATGGCGATGAACATAATGCGGGCGTATTGGGTGGCGCTGGC
>JANLUZ010000114.1:0-5025 GCA_031363755.1 Polaromonas sp.
CCGACGGCATGTTCGTCAATTATCCAATCGTGCTCGGCGATCGTAAGGTTTCGAATAGCATCGGCCAGGTCGACGGACTTCCGACCACCTTCATCTACGATCCGCAGGGGAAGCTGGCCGAGCGCCACGTGGGCAAGATCACGCGCAAGCAGATCGAACGCATCATCGGCGCCCAAAAAGCCGGCTGAGCCCGTTTAGTTGTCGCTGAAATAGCGCGTCGGTGTGACGACGACGGGGACGGGTGCAGGAGATCGTTCGTATTCCCAGTTTCCTGACCACGCACGCAGAACGTTATCCGGATAGCGCGACTTGCCCAGCGTCCCGTTGTAACGGGCCAGGGCACGGAACGTGTCACCATGTTCGATGGTTAGGTAGTGGCGCAGGATCGTGCATCCGTAGCGCAGGTTTGTGCGCAGGTTGAACAGGTTTTGGGTTCCGTCGCCGATCAATCTCGTCCAGAACGGCATGACCTGCATGTAGCCGCGCGCGCCGACGGGGCTGACAGCGAATTTGCGGAAGTTGCTTTCCACCTGAATCAAGCCCATCACCAGCATGATGTCCAGCCCGGCACGTCGGCTTTCGTACCAGACGGTTTGCAAAAATTCCTGGCGCACCTGCAACTCGGGTTTTTTCTTGACCAGGCGCGGGCTCATCGCGGTGAGCCAGCGCAGGTATTTCAACCGGCTCTCCGTGTCTTTGAACTCCGGAACGGGCGGCGCCTGATTGGCCACCGCCGAGCTCAGCGCCGTACGCACCGAATCGATCATCGGCTCTTCAAGTTGCCCGCCGGCTTTTGCATGCTCTGAAAAAAGGAGCGCTCCAGGCAGTGAAAGCATGGGCAAGAGCGCTTTTCGCCTTGAAATCATTCCGGCATCAATGGGTAAGTGGTCTGGCAACGCGCAGGCATCTGGGTGTCATTAGCGATCGGTTCAGCCGGCGATCAAGCAGCGCGCGGCAGGCCCAGCTTGCCCTTGAGGACATTCAGGGCGCTGCCGACATCTATCTTGCTGGCCTCGCTGGTCTCGGTGCGGCGGCGGTGCTGGTATTCCACATGGCCTTCCTTAAGGCCGCGGTCGCCAATGGTGATGCGGTGCGGCACGCCAATCAGCTCCCAGTCGGCAAACATGGCGCCGGGTCGCTCGTTGCGATCGTCCAGCATCACATCCACACCAGCGGCCAGCAGCTCGGCGTACAGCGTGTCAGCGGCGGTCTTGACGTCCGGAAAGCGGTCCGGGCTGATGGGGCACAGCACCACGGTAAACGGCGCAATCGCGTCGGGCCAGATGATGCCGCGCGCGTCGTGGTTTTGCTCGATGGCGGCGGCGCACAGGCGCGTCACGCCAATGCCGTAGCAGCCCATCTCCAAAAACTGTGGCTTGCCGTTTTCACCGAGGAACGTGGCGTTCATCGCCTTGCTGTACTTGGTGCCCAGGTAAAACACGTGGCCCACTTCAATACCGCGCTCAATCGCCAGCACGCCCTGGCCGTCGGGTGAGGCATCGCCGGCCACTACATTGCGGATGTCAGCGATCAGGTCGGGCTCGGGCAGGTCGCGACCCCAGTTGACGCCGGTGAAGTGCGCATCTACCGCATTGGCGCCGCAAATCCAGTCACTGAGCACCGCCACCTCGCGGTCCACCACCAGCTTGACGGGCTTTGGCAATTGCAGCGGGCCGAGGTAACCCGGCTGGCAGCCGAAGTGGTCTTCGATCTCAGGCACGGTCCCGAACCGAAAGCCCGCCAAACCGGGCAGCTTGCCGACCTTGATCTCGTTCATGTCGTGGTCGCCGCGCAGCAGCAGCAGCCACACCTGCGTTTTGACAACATTGCCCGCCTCGTCCAGCGTGTCGGTGGCCAGCACCAGCGATTTCACGGTGGTGCTCAAAGGCACGCCCAGCAATTCGGCCACGTCGGCGCAGGTGCTTTTGCCGGGGGTCGAGGTTTGAGTTAGTCGCTGGGATGCGGGGGCGCGCGTTGTGGTCGGCGCCAGCGCCTCGGCCTTTTCAAGGTTGGCAGCGTAGTCGCTGGTGGGGCAATAAACGATGGCGTCTTCGCCGGTGGCGGCAATCACCTGAAACTCCTGACTCAGGTCGCCGCCAATCGCGCCGCTGTCGGCGGCCACAGCGCGGTAGCTCAGCCCGAAACGGTCAAAAATCCGGCGGTAGGCCGCGGCCATGTTCTGGTAGCTCACCTTGGCCGACGCCTCGTCGCGGTCAAAGCTGTAGGCGTCTTTCATGATGAATTCGCGGCCACGCATCAGGCCAAAGCGCGGGCGGCGCTCGTCGCGGAATTTGGTTTGAATCTGGTACAGGTTTTTGGGCAGCTGCTTATAGCTTTTGATGTCCTGGCGCATCACATCCGTCACCACTTCTTCGCTGGTGGGCTGCACGATGAAGTCACGGCCGTGGCGGTCTTTGATGCGCAGCAGCTCGGGGCCGTTGGTGGTGAAGCGGCCAGTTTCTTGCCACAGTTCGGCGGGTTGAATCACCGGCATGGTCATCTCGATCGCACCCGCTCGGTTCATTTCTTCCCGCACGATGGCTTCGACCTTGCGAATCACCCGCAGCCCCATCGGCATGTAGTTGTAAATGCCAGCGCCCAGTTTTTTGATCAGACCCGCGCGCGTCATAAGTTGATGGCTGACGATTTCAGCGTCGCTCGGCGCTTCCTTGAGGGTGGAGATGAAGAACTGGGAGGCTTTCATGGGCAGCTTTGACGGATTGGGGGTATGAGTCGCATGGGTGGTAGCACAAAACTGGCGGCGCGGGCCGCCCCTGTGCATAATGGACTCAGTTTAAAAAAATTGAGGTTTGATTATGCTTGACCGGGACGGTTTTCGGCCCAATGTCGGCATCATCTTGCTCAACCAGAAGAGTCAGGTTTTTTGGGGCAAGCGCATCCGAACGCACTCGTGGCAGTTCCCGCAGGGTGGCATTGACCGGGGTGAAAACCCCGAGCAAGCCATGTTCCGCGAACTTCACGAAGAGGTCGGCTTGTTCCCGCAGCACGTTCAGGTGCTGGCCCGTACCCGAGATTGGTTGCGCTATGAGGTGCCTGACCGGTTCATTCGCCGCGACGCGCGCGGACACTACAAAGGCCAGAAGCAAATCTGGTTTCTTCTTCAGTTGGTGGGACACGACTGGGATTTAAACTTGCGCGCTACCGATCACCCCGAGTTCGACGCTTGGCGGTGGAATGATTACTGGGTGCCATTGGACGTGGTGGTTGAATTCAAACGCGGGGTGTACGAGATGGCATTGACCGAGCTGTCTCGTTTTGTGCCGCGCTGTGATTTCAGGGCAGAACTCCGCATTGACCATCGCTCGCGCTACTTGCGCGGCGCAACGTTCCCGCGTCCAGACGACGCGCAACCGCAGGCGGGAATGCCGTCTTTGGCGGCGATGCCTGCATTTCGCTTTGGTGGTGTGTTCGAGCTTCCGCCCGGCGGTACGTTCGAACCGGACCCAGGCACCAGCCTGGACTCAGGCATCCCCTCACCGGAGGGATGACACTTTTAACCCGGTCTCCACTCCAGGATTTGCTTCATGACTTGTTTTTTCAAGAAATCTCCACTTACCGTGGGCTCGCTCATGTTGTGGCCAGTCGTTGCCCTCTTGATCGCGCTGTTCGTTCCTGCAGTCACTGCAACTGCGGCCGAACGGCCTTACGACAACACCAATGTCCCGGAAGAGACTGAGTGGAAGGAAACCGAGGTGCCTCCCGCCCCGGCTTTTGACGTCAACAAGCTGGTGACTTTCGACGTGGCGGCCAGCTCAACGCTGGTGTATGGCGTGGACCCGGCAACGATCCAGATTTCACCAAAAGACTCTCTGATTCGCTACGTCATGGTGGCCAGCAGTCCGAGCGGCGCACGCAGCGTGCTGTATGCGGGCATCCGGTGCGCGACTGGCGAATTCAAGACCTATGCACGCTACTCATCGGATGGCAAGTGGATTGCCGCGACCGACCCGCAATGGAAATCCATGTACCAAAACTCGCCATCCAAGCATCCACTGCGCCTGTCCCAGGCTGGCGTGTGCGATAACGCCGTTGTGGCGTCGTCTGTTTCCAGCATCGTGATGAAACTCAGAGCGCCAAATTTCAAGACGATGAACTGATCGCCTAAGCTCGGCCGGTTATGAGCTGCAAGCGGCAGCACCGCAGACTTCTTTAGCGGCTCAGCACCAGGTTGGTTCGATGAACCATTTCCGGCTCGCCTGTGTACCCCAAAAGGCGTTCAAATTCGACCGACGACTTTCGGCAGATCAGGCGCGCTTCCGCGCTGGCATAGTTGGCCAGGCCGCGCGCGATTTCCAGCTCGTCCGGCCCCTTGATGGCAATAACGTCACCGCGTGAAAAGTCGCCTTGCACCGACGTCATGCCGATGGGCAGCAGACTCTTGCCTTCGCCACTGACTTTGAGCGCCGCGCCCGCATCCACCAACACCGCGCCACGAAGTTGTAGATGGTCCACCATCCATTGCTTTCGCGCCTGATTCTTCGCCGTTTCTGCCACCAGCAGTGTGCCGATGGCTTCGCCTTGAGCAAGGCGGATCAGCACCTGGGGATGGCGCCCCCAGGCAATCACCGTGGACGCGCCTGACCCTGCAGCGCGCTTGGCTGCCAGAATCTTGGTGAGCATGCCGCCCCGGCCGATGTTGGAACCCGCGCCGCCTGCCATGGCTTCCAGCGCGGGGTCGCCAGCGCGTCCCACCTGAACAAAAGCTGCCGATGGGTCTTTACGCGGGTCTGCCGTGAACAGGCCTTTTTGATCGGTGAGGATCACCAACGCATCAGCATCCACCAAGTTGGCGACCAGCGCACCCAAGGTGTCGTTGTCACCAAACTTGATTTCGTCGTTGACGACCGTGTCGTTTTCATTGATGACCGGCACCACACCAAGTTGGAGCAGGGCCAGCAGCGTAGAACGGGCATTGAGATAGCGCTCGCGGTCGGCGAGATCGGCGTGGGTCAACAGCACCTGGGCGCTGCCGATGCCGTTCTCGCGCAGGCTGGTTTCATAGAC
>JANLUZ010000168.1:0-1688 GCA_031363755.1 Polaromonas sp.
CTACCACGGCGAGCACCACATGTTCACGCAAGTGCCGTGCTGGAACCTGCCCGCCGCGCACCGCCTGCTTGCGGCCCGGGGCGTGACAGACCGCATGGAAGTGCAAAGCGGCTATGCCCGTGTGCTGCAACTGGCCACCACCTTGGCAAACGCTGTTGTGCCGGGAAAGTCGTAGACTGAAAAGCTTTGCTCCTCGGGCCGACCACCGGCCCGACCTGATTTGCCGATGCCTGACCCTGCAACCGTCGTTACTAATTCCAAGGCCAGCGCCCGGGCGTCCATTGCGCCAGACGGTTTGCCGCAACCAGCGCGGTTTCGCGCCCTGGCGGTCATCATCCTTGGCATTTTTCTGGCGGTGCTGGACGGCACCATCGTCAACCTCGCGTTGCCCGACATCACCCGCGAGCTGCACAGCACCGCCGCCCAGTCCATCTGGGTCATCAACGCCTACCAGATCGCCACGCTGGCGCTGCTGTTACCCCTGGCCACGCTGGGCGACATCGTCGGCTACCGGCGCGTCTACCTGTGCGGCATGGCGGTTTTCACCCTCGGCTCGCTGGCCTGCGCTTATGCAGATTCATTGGCGCTGCTGGCGCTGGCACGCATGATGCAGGGTGTGGGTGCTGCCGGCATCATGAGCGTGAACGCGGCCATGGTGCGGCTGATTTACCCGCGCCATCTGCTCGGGCGGGGCATTGCCACCAATTCCATGGTGGTGGCCACGGCGTCGGTCGCAGGGCCGTCGATTGCGGCGGGTATTTTGTCCACCGCCTCCTGGCCGTGGCTGTTTGCGCTGAACGTACCGCTGGGCCTGGCCTGCGTGTGGATGGGCCGCGCCGCGCTGCCCGACAACCCGGTGCGTGCGCCCGGGGCTATTCAGGCGCGCTTTTCGCCCTTCGACGTGCTGCTCAACGCCCTCATGTTCGGCTTGATTTTTCTGGGCGTAGACGGCCTGGGCGTGCGCCCGGACGCCATGCCGGGTGCCGCCGGCGCAGCGAACGCCAGCGCGCTCTGGCTGCCGCTGGCGGAACTTGCCGCTGGGCTGCTCGTGGGCGTCGTGTATGTGCGGCGCCAGCTGCGCGAGCCTTTGCCGCTGTTCCCGCTCGACTTGTTGCGCATTCCGGTGTTTGCGCTGTCAATGGGCACCTCGATTGGCGCGTTCTGCGCGCAAATGCTGGCCTATATCGCGCTGCCGTTTTTGCTCCTCGGCAGCTTTGGCCGCAGCCATCTCGAAGCCGGGCTGCTGCTGACCGCCTGGCCCTTGGGTATTGTGGTGATGGCGCCAGTGGCCGGGCGGCTGATTGGCCGCTTCTCGGGCGGCGCGCTAGGTGGTTGTGGTTTGGGCTTGTTGTCGTTCGGCCTGCTAATGCTCGGGCTGATGCCTATGCAGCCCTCCAATATCGACATTGTTTGGCGTCTGGCCCTGTGCGGCATGGGTTTTGGCCTGTTCCAGTCGCCCAACAACCACACCATTCTCACGTCAGCCCCGGCGCACCGCAGCGGCGGCGCCAGCGGCATGTTGGGCACCGCCCGCCTGACCGGCCAAACCGGGGGCGCCGTGCTGCTGGCCGTGATTTTTAGCACCGCCAGCGCCCAAAGCCGCGAAGGCCCTGTTATCGCGCTGTTTCTGGCCGCGGGCTTTGCCGCCGCAGCCGGTGTTTTCAGCGCTTTGCGAACACGCTGAACAG
>JANLUZ010000187.1:0-19880 GCA_031363755.1 Polaromonas sp.
CGAACTCGCTGCCACCAAGGTCGGCGCCATGAGCAAGGCCCAGCTCACAGCTTTCATCGACCAGCAACTGGTCTGATTGCGGGCCTTGCAAGTCGGGCGCTATCACCTACTGATTGCGCCCAACTTGCATTTTTGATGGCTCTCAAAGCGCTGGTTCATATCGCAGTGCGACCTGCAAACCCAGCGCCTATCGCATGTTCTGCTCTGATTATTTCCTGTCATAATCAAAAAAGAGATGCTGCGCAGCCCAGAACAGGTTGCCCTCATGCTGACGGTCACAAGCCGCTGTCTTCGGTTTTGAAGCCCTCTTCTACTGGCTTCTTTTCAAATATCCCCCTTTTTTTAAACGAATCCCTTCCGGGATTGCATTGACGCAGGTTTATCCATGCACTTAAATGAGCTCAAGGCACTGCACGTGTCTGAAGTCCTCAAGCAGGCCGAGGCCCTTGAGATTGAAAACGTTGGCCGCATGCGCAAGCAGGAGCTGATGTTTGCCATCATCAAAAAACGCTCTAAAACGGGTGAAACCATCGTCGCCGACGGCGTGCTCGAAGTGTTGCCCGACGGCTTTGGCTTTTTGCGCGCACCGGATTCGAGCTACACCGCCTCCACTGACGACATCTACATTAGCCCGAGCCAGATTCGCCGATTCAATCTGCACACCGGCGACATGATCGAAGGCGAAGTGCGCACACCCAAAGACGGTGAGCGTTACTTTGCGCTGAACAAGCTCGACAAAGTCAATGACGGCGCGCCCGAGGCGAACAAACACAAGGTGATGTTCGAGAACCTGACGCCGCTGTTCCCGCGCGAGCAGTTCAAGCTGGAACGTGACATCAAGGGTGAAGAAAACCTGACCAGCCGCATCATTGACATCATCGCGCCGATCGGCAAAGGCCAGCGCGCCTTGTTGGTCGCCCCGCCCAAGTCTGGCAAAACAGTGATGATGCAAAACATCGCTCACGCCATCACCGCCAACCACCCCGAAGTGGTCATGATGGTGCTGCTGGTAGATGAGCGCCCGGAAGAGGTCACGGAAATGCAGCGCAGCGTGCGCGGCGAAGTGATTTCATCGACTTTTGACGAGCCCGCCGCGCGCCATGTGCACGTGGCTGAAATGGTGATCGAGCGCGCCAAGCGCCTGGTTGAACTTGGCAAGGACGTGGTGATTCTGCTGGACTCCATCACACGCCTGGCTCGCGCTTACAACAATGTGCTGCCGTCGTCTGGCAAGGTGCTGACGGGCGGCGTGGACGCCAACGCACTGCAACGACCCAAACGCTTTTTTGGCGCTGCCCGCAAAATCGAGGAAGGTGGCAGCCTGACCATCATCGGCACCGCGCTGATCGATACCGGCAGCCGCATGGACGAGGTGATCTTTGAAGAGTTCAAGGGCACCGGCAACTGTGAAATTCACCTGGACCGCCGCCTGTACGAAAAGCGTGTTTTCCCGGCGATTCACCTCAACCGCAGCGGCACCCGCAAGGAAGAGCTGCTGCTGGCCCCGGAAATCCTGCAAAAGTCGCGGATCTTGCGCCAGTTCATGTACAACATGGACGAGATCGAGTCGATGGAGCTGATGTTGAAGAACATGAAAGCGACCAAAAACAACCACGAGTTCTTTGACATGATGCGCAGGGGTGGCTAGCCCCTGATTTAATGTGATAATCAGAGGCTTCACGGAAAGTGCTTGGAACGGTTTCAAGTGGCTACCGAAACGACGCGAAAGCGAACAAGGAAAAATCATGAAAGCTGGCATTCACCCCAACTACCGCGAAGTTTGTTTCATGGACTTGTCCAACAGCTTCAAATTCGTCACCCGCTCCTGCGTGAACACCAAAGAAATGGTGAAAATGGACGACGGCCGCGAATTGCCTTTGTACAAGCTGGACACGTCCAGCGAATCGCATCCTTTTTATACCGGCACACAAAAATCCGTCGACAACATGGGTGGCCGTGTGGAGCGTTTTCGCAATCGTTTTGGCAAAACAGCCGCCAAAGACGCTGCACCGGTTGCTGAGACCGCTGCCGAGTAAAAACCGGACTCCTCACCCGCGATCTGTTCAGGGTTTATCCCTCAGCACATCAGAGAAGAAAGCAGCCCACGACAGGCTGCTTTTTTTTCGCCCGCGCTCCTTGGCTTCGCTGGCGTGCCATCATTGCGATCACCCTGCGCCCCGGAGCCACTTCAGGAGTTGATGCGACTGGCAACCATGCTGGCCGCACAAATGGCATCAGCGCACCTTCAAGCCAGGGGCGAGGGCTTTAACCTTCATTTTTCACTCTAACATTTTGAACAAACCGTCTCCTGCCCTCATCGCTCAGGCTGCCGTTCGTCGGCTGCCGCGTATGGCGCTGCTGCTTTTTTGTGCCGCCTACGTGTTGCCTGGTTTTTTTGGTCGTGGGCCCTGGAAAACCGAGGATATCTCCGGCTTTGGCGTGATGCGCGAGCTCGCCGGCCCGATCGGCAACTGGCTGCAGCCTCAGCTCCTGGGGCAAACCAACGGTTTTGACGCGCTGGTGCCTTACTGGCTGGGCGCCCTGTTTATCAAGGCGCTGCCTTTTATGGACAGTGCGCTGGCGGCGCGGATCCCCTTCGTTCTGCTGTTGGTGACCACGCTGCTGGCCACCTGGTACGCCACCTATTACCTGGCACGCAGCCCGCGCGCGCAACCCGTGGCGTTTGCCTTCGGCGGTGAGGCTGAGCCGGTGGATTACGCGCGCGCCATGGCGGACGCCAGCCTGCTCGCCATGATTGCCTGCTTGGGGCTGGCGCAACTCTCCCACGAAACCACCCCGGCGCTGACCCAAATCGCCTTTGTGGCCCTGACCTTCTATGCCTTGTCGGCCACACCGTACCGACAAGCCAACAAGTTGATGGGGCCGGTGCTGGGGCTGGTGGTAGGTCTTTTGGGTCTGGCCTTGAGCGGAGCGCCCACACTGGCCATGCTGTTGGGGCTGGGCGGCGCGCTGGTGGAATGGGCTAACCTCTGTCCGTCGTCAGCTTCCTCGTCGGCACACCCAGACGCGGCCGAAGCGACATGCGGCGATCCGGTCCGCGCGTCGGCCAGGCGCTGGCTGCTTGCGATCCTACTGACAACAGCTGCGGTGGCGGCATGTGCGCAAGCGCTCGATTTGTGGCGCTGGCGCATTGAACTTCCCTGGGACACGGACCAATCGGCGCTGACTGAGTGGCGCAAGCTGGGCCGACTGCTGCTGTGGTTCACCTGGCCCGCGTGGCCCCTGGCCCTGATCACCATATGGCGTTGGCGTCGGCAGCTCCCCAGCCGCCATGTGGCGTTGCCGCTGTGGTTTGCAGGCGTGGCCATCGGGGTGACGTTGACCACAACCGCTTCTGACCGCAGTTTACTGCTCGGCCTGCCGCCGCTGGCCACACTGGCCGCGTTCGCCCTGCCGACGCTCAAGCGCAGCGTGGCCTCACTGATCGACTGGTTCACCCTGCTGTTTTTCACCAGCTGCGCTATTGCTATCTGGGTGGTCTGGATTGCCATGCAAACCGGCGTGCCCAGCCAGCCGGCGGCTAATGTCGCCAGACTAGCACCGGGCTTTGAGCCTGCTTTTTCCTGGTTTCCGTTTGTCATCGCGCTCGGTGCCACGCTAGCCTGGGCGTGGCTGGTGCGCTGGCGAACAGGCCGGCAACGCGCCGCCATTTGGCGTTCGCTGGTGCTGCCAGCTGGCGGCACGACGCTGTGCTGGCTGCTGCTGATGACCTTGTGGATGCCCTTGCTGGACTACGCGCGCAGCGATGCCCCCCTGTCACGCAAGATCGCCAGCATGGTGGACCGGCAAGCCTGCGTGGAGATCTATGGTGTTTCCAGCCCGCTGGCCGCAGCCTTGCAATACCACGGCGCATTGACGTTGATACAAACCACGCCGCAGGCTCAGTGCCCTTACCTCGTGGCCGACGCTTCGGCGCAGGCGCGTTTGAGCCAGGCGGTCAATCTGCCGGACTGGGCGTTTTTGGCCACTGTTCGCAGGCCCACCGACAAAAATCAGGTGCTGCAGGTCTACCAACGGGTAGGCCACGTCAAGGCGCAGACGCGCCAGCCAGCCGCGCCAGGCCAAAGCGCCAGCGCCGCCACTGCGCACTAACATGGCAAACGCAGCATCCGGCCAAGGCGAGTTGAAAACGATTGCCCAGCACGCCACCTCGGTGTTGGCGGGGCAGCTCGCCGTGATGGCGTTCGGGGTGGCCGATACCGTGATTGCAGGGCGTTACAGCGACACCGCGCTCGCGGCCCTGTCGGTCGGATCCGCGCTCTACATCAGCGTGTATGTCGGGCTGATCGGCATCGTGCAGGCCCTGCTGCCCATTTGGTCTGAGATGCTGGGTGCCGGGCAGCGCCACGCGGTGGGCGCATCGGTGCGGCAGTCGCTGTATTTGTGCGCCATCATCACTGCGGCAGGCATGGCGGCGCTGGCTTTTCCGGCCCCGTTGCTCGTTTGGGCCGAGGTGCCTGCTGCGTTGTTGGGTGAGGTCAGTGGTTACCTGACGGTGCTGGCCTTTGCATTTGCGCCAGCGTTGTTGTTCCGCATTTATGGCGCGTTCAACCAGTCACTGGGCAAGCCGCTGATGGTCACCTCGCTGCAAATATTGGCGCTGGCCGTCAAGATCCCCCTGTCGATCTGGCTTGTCGCGGGTGGGGCTGGCTTGCAGCCACTGGGTGCCGTAGGCTGCGCGTGGGCCACGCTGATCGTCAACTACTTTTTATTGGCACTGGCGGTGGTGATGTTGAAAACACAAAAAGTCTACGCGCCGTTTGCACTGTGGCAACGCATAGAACGCCCGGATTGGCATGAAATCGGTCGCTTTTTTCGCCTCGGCCTGCCGGGTGGCATGGCATATCTGGTGGAGGTCACCTCGTTCACACTGATGGCGCTGTTCATCGCGCGCCTGGGCACGGTGGCGTCAGCAAGTCACCAAGTCGCGGCCAGCGTTGCTGCGGCGCTGTACATGGTGCCGTTGTCACTGGCCACTGCTGCCAGCGCCCGTGTCTCGTTTTGGCTGGGTTCGGGCGACCCCAAACGGGCCAAAGCATTGGTTTTTATGACACTAAGGCTCGTAGCCCTCACATCTATTGCCTTGGCAGCTACTGTTTTGATAGCACGTGAGACGTTGGCAGGCTGGTACTCCGCCACGCCAGCCGTTATTTTGCAGGCGTCGTCGTTGCTGGTCTGGGTGGCGACCTACCACGTGGCCGACAGTTTTCAGGCTGTGAGCGCGTTCTTGCTGCGTTGTTACCGCATCACGCTGGCGCCGCTGGCCATTTATGGGGTACTGCTGTGGGGCCTGGGGCTGTGGGGCGGGTATCAGCTGGCTTACACCGGAGGGCTGGGCTGGCCTGCGACCGGCCAGACGCACACCTTTTGGCTCGCGAGCACGGTGGCCCTGGGCTTGGTGGCGGTGAGCCTGGTGGCGCTGTTGGTTAGAACGGTTTACCGCAGTGATGCGGGCCGCACGGCTGGCCAGCAAGCGTCGTGAAGCCGGTGCAGCACTCGTTCAGCTTGTCCGCGTCTGTCGCACCCGCACCGCCGGAAAAGTGATCCGAAAACAAGAGCCTTGCCCGGGCTGGCTGGAGATCGTTAACTCGGCCCCGTGACGCTGTGCCACGTGCTTGACGATGGCCAGCCCCAAACCGGTACCGCCGGTCTCGCGCGACCGGCTGCGGTCAATGCGGTAGAACCGCTCGGTCAGGCGCGGCAAATGCTCGGCAGCAATGCCCTGCCCCGAATCCTTGACCTGAAATTCGCCACGACCATCGGCCAGAACCGTCCAGCGCACCTGCACCGAACCACCCTCTGGCGTGTAACGCACGGCGTTGGTGACCAGATTGGAGAACGCGCTGTAGAGCTCGGTTTGCACGCCAGCCAACTCGCTCGGCGGGCCCGCATCAAACAACAGTTGTTGATGGCCGCGCGGTGCCATCAGCAGCGACAAGGCGCGCGCCTCCTGCTCGCACTGCACAAACAGGGCGTTCAGCGGCAGCCAGTCGTTGGCACCGGGGAACGGTGTGCCTTCCAGACGCGACAGCGTCAGCAGATCCACCACCAGCGTCTGCATGCGCTGCGATTGCTGGCCCATCAGGTCCAGGTAACGCACGCGTTCCACTTCTTTGAGCGGCAGCGTTTGCAGTGTCTCGATGAAGCCTGACAGCACGGTAAGCGGGGTGCGGATCTCGTGCGAGACGTTTGCCACAAAATCGCGCCGCATGGCTTCTGCAAGCTCAACGGCGGTGATGTCCCGTGACAGCAGCAGCTGACGGCTCTGGCCGTAGCCGTGCACATGTACCGACAACTTGACAGGACGCGCTGGAGTGCTTTGGCTGCCAGGAATGACCACGTCGTGCGAGAAATTGGCCATGCCCATGTAGGACTTGAAAGCCGGTTCCCGCACCAGGTTGAGAATGTGCTGCATCACATCTCGCTGGGCGTCAAAACCGAAATGCTGGGTCGCCATCTGGTTGCACCACTCGATGCGGCCCTGCGCGTCCAGCAACACAACGCCGCTCGGTGAAGCCTGCATGGCGGCCAGGAATTCGTCCAGCCGCCCCAGGCTTTCCTGCAACTGGCGATCGCGGTTTTTAAGAATACGGCGCGTGCGCTCTGCCGCCTCACGCCAGACCCCGCGCAGTTTGGGAGCGGCGATGGTGCTCAATGACGGAGTCTCGTGCGCCTGCTCCAGCCGCAGCCAGTCCAGCAAACGGTTGATGTAAAAACTGTCCAGCGCCAGCCACACGGCGCCACCGGCCACGATTCCGATCGTCACGCCGTAGTCACGATGGGCCCAGAAACCTCCGACACCCCCCAGAAGTACGCAGGCAAAAAAACCGAACCACCGGCCAATCATGTGCCAGTGCGAGCGGTCGCTGATACCGCGCTCGCGGCGCTCGCCTGTGCCGTAAGGCGGTAACCAGCGCCGCGCACGGTCTCCACCATGCAGCCGGCCAGGCCAAGTGCCTCGCGCAGACGCTTGACGTGAACGTCCACCGTCCGCTCTTCAATGAATACATGGTCACCCCACACCTTGTCGAGCAGCGACGAGCGACTGTGAACGCGCTCGGCGTGTTTCATCAGATAGTTCAATAACTTGAATTCCGTGGGGCCCAGCTTAAGTTCCTGGCCGTCAAACGAGATGCGGTAAGTGGCCGAGTCCAGCATCAGCTTGCCCACTGTCACGGTGTCGCCCACCGACTCCGGCGCACGGCGACGCAACACCGCGCGAATGCGCGCCAGCATTTCCTGGGTTGAAAACGGCTTGGTGATGTAGTCGTCAGCGCCAGCGTCCAGGCCTGCCACCTTGTCGGGTTCATCGCCGCGCGCCGTCAGCATCAGGATGGGAATCGACTTGGTTCGGGCGTTTTTGCGCCACTGCCGCGCCAGCGAAATGCCGCTTTGGCCGGGCAACATCCAGTCCAGCAAGATGACGTCTGGCAGCACGGCATCCAGCTCGCGCTGCGCCGTGACGCTGTCTTGTGCCACCACCGGCTCGAAGCCACCATGGCGCAGATTGACCGCGATCAACTCGGCAATCGCGGGCTCGTCTTCAACAATCAATACACGCGGGAGGTGTTTCATTTGGCGCTACATCCAGTCCAGGGCGCCAGGCCACCCACAGTCGCGAGTGGCGGGCGTTATGAGAAATTATCGAACGGCTGACTCAATCGCTTCCATCGACGTGTGACGCACGTCGGCGCCCTTGACGATGTAGATGGTGAACTCGGCAATGTTTTTGGCGTGGTCACCAATGCGTTCGATGGCCTTAGCCACAAACAACAAGTCCAGGCTTGGCGAGATCGTGCGGGCGTCTTCCATCATGTAGGTGATGAGCTTGCGCACAAAGCCGTCGAACTCCTTGTCGATCTCGTCGTCTTCCTTCAGGATGGACACAGCCGCCGTCAGATCCAGGCGCGCAAAAGCGTCCAGCGCCTTGCGCAGCAGGCCAGACGCCAGTTCTGCTGCCACCCGCAGGTCCGACGACGGGAGCGAACGCGAGGCGCCGCTGGCGATGATCGACTTGACCATGCGAGCAATCTTCATCGCTTCGTCACCGGCCCGCTCCAGATTGGCGGTGGTCTTGGAAATCGCAATCAGCAGGCGCAAATCACGCGCCGTGGGCTGGCGGCGGGCAATGATCGACGACAGGTCACGGTCGATGTCGAGCTCCATGCTGTTCACCCGGGCCTCGACCTCGATGACCTGGTCGGCGCTCTCCGCATGAAAATGCGACAGCGCATAGATGGCGGTGCGAATCTGCGACTCGACCAGACCGCCCATTTCCATGACCAGCGACGACACGCTGTTGAGTTCGCTGTCGAACTGCGTAGACAAGTGTTTATCAGGCATGTTGCTCTCCTTCAAATCATTCAAAAATCTTCAATATCCACGCGACGTGACGGTTTTTATGGGTTGCAGATCGAGCCCGTAATGACAGGCTACAAAGCTACAAAGCAGCAAACCCCATTCCTTATCCAGCGGCGGCGTGGAACCGGCCGCGCCGCGCCACAGCGGCCGTCCCCCCTCAGGGGGGATTCCGCCTACACGCAGTGAGGCGAGACAGGGGGGAGCCATCTCTAGCCGAACCGGCCGGTGATGTAGTCCTCTGTCTCTTTGCGCTTGGGCTTGAAAAACAGCTGCTCAGTCACCCCAAACTCCACCAGATCGCCCAGGTACATGTAGGCGGTGTAGTCGCTGCAGCGGGCGGCCTGCTGCATGTTGTGCGTCACGATCACCACGGTGTAGTCGTTTTTCAGCTCGGCGATCAGTTCCTCCACCTTGGCGGTTGAGATCGGGTCCAGCGCCGAGCAGGGTTCGTCCAGCAGCAACACTTCGGGCTTGATGGCAATGCCGCGCGCGATGCACAAGCGCTGTTGCTGTCCGCCAGACAGGCTGGAGCCGCTCTGGTTCAGCTTGTCCTTGACCTCGGTCCACAGCGCGGCCTTGCGCAGCGCCCATTCCACCCGTTCATCCATATCGGTCGAGTTCAGGCTCTCGAAAAGCTTCACGCCAAAGGCAATGTTGTCATAGATGGACATTGGGAAAGGCGTGGGTTTTTGAAACACCATGCCGACCTTGGAACGAATCAGCGCGACGTCTTTTTTGGACGTCAGCAGATTCTCCCCGTCAAACATGATTTCGCCCGCAGCACGCTGCTCGGGGTAAAGCTCATACATGCGGTTGAACACACGCAGCAGCGTTGATTTTCCGCAGCCTGATGGACCAATGAAAGCGGTGACTTTCTTTTCGGGGATTTCCAGATTGATGCCTTTGAGCGCGTGAAATTTGCCGTAGTAAAAATCAAGGTTTTTGACGGATATTTTTGACTTTTCGGCCGTCGCAACAGGCGACGCTTTGAGTGTTTGCATAGTGGATGCTCTTTGCTCTTATAAGGTTCACGGATTCAGGTCGCGGCGCAGCCGAAACCCTAGTTTTTGGCGCGCGTCAAAATGCGCGCCAGTATGTTCAACCCCAGCACAGCCATGGTGATCAAAAACACACCGGCCCACGCCAGCTGCTGCCAGTTTTCATAAGGGCTCAGCGCGAACTTGAAAATCGTCACAGGCAGGCTTGCCATCGGCTGGCTCAGGTCAGACGTCCAGAACTGGTTGTTCAGGGCGGTAAACAGCAGCGGCGCTGTTTCACCGGCAATGCGGGCCACCGCCAGCAGCACACCGGTGACCACGCCAGAGCGGGCTGAACGCAGGGTGATGCTCAAAATCACTTTCCACTTCGGTGCGCCCAGCGCATAGGCCGCTTCACGCAAACCTGGTGGCACCAGTTGCAGCATGTTTTCAGTGGTGCGGATCACCACAGGAATGACGATCAGCGCCAGCGCCAGCACACCGGCCCAGCCCGAGTACGACTTGAACTGCGACACCACGACGGTGTAGACAAACAGGCCAATGACGATGGACGGTGCGGACAACAAAATGTCGTTAACGAACCGCGTAACCGACGCCAGCCAACCTTTGGTGTTGTACTCGGCCAGGTAAATGCCCGCCATGATGCCGATGGGTGTGCCGACAAACGTGGCCAGCAGCACCATCAGGAACGATCCGTAAATGGCGTTGGCAATACCGCCTTCTTCATTGGGGGCCGGTGTCATCTGCGTCAGCGTGGCGACCGACAAGCCGCCAATGCCCAGACGAACCGTTTCAAACAGGATCCAAGCCAGCCAGAACAGGCCAAACGACATGGCCGCTAGCGACATCACGAGCGCGACCTTGTTGACCATCTTGCGGCGCTGGAATTTCGCCACGCGGGCCTCTTCCCGTGCGTTGCCCTTGGGAGCGGACATCACGGCGCTCATGTTTTCACCCCTTCGCTCTTGCGCAGCTGTGCCAAAAGCAGCTTGGACAGCGTCAGAACGACAAAGGTGATGAAAAACAAAACCAGGCCCAGATAAATCAGAGCGGCCTGGTGCAGGCCTTCGCCCGCCTCGGCAAACTCGTTGGCCAGCGCCGAGGTGATGCTGTTGGCGGCCTGAAACAGACTCAGCGAGTCAAGCTGATTGAAGTTGCCGATCACGAACGTGACCGCCATGGTTTCACCCAACGCGCGGCCCAGGCCCAGCATGATGCCGCCCACAACGCCAGCCTTTGTGTACGGCAACACAACCTTGGAAACAACTTCCCAAGTGGTGGCGCCCAAGCCGTAAGCGGATTCCTTGAGCAGCACCGGCGTGACTTCAAACACGTCGCGCATCACTGAGGCAATGAACGGAATGATCATGATGGCGAGGATGATGCCGGCCGACAAGATGCCGATGCCGACGGGTGGGCCGGAGACCAGTGCGCCCAGGTAGGGAATGCCCGTCAGCAGCTTTTGCAGCGGTTGCTGCACGTAGGTGGCCAAAATCGGTCCAAACACCAGCAAGCCCCACATGCCGTAGACGATGGATGGCACCGCTGCCAGCAACTCAATGGCAGTGCCTAGCGGACGCTTGAGCCATGATGGTGATAGCTCGGTCAGGAACAGCGCAATGCCGAAGCTCACGGGCACCGCGATCAGCAGCGCGATAAACGATGTGGCCAGCGTGCCATAAATCATCACCAGGCCGCCGTACTCTTCCTTGACGGGGTCCCAGGTGGTGCTGGTCAAAAAGCCCAGACCATATTTGCTGATGGCGGGCCAGGCACCAATCACCAATGACAACAAAATACCGAAAAGCAATGCCAGCGTCAGCAGGGCAGCACCCTGGGCCGCCCAGCCGAAAAGCCGGTCGCCCATGGGGTTGCGGCGCACTGTGTTGACAGGGGGAGGATTGGTCATGTCGCGCCCGCCCGCCTTTGACTTGATGTCAAAGGCGGCGCTGGTGATAGGTAATGTGGAAGACACAGAAGATACCCTTTTTGGAAATCAGCGCCGCGCCGGATTATTTGAATGCGACGGCTTTTCCAGAGGTGTCCTTGATGTCAGCCCATGATTTTTCGATCGCGGTCTTCACAGCCGCTGGCATGGGCACGTAGTCGAGGTCGTCGGCGGTCTTGTCGCCGCCCTTATAGGCCCACTCAAAAAACTTCAGGACGGCAGACGCCTGCGCGGGCTTATCCTGCGCTTTTTGCATGATGATGAAGGTCGCACCGGTGATGGGCCAGGCGTCCTTTCCAGGCTGCTCGGTCAGGATTTGGTAGAAGCTTTTGGCCCAGTCGGCACCGACGGCGGCAGCTTTGAATGCGGTGTCTTCGGGCGACACGAAGGTTCCGGCTGCGTTTTTCAACTGGGCGAAGGTCATTTTGTTTTGTTTGACATAAGCATATTCAACGTAGCCAATCGAGTTGGGCAAACGGCTGACAAATGCCGCCACGCCTTCGTTGCCCTTGCCGCCGGCACCGACGGGCCAATTGACGGCTGTGCCCTCGCCCACCTTGGTTTTCCACTCGGGGTTCACTTTGCTGAGGTAGTTGGTGAAAATGAAGCTGGTGCCGGAACCGTCAGCCCGGCGAACTGGAGCAATGGCTGCGTCTGGCAGCGGCAATGACGGGTTGAGCGCCTTAATGGCTGCGTCATTCCAGTTGGTGATTTTGCCCAGGTAGATGTCGCCCAACACTTGGCCAGACAACTTCAGCTGACCCGGGGCGATGCCCTTAATATTGACAACGGGAACCACGCCACCGATAACGGTAGGAAACTGAACGAGTCCTTTTTTAGCCAGGTCTTCGTCTTTGAGCGGGGCATCCGACGCGCCAAAGTCAACCGTTTTGGCTTCAATCTGACGCAGACCCGCGCCGGAACCGACGGACTGGTAGTTGATCTTCACACCGGTCGCCTTGTTGTAGTCAGACGCCCACTTGGAATACAGCGGCGCCGGAAAGCTGGCACCCGCACCGGTCACGTCCTGCGCTAGAGCCAGGGATGCGAATGAAACAGCGGCAAAGCCAGCCGACAGAACCAAGGAAGACTTGAAAACAGATTTCATCAATACACCTCATGGGTTGGTAACAAGATGCTGCGACTTTACGAGGGCTTTGTGACAGCCGCGTGACAAACCTCAGCATCGCGCGACGCGTTGTCACAAAACTTTCCGGCCAACGTCAGGGCCGCGAAAATCCCGCCGGCTCGCTTTTTAAAACGGCAAATCTCGTCACAAAACTGTCACGCAAGTCTTTTACGCTCGTCGCTGTTCTAAAACAAAGGGATCCACCATGTTCTATCGCCGCCATCTGCTCGCCACTGTTTCCTTCACTGCCCTCACTGCGCTCACCGCCCTGTCGGGTTGCGCCACGATGCAATCGCCTGTTAGCGTGGCTGACACGATTTCCGCTGACCCCCAGCTCAGCACACTGAACGGCCTAATCGTTCAGGCTGGCTTGGTGGACACGCTCAAGGGCGCTGGCCCGTTCACCATGTTTGCCCCCAACAACGCCGCATTCGCCAAAGTGCCTGCCAAAACCATGGCTGCGCTGGGCGCTGACCCTGCCATGTTGAAGTCGGTGTTGACCTTTCACGTGGTGCCGGGCAAAACGCTAGCCGCCGACGTGAAAAACGGCAATGTCAAAACGGTTCAGGGTGCCAATCTGGCGCTGTCGAAAGCCGGCACCTTTGTGACGGTTGAAGACGCTGTGGTGCAAACCGCCGACGTCATCGCCAGCAACGGCGTCATGCACGTGATCGATGCGGTGCTGATTCCGCCCGCCCCGGCCCGCTGATTGACGACCCGACGCGCCGGCACCCTGCCGGTAGCGTTACACGCCCGCTGCTGACGGCCTTGAGCCGACAACGGCCACTCGAACGGGCTCTATAGCCCGTTTTTTAATGAAATAGGGCTCTAGCCCAAGTAATTACTGCCTGGGCAGCTACTTTTTTAATAGCGAACTTCACTCTTTCCCAAGCGTTGCCAATGACCCATCCCACCCATGTCACCCGCCGCTCTGCAGTTCTAACCTCCAGCGTGCTGGCAGCCTCCGCTTTGCTGTCGGGCACCTCCCCAGCCTGGGCACAAGGCGGCAAGGCCAGCAGTGCCAAGAGTTGTGTGATCGCGCAGATCGTCGACATCTCCTCGTCGCAACAAGACGTGTCGAAGGACTTCTTAATCGGCTCGCGTGCCGCCTGGCAAGACATCAACCTCAAAGGCGGCATTCGCGGGGTGAAGGTCACCCACCAGACGGTTGAAACCGACGGCAGCGCCGCCAGCGTCCGGCAAGCGATTGACACTGTTCAGGGCCACGCCGACTGCATTGCGCTGTCAGGCAGCGTCGGTGACCGCGTTGCGGCGCAGGTAATGGAAGCCTCAAGCCGCGGCGTGTTGACACTGGCGCACGCCGCGCCGTGGCTGCAAAACTCCGACCGGCAGATTGACGACAAAACCTTTCCGATCTTTGCACCGCGCCAGGCCCAGATCGCCCACGCCCTGAAAACGCTTGCGGTCATGGGGCTCAAGGAGCTGGGCGCGGTGTATGGCTCGGCCCAGGACTATGCGGCCTACCATGAGGAGCTGGAAAAAATTGCAGCTGGCCAGCAGTTCAGGTTGCAGGCCTTTCAGGGCGGCACCAGCCTTCGCCAGCTGGGGCAAAAACTCACGTCCAATACACCTGGCGTGCTGCTGTTTGTGGGCGGCACGCCCGAGCTGGCCGAATTCACGCAGGGCCTTGAGCAACAGGCGCGCCAGCGCTACATCGTGGCCCTGGCAGACGTGAACCTGCAGGTGCTCAAGGATATGGGAGCGGCACGCGGCACGCCCATCATCGCTACGCAACCGGTGCCGCTGGACACCGCAGCGTTGCCAGTAGTCCGCGCCTACCGCCAAACCCTGGCGCGGCTGTTCGACGAGCCGCCGACGGCGCTCAGCCTGGCGGGCTACGTTGCCGCGCGTTACACCTACGAGGTGCTGGCGAGCATTGATGCACCGCTGACACGCCAGAACGCGCTGGCAGCGTTTCAAAAGCGCATCCCCCTGGACTTGGGTGGTTTTCGCATCAGTTTTGACGCGCAGCGGCGCGGCAGCAGCTTCGTGACGCAAAGCATGCTGGCGCGAGACGGCCGACTGATCGGCTGACGTGCTTGGCCGCCGTGAACTGACGCTGTTGTGGCGGCTCTTCTGACTTCGCTTGAATGCTATGCTGCGCTTCCTCAACGAAACTCAGACATGCAAAACGGAACGCTATTGGCTGCGTTGGACTTGGGGTCCAACAGCTTTCGCCTCGAGATTGGACGGCTGGACCACGGGCAAATCCGCCGCACCGAATACCTGAAAGAGACAGTTCGCCAGGGCAGCGGCCTCGATGCTGACCGCAACCTCTCAGCTGAAGCGTTCCAGCGCGGCTGGGATTGCCTGGCGCGCTTCGCCGAGCGGCTGGCGGGTATCGACAAAACCCGTATCCGCGCGGTGGCCACGCAAACCCTGCGTGAGGCCAGGAACCGCGAAGAGTTTCTGGCCCGCGCGAAAAAAATCCTCGGCTTCCCGATCGACGTGATTTCAGGCCGAGAAGAAGCGCGCCTGATCTACCAGGGCGTGGCGCACATGCTGCCGCAGTCCGACGAACGCAGGCTGGTAGTAGACATCGGTGGTCGCTCGACTGAGATGATCATCGGCACCAGCCTGCAGGCGCAGACCATGGAGTCCTACCGGGTGGGCAGCGTGGCCTGGTCGATGAAGTATTTCCCCAACGGCCAGTTCACCGCGCGTGCCTTTGAGGTGGCCGAGATCGCGGCCAAGGCCGTGCTCGACGAAGCCGTGTCGGTGTACCGCTCCAGCACCTGGGATGTGGCTTATGGCTCGTCGGGCACTATTGGCGCGGTCTGTGACGTGCTAACCGCATCGGGCTGGCCGGCGGGCACCGTCACACGCGCCGGGCTGGACTGGCTGCTCGACAAACTGCTCAAGGCGCAAAGCGCCGACCGCCTGAGGTTGGACGGCATGAAAGACGACCGCCGCGCCGTGATTGGCGGCGGTGTCAGCGTGCTGCGTGCGGTGTTTGAGCTGCTCGGCATTGAGTCCATGGAGGCTGCGCAGGGCGCGCTGCGCCACGGCGTGCTGTACGACCTGATCGACCGTGAACACGATCAGACCGACGTGCGCTCAGCCACCGTGTCGCGCCTGGCGGCAAAGTTTGACACCGATACTGTCCAGGCAAAGCGCATCAGCCAAGTGGCGAGCCAGCTGTTCAAGCAGGCGTGCGCGGGCCAATCACCCAAAGAGTCAGCCCGAACGCAGCGCAAACTGCATTGGGCCGCACAGCTGCATGAAATCGGCAGCCAGATTTCGCACAGCGACTACCACAAGCATGGCGCCTACATTCTCGACAATGCCGACGCGCCTGGCTTTGCACTGCCTGAACTGCACCGCCTGAGCCAGCTGGTGCTAGGGCACCGCGGCAAGTTGCGCAAGCTGGAATTGAATGTCGATGACAGTGCGTTCATCGACCAGCTGGTATGCCTGAGGCTTGCCGTGATCTTGTGCCACGCCCGCCGGGACCCCGACCTCAAAGGTCTCAGCCTGACGTCCGCCGCAGCGTCGGAGCGCGCTTTTGAGCTGCGCTGCCGTCCGGGATGGGCAGCGGCGTTCCCGCAGTCGGCCTATCTGCTCAATGAAGAAGTGTTGGCTTGGCAAAAAACGCCCTGGGCACTGACATTCAATCCGAGCTGATGCGGCTCGACGGGTCCGTTTTTAACGGCATAAACTGTATAAACGGTTTTTAGACCGTTTACACCAGCCTGTGTTCGCAGGACACGGCGCAGGCTGTGGGTAATTGCGCCTTATTTACTTGAAAGTTCTTGATGTCAAACACTGCATCAGCCGCCGCAAACGTCGGCACCACACCATCGAGCAGCAGCGCCCCCCGCCCTCCAGCAAAGTCGGCACCACAACCCGCGCCCAAGCCGGCTCTGAAATCCGCTGCCCGGCCCAAACCTGCCGTTAAGCCTGTTGCGTCGCAAGCGGCCCCCGTCAAACCAGCCGCACCAACAGCCGCCAAGCCCAAAGCAAAGGCCATCAGCGCCGTGCCATCCAACGCCGTGGTGGCCAAAGCAACTGTGGCCAGGAAAGTGCCGCTTGCCAAGCCCGCAGCGCCCAAAGCGCCTGCAAAGGTGGCTCTGACGACTGCCACCAAGCTGGTAAAAAACGTCAAAAAACCAAAATTGGTGCGCGACAGTTTCACCATTCCGAAAGCCGAATACACCGTGCTGGACGATCTGAAACAGCGCGCTGCCACGCTCGCCCAAAGCGTGAAGAAAAGCGAGTTGCTGCGGGCGGGTATCAAGGCGTTGGCAGCGATGTCGGATGCGGCTTTTTTGAACGCGCTAGGTCAGGTCCCGGCGATTAAAACGGGGCGCCCCGCTGCTGGAAATTGAAGCGAGTGATTGACTGGATTGCACGCAGCGCGGCTTCAATGCTCACAGAATTTCGGGCGATTGCACCGTCACTACCACCGTTTGCGACAGGCCGTCGCGGTCCCGGTTGCGCAGCCACCAAACCGCGCCTTTTTTGACCGGGCAGTCGCTCTCCATCAACCCTACCAGCTGCGCGATGGTTTGCCCAAGTGTGGGCTGGTGGCCAATGATCAGTGTCGGCGTTTTGGCCAGCGGCCATTGCGCCAGCGCCAGCAGCGCCTCGGGCGTTGCATCGGGCGCCAATTCCTGGCGGATCCGGAATTTGCGGCCCAGCGCCATGGCAGTTTGCTCGCACCGCCGCGCCGGGCTCACCAGAATCCGCGTGCCCTCCGGCAGTTGGCGGTCCAGCCATATGGCCATCCGCGCCGCCTGCTTTTCACCGCGCGGGGTCAGAGACCGGTCCAGGTCGGTCGCGGAAACGGGATTGGCTTCTGGCCAGTCCTCCGCTTCGGCGTGGCGCCACAAAATCAGGTCCATCGATCAGCTCCCTTTCATGGATTATTTGCGGTGTTTGCGCTGAGGCGCGGGCGCGGAAAACCCGTGTGAGGTCGCCGCATACCGCGCCATCAAGGCCGCCTGCGCGCCAGCCGGTGGATGCGAGCTGTCCCCGGCATGGGAGGCTGTTCGCACATAGCGGCCGTCGGGTTGCAAGTCCCAGGCATCCACAGCGTCGTGCAGGTACGCCACCAGGCATTCGTCGATGATGCGCTGGCGAATCATCGGGTCATTCACCGGCCATGCCAGCTCCACACGGCGCAGCATGTTGCGGTTCATCCAGTCGGCGCT
This sequence comes from Polaromonas sp., assembly GCA_031363755.1. GTDB lineage: Bacteria > Pseudomonadota > Gammaproteobacteria > Burkholderiales > Burkholderiaceae_C > Polaromonas. The sequence continues at coordinate 17,632 of JANLUZ010000187.1, forward strand.
TGACAGCAGCAGGGTTTCGTCGCCAGCGCACGAAAAATAGAACACCCGCGAATGCTCCAGAAAGCGACCGATCACTGAGCGCACGCGGATGTTGTCGGTTACCCCCTTGACACCAGCTGGCAGCACACAGGCGCCGCGGACAATCAGGTCAATTTTCACCCCGCACTGCCCAGCGCGGACCAGCGCCATCACCAGCGCCTGGTCGGTCAGCGCGTTCATCTTCACCACGATGCGGGCGTCCTTGCCCTGCAAGGCGGCTTTGCCCAGCGTGTCCATCCGCTCGACCAGCTTGCGCTGCAACTGGAACGGTGCCATCAGCAGGTGGTGCAGCTTGGGCAGGCGACTCTGGCTGGCCAGGTGCACAAAAACGTGATCCATGTCGGCCGTGATGTGGGGCTCAGCAGTCAGGTAGCTGATGTCGGTGTACAGGCGCGCCGTGCGCGGGTTGTAGTTGCCGGTTGAAAGATGGCCGTATCGGCGCAGCTGGCGGCCTTCACGGCGGGTGACCAGCAGCATCTTGGCGTGGGTTTTCAGGCCCACGACCCCGTACACAACCTGCGCGCCAATCGACTCCAGCATCTCGGCCCAGTTGATGTTCGCCTCTTCGTCGAAACGCGCCTTCAGCTCGACCACCACGGTCACTTCCTTGCCGCGCCGCACCGCTTCGCGCAACAGCACCATCAGCTCGGAATCCGCGCCGGTGCGGTAGATGGTCTGCTTGATCGCCAGCACCAGCGGGTCGTGCACGGCTTCGCGCAAAAAGGCCAGCACACCGTCAAAGCTCTCAAAGGGCTGATGAATCGACACGTCGCTTTTTTTCAACCGCTCAAAAAACGACTCGCCTAGCGTGAGCTGGGTCGGGTAGCCAGCGCTGTAGCGCTTGAACAGCAGCGCTGACGCGTTGGGTAACTCACTGGCCAAGTCCACAAGTTGCGTCAGCCGCACGAGGTTGACCGGCCCATGCACACGGTACAGCGCGAGCGCGGGCAAATTGAACTGCTTGAGCAAAAACGCCGACAGGTAGTCGGAACAACCGGCCGACACCTCCAGCCGCACCGCCTTGCCGTAGTGGCGCTGCTCCAGGCCTTGGCGCAGCGCCATGCGCAGGTTTTTCACGTCGTCCTCGTCCACCGCCAGATCAGAGTTGCGCGTGACCCGAAACTGTGAAAACTGACCGACTTCCCGCCCGGGGAACAAATCGTTCAGGTGCGCACGAATCATGCTCGACAACGACACAAACAGCGCGTTCTTCTTACCCTCGGCGTCAAGGCTGTGCGTGGGCATGCGAATAAAGCGCGGCAGCACGCGAGGCACTTTGACGATAGCAATCTCGTTGTGGCGGCCAAAGGCGTCAGGCCCACTCAGCCGCACAATGAAATTGAGCGATTTGTTGGCCACCTGCGGGAATGGATGCGATGGGTCCAACCCCACCGGCACCAGCAGCGGCCGGACCTCGCGCTCGAAATGCGTACGCACCCAGCGCCGCTGGGCTGCATCGCGTTCACCATGCGAGAGGATACGAATGCCCTGCTTCGCAAACGCTGGCAACAGCTCGTCGTTGTAGAGCGTGTACTGGCGCGCCACCATGTCGTGGGCAGCGCTTGAAATGGCTTTGAACGTCTGGGCCGAATATTCCCCGCGAGCGTCGTTGCCCTCAGCGGCCGTCAGGTGGGGCTCAGCCCGCACTTCGAAAAACTCATCCAGATTGGATGACACGATGCACAGATAACGCAGCCGCTCGAGCAGGGGCACGTCCGGGCGCCGCGCCCAGTCCAGCACCCGCTCGTTGAACGCCAGAATGCTGTGGTCACGGTCCAGCCATGGTACGGGTGGTGCGTCCATTGATGCGGACAGAGAGGAGCCGCCGGAGCCGCCGGAGCCGCCGGAAGCAGACGCTTTGACAGTCAACGGAAGGGACGATGACGAAGTAGAAGAGGTCAAGGGCAAACAAATCAAAAAAATAGCTGTTTCGGCAGACCTGGGCGCACGCACCAGGGGCAAAGCGACAGCGCAACCCGAACCCTCAATTCTGACGCCTTTTCACGTGTAAAAAGCCGTGGCGTGAGGCCGTCAGTGCGGGGGCGACACTAGGTTTTCAGCGCCGCGCGAGAAGAGCGCGGTGGTTTGGCGGACAGAGGCATCCCGTTGGTCAAATGCCCTGACGACTGGCCCCGGCTGCGTACCAGAAAACCTTCAAACAACTTGCCAGCGCGCGCCCAGCTGAAGCACATGGCCCGGGCACGCGCCTC
>JANLUZ010000190.1:0-2420 GCA_031363755.1 Polaromonas sp.
TCGTCAAACAGGTCAATGTCGTGGCCTGGCAGCGTTTTAGACAAGGTGGCGCCCATTTCGAGCGCAAAGACGCTGTACCTCAAGCGCTGGGCTTGCCGGACGTCGTCTTGGTGGCGCGCCCAACTGACCGAAATCTTGCCCGCAGCGGGCTTCGCACCGGATTGAACCAGGGGGCTGTTCTTCTCAATACCGCGCGGATGAAGTGACCCCCGAGGCATAGCGATGGGCGACAGTGCAAACGTGGGGTTGGGCAATTCGTTCATGGCTGACTCCTGAGTTGTTTTGCGTGACGGATAGCGCCGGGGTTCAGTGTGTGCGGCGGTGGCGCAAGGGCATGCCATCACGCGGCCGCAGCCGGTGTAGGAAAGTGCCACCACGGCCGTGAAGGCACCCAAGTAGTGGCCTGTGAAGGCGATGGCTCACCATGCCGCACGCCCAGCGGCGCAGCGAAAGTACAAGGCAGGCTCCAGCCCTTCAAGCCAGGGACGTGTGCCCGCCCTGAAGCGCAGCCCGCCGGGCGAGTTGGCCAAGGCGCGCGCGGTGCAGCTCAGCACTCGCAGACATTGCAACCGCAGGTCGCCGGTGCTGGCCGCAAGCGAGCGACTCACCGTCATGTCACATGTGCTCGCCTCGAGGGCGGTCACTGCCGTGTCGTTGGTGTGCCGGTTGCTGCTCATGCTGCAATTTTGGGAGCATGGGGTGACGCCACCGTGTCAGTTCAGTGGCATTTATGTGACAGACGAATAGGCGTCAACGGGCCAACGAGGTCGCGCTGCTGTGGCTGGGCAGGCGCGTTAACGCTATTTAATCAATAGCTACTGAGGTAGTAAATACATGGGCTAGCGGCATGAATGAGCATTATTCGCCACTAAAACTGCGTGCTGGGCGCACCCAGCGGCCGCCTTCAGCCCTGCGGCGGCGCGGGGGCTGTTGGGCGTCGCGGGGGGATGGCGTAGGTTCCTACTGCGTGAGCCACCATGGCGTCGCTGCCTTCGGAGTACAGCGCCACCTCGCCCACCGCCAGCAGCTTGCCCACTTTCACCAGCTTGCACACGCCGATGATGCTGGCGCCGGAGGCGGGTTTGCGCAGAAAGTTGATGTTCAGGCTGGTCGTGACCGTCAGGGGCACGATGCCGATCTCGCCCAGAATCGCGATGTACAGCGCCACGTCGGCCACCATCATCAACACCGGCCCAGCCACCGTGCCGCCAGGGCGAAGGTCATCTGTGCCAACGGCGTAGCGCATCGTGGCAGAGCCACCGCCCACCTGTTCAATGGTGCAGCGGTTCTGCGGAAATTCAGCCGCCATGAAGGTTTGCAGTTCAGCTTGGCTAGGCATGTGGAAACTCCTGACGGCTCAAGACACGAAAAAACTCACGGCTTCGGAATGCGAATGCGGCTGATCATCAGCGAGCCCGCAACTGCAAACACCAGCACCAGCGGGTGCAATGTGAAGCCGCCCACCATGAGCTTGCCAAACCACAGCCTGTCTTGCAGCGCGCCCGTCCACGCGGCCACAGCGAGCATCGCCACCAGCACGATGGACATGGGAATCGGCGTGCCCTCAAAATAGGTCACCTTGCCGGTGTCTTCAGACATGGCTTCGGCCGTGACGTTATAGCGCGCCAGCCGGGACACACCGCAGGCGATGAAAAACGCCAGCACGATGCGGTCATACAGGCCCTGCATGCCGCAACCATAGGCGATGATGGCCGGGGCCACCCCAAACGAGATCACATCGGCCAGCGAGTCCAGTTCGCGCCCGAGCGACGAAGTTTTCTGCCGCCAGCGTGCCACGCGGCCATCCAGCACATCAAAAATCAGCGCCGCCAGCACCAGCGCGCAGGCGTAGTACACATGCTCGACGCCGCCAAGTGACAGGTAGGACATGATGGAAAACAAGGCGCCGGTGCCGCACACCGCATTGCCGAGCGTGAACCAGTCGGCGAGGTGGAATTCGCGGATCATAGAAAATGGCTTTTTAGGCGGGAAGATTGTCTGTCTTGATATCGGCGTTTTTGTCATGAGCGATTGATGTAAGGTTGGTGTGAAACGCATAGATCGCATCTTCAACATGCGCTGGCAACAGGATATCAGCCATATTAGCTCATGGCTGCGTGGCTTCGTTGTTAGGCAGGCAATTTCAGCTCGTCAAGTTTAGTTCGCCACAGTTAGGTCATCAATGCCGCGCGATTGTTAACAGCAAACAGCCGTATTGCACGGCGCAAGCCAGCAAAAGAGACTTCTGGCATTCGACTTGTCACCCTTAAGGTTGAATTGGAACACGCGAGGAGGTGTGATTGCGATACCCTTTAATGGCGACCACGAAGGAACAAACCGCATCGAAACCCATAACCCCGGCGCAACGTTATCAGATCGAGCGTGACATCTATCGCTTAATCGATCGTAAAGCCATCACC
>JANLUZ010000031.1:0-10727 GCA_031363755.1 Polaromonas sp.
GCCCAGCGCGTCGAGCACGCCAAGAGCGTCCAGCGCCATGTCGTGCACCGTGTAGGGCGGCTTGATGCGCCAGCCGAATTTGTACTTCAGGCTGGCCATGAGCAGGTTGGGCGTGCCGAGGGCGCCGAACTGCTGGCTCAGCCCCGCGTCGCGATTGTCAAAACGCACCACGCGGTACCCCGCCGCCACCAAGCCGTCGACCAGCGGCAGCGGCCAGGCCGTGAGCTGCATGCCCAGGCCCATGATGAGCAGCACCGCTGGCCGGGGGCGTCCCTGTGCATCGGCCCGCTCACCGCTAACTTCGACTTCAAGCTCAATTCCGTTTGCTCTTATTTTCATAGCTAGAGAGGCAGTAAACGCCTGGACCAGGCGGTGTTTTGGGTTTAAAAACGCGAAAAAAAGCGCTTTTCAGCGAAATTCCCGCTCGCGCAGCCACTTGGTGGCGATCCACTTCTCGCCGTGCGTCACGGGCTCGCCGCCATGCAGACTGCGGCTGGCCGGGTGGGCCTGGCCATAGCTGAAAAACACCGCGTTGCCGCGCACCGGCGCGACGCGGAACCCAATGTCAGGAAACACGGTGGCCCCACCGCCTTCGGGTGTTTGCAGGTAAACAATCAGGGTGGCCACACGCTGGCCGCCCCGCGCCAGGATGGCAGGCGTGCCGGGCTGCGCCGGGTCGAAGTAGTCGTAGTGCGGGCGGTACTGGGCCCCGGGTGGGTAGCGCAGCACTTGCAGGCCCTCGCCGTTTTCAATCGGCCAGCCCAGCAGTGCGGTGATACGGGCTTCAAGCCGGGCGACCACAGGGTTTTCACCGCGCGCAAAAAACATGCCCTGGCTGGTTCGGTCGGGGTGCAGTTCCTCGCCACCCGTGGTGATGTCCACCGTCAGCGAAGCCGACAGGCGCGGGCGGGCCGTGTCGATCAAGGCAGCGCATTCGTCGGCACTGAGCAGCTGTGAAAACACGATAACGGGGGGCTCGTCATACCGCTGCAGCACCGCCACCGCACCGTCGCCGCCGTCCACCATCCAGTCGTCAGCCATCGAAAGCAGCACGGGCCGGGGCACCGGCACCGCGGGCGGCACACCGCCAGGTTGCGTCAAGATGTCGTCCGAAAGGCCCAGTGCAACTCTTTCCTGCGCGGTCAACTGCAGGGCCATTGCCGCTGACACCGGCGACCACCCGGCCTGCAGCATCGCCCCGTAAGTGGCCGTGCGGGTGCAACCCCGGGCGGTTTCAGAAGCGATCCAGGCCAGCAGTTCGGGCGTGGCGGGCTGATAGGGATGGGTGGTGGTCATCAGGCCGACAGGTGGCGGCGAAACACCAGCCGCTCGGGGGTAGACACGCTGGCGTCAAAACCCCAGCCTTCGGCCGCGAAGCCTTGCAGCTTTTTCACAGAGCCGGCCCTGTGCTCAATGGCGTAACGCGCAATCAGCCCGCGCGCGCGCTTGGCATTAAAGCTGATGATCTTGAACTTGCCGCCATGCCAGTCTTCAAATGCGCAGCTGACCACGCGGGGCTTGAGCGCGGCGCGGTCAACCACCTTAAAATACTCTTCGCTGGCCAGGTTGACGATGACGGGCGACGTGTCGGCCAGCGCTTGCCGGTTCAGGTGCTCTGCCACCTGCGTGCCCCAGAACTGGTACAAATTTTTGCCGCGCTCAGTGCTCAAGGCGGTGCCCATTTCCAGGCGGTAGGGCTGCATCCAGTCCAGCGGGCGCAGCACACCGTACAGGCCGCTCAAAATGCACACATGGGCCTGCGCCCAATCGAGCTGCGCGACATTGAGCGTTTTGGCGCCCAGGCCGCCGTACACGTCACCGTCAAATGCCAGCGCCGCCTGCTTGGAGTTGCGCGCGGTGAACTTTTCAGACCACGCCCCGTAGCGCGCTACATTCAGCCCCGCCAGCGCGTCGGACAACTTCATCAGCGACGCGACCTGCTGCGGGGTTTTGGTCTTCAGCACCCCGATCAGCTCGGCTGCCTGGGCTTTGAACAGCGGCTGCGTGTGGGTGCTGACATGGGGCGGCGTGTCGTAGTCAAGCGCTTTGGCAGGGGAGAGTAAAAACAGCATGGTGCGCGTGAAACCGTAAAAACAAAAACCTGACTTTACGACAGCTCTGCACACCGGGGAGCGTCGAATAAAATTACGCCGTGTTCCCTTGCCCCTTCACCCGAGATTGCCGCCATGACTGACGCCGCCACCCCCACAAGCCCCCTGCCTGCTGACGCCCTCAAAACCATGGTGCCCACCCCCGGTCTGGACAGCCTGGCCAAGTCGTTCGAGCCGCAGGCCATTGAAGCCCACTGGGCGCCGCTGTGGGAACAAAGCGGGCTGTATGAGCCCACATTGGACGCAGCCAAACCGTCGTTTTCCATCCAGCTGCCACCGCCCAACGTGACAGGCACGCTGCACATGGGCCACGCGTTCAACCAGACCATCATGGACAGCCTGGCGCGCTACCACCGCATGCTCGGCCACAACACGCTGTGGGTGCCGGGCACAGACCACGCCGGCATTGCCACGCAGATCGTGGTGGAGCGCAAGTTGCAGGCCACGGGTGCGACGCGCCATGACCTGGGCCGCAAGAATTTTGTCGCCAAGGTGTGGGAGTGGAAGGAAGAGTCGGGCAGCACCATCACCCGCCAGATGCGCCGCATGGGCGACTCGGTCGCCTGGAAGCACGAGTACTTCACCATGGACCCGAAGATGTCGGGTGTGGTCACGACGACCTTCGTGAAGCTATACGAACAGGGCTTGATCTACCGCGGCAAACGCCTGGTGAACTGGGACCCCATCCTCAAGTCCGCCGTCAGCGACCTGGAAGTGGAGAGCGAGGAAGAAGACGGTTTCATGTGGCACATCCGCTACCCGTTGGCCGATGCGAATGGCCAACCGCTAGCCGACGGGGGGTCCCTGACCGTCGCCACCACACGCCCCGAAACCCTGCTGGGCGACGTGGCTGTGATGGTTCACCCCGAGGACGCGCGCTACCAGCACCTGATCGGCCAGCAAGTGGTGCTGCCGCTGTGTGGCCGTAGCATTCCCATCATTGCCGACGACTACGTGGACAAGGACTTTGGCACCGGCGTCGTCAAGGTCACGCCCGCGCACGACACCAACGACTATGCCGTCGGCCAGCGCCACGGCTTGCCCATCATTGGCGTGTTGACGCTGGACGCGGCGATTAACGACAACGCGCCGGAGAAATACCGTGGCCTGGACCGCTTTGTGGCCCGCAAGGCGGTGGTGTCCGACCTGGACGCACAGGGCTTTCTGGTCGAGGTGAAAAAACACAAGCTCATGGTGCCGCGCTGCGCCCGGACCGGCCAAGTCATTGAGCCCATGCTGACAGACCAGTGGTTTGTCGCCATGAACAAGGTATCCCCGCAAGATAAGACCGGCAAATCTATCGCCCAAAAAGCGATAGACGCCGTGGACAGCGGCGCGGTCAAGTTTGTGCCCGAGCAGTGGGTCAACACCTACAACCAGTGGATGAACAACATCCAGGACTGGTGCATTTCCCGCCAGCTGTGGTGGGGCCACCAAATTCCGGCTTGGTACGACGAGGACGGCACGGTGTACGTGGCAGAGAACGAAGCTGCGGCCCAGGCACAAGCGCCAGGCAAGACATTGACCCGAGATCCGGACGTACTCGACACCTGGTATTCATCAGCCCTGGTGCCGTTCTCCACCATGGGCTGGCCTGAAAAAACCAAAGAAATGGACCTGTTCCTGCCGTCCAGCGTGCTGGTCACGGGCTACGACATCATCTTTTTCTGGGTCGCCCGGATGATCATGATGACCACGCATTTCACAGGCCAGGTGCCTTTCAAACACGTCTACATCCACGGCCTGGTGAAAGACGCGCAGGGCAAGAAAATGAGCAAGTCCGAAGGCAATGTGCTCGACCCGGTGGACCTGATTGACGGCATTGCGCTGGCCCCGCTGCTGGACAAACGCGCCCAGGGCTTGCGCAAGCCAGAAACCGCACCTGCCGTGCGCAAGCAGACGGAAAAAGAATTTCCGGCGGGCATCCCCGGCTATGGCGCAGACGCGCTGCGTTTCACGTTTGCGTCACTGGCCAGCCTGGGCCGCAGCATCAACTTTGACAGCAAGCGCTGCGAGGGCTACCGCAACTTTTGCAACAAGCTCTGGAACGCCACCCGCTTTGTGCTGATGAACTGCGAAGGCCGCGACTGCGGGCTGGCGCAGCACACCAAGGCCGAATGCGCACCGGGTGGCGAATTTCACCAGTACATGGTTTTTTCACAGGCCGACCGCTGGATTTCATCAACGCTGCAGCGCGTGGAAGCGGACGTGGCCAAGGGCTTTGCCGAGTACCGGCTGGACAACGTGGCCGGCAGCATTTACCAGTTTGTGTGGGACGAGTTTTGCGACTGGTATCTGGAAATTGCCAAGGTGCAGATTCAGACCGGCAACGACGCCCAGCAACGCGCCACGCGCCGCACGCTGATCCGCACGTTGGAAGGCATCTTGCGGCTGGCGCACCCCGTGATTCCCTTCATCACCGAAGCGCTGTGGCAAAAAGTCGCCATCGTCGCGGGCATTACGCTGCCCAAGGCGTTGGTGGTGGACGGCGTGGCGTCGCAGCCCTTCATCGGCCAGGCCGCTTACCCGCAAAGCCAGCCGGAAAAGATTGACGAGCAGGCCGAGGCGCATGTCGCCAAGCTCAAAAAGTTGGTGGACGCCTGCCGCAATTTGCGCGGCGAGATGAACGTGTCACCCGCCACACGCCTGCCGCTGTTTGTGGTCGGTGACACCGCCTTCATGACGGGCGTTGCCCCGGTGCTCAAGGCGTTGGGCAAGCTCAGTGAGGTCAAAGTGTTCGAGGATGAGGCCGCTTGGGCCGCCGCAGCGCAGGCCGCACCCGTGGCGGTGGTGGGCGACGCCCGCTTTTGCCTGCACATGGAAGTCGATGTGGCAGCAGAAAAGCTGCGCCTGGGCAAGGAAGTCACCCGCCTGGAGGGCGAGCTGGTCAAGGTCAACGCCAAGCTGGCCAACGAGGCCTTTGTGGCCAAGGTGCCGCCCGCAGTGCTGGCCCAAGAGCACAAGCGGTTAGCCGACTACACGGCGACGCTGGACAAGCTGCGGGAGCAGCTGGCGCGCCTGAAATAAACCGGCGCGGGGCTCTGCCCTCAGCCTGGGGTAGACCACCTGACTGCTACAACGCAAACGCGCCCATGGCCAGGTGGCGGGGGGCGGGGCGCCGGCGTGAGCTTTTCACGCCTTGCGCGCACCAGCACAACCCCTACGCCCCGGCGTGCTCGGGCTTTTGTCTGACGTATGCTGAACTGCTTCTGACTGAAACTAAACTTTTTACGAAAATACACCCATGCCAGAGACCGTCCACAACCGCATCGCGCACACACCCATGAAGCTCACCAAGGCGGTGTTCCCGGTTGCCGGGCTGGGCACACGGTTCTTGCCCGCCACCAAAGCCCAGCCCAAGGAAATGCTGCCGGTGGTGGACAAACCCCTGATTCAATATGCTGTGGAAGAAGCCTATGCGGCGGGCATTCGCCACATGATTTTTGTCACCGGGCGCAACAAGCGTTCGATTGAAGACCATTTTGATACGGCCTACGAGTTGGAGCACGAGCTGGAAGCCGCGCAAAAGCATGCGCTGCTGGCGCTGACGCGCGCCGTGCAGGGCGACGACATGCATTTTTCCTATGTGCGGCAAAACCGCTCGCTCGGGCTGGGCCATGCGGTGCTGTGCGCTGAGCACCTGGTCGGCAACGAGCCGTTTGCGGTGCTGCTGGCCGACGACCTGATGGTCGGGCCTGCCAATGGGCGTTCGGTGATGGCGCAAATGGCTGACCAGTATGCGGCGCTGGGGCAGTCGGTGCTGGCGGTGCAAGAGGTGCCGTTGGCGCACACCAAGCGTTACGGCATCGTGGCGGCCGAGCCGGTGAGCGCCGGCTTGATGAGAGTCCAGAAAATCGTTGAGAAACCCGCACCCGAGGTTGCACCGTCTCGCATGGGTGTGGCGGGCCGCTATATTTTGACGCCAGCGATTTTTAACCACATCCGTCGCCAAGGCAGCGGCGTGGGCGGTGAAATCCAGCTGACCGATGGCATCTCAAGCCTGCTCAGCGAAGAGACGGTGTACGCGCTGCAGTACGAAGGCAAGCGCTACGACTGCGGCAGCAAGGAAGGCTTTCTCGAAGCCACTGTTGAGCTGGCACTGCAGCACCCGGAAGTCGGCAGTCACTTTCGCAACTACCTGTCTAAACTCAATCTGGCTGACTTCAAAATCGCCTGAACTCCAAAACACCAGCGCGCGGAGGCGCAGAGCCCTGGCGTGTCAGCGGCGTTTGAGCACGTGAATGAATTCAACGCCTTCGGTTTTTTGCTCCATCAGCTCGTTGCCGGTCTGGCGCGCAAATGCCTGAAAGTCCCGCGTCGAGCCGGCGTCTGTCGACACCACCCGCAGCAGCTGGCCGGTCAGCATGTCGGCCAGCGCCTTTTTGGCTTTCAAAATCGGCAGCGGGCAGTTCAGGCCGCGGGTGTCGAGTTCTTTGTTGATGTGCATGGTTGTCCTTGAGGGGTGCTGTGGTGCAGTGGTGAAGGGGTGAGCGGGGAGCCGCCGCGCCATGGTGCGTATTTTAGAAACCCGTGGCGCCGGCCATGAAGCGCGGGTCTTATCGGGGCCATTCCATGCGCACCGGTACCCTGCCCTGCGTCACCAGCCAGTCGGCCAGCGCCTGCCCGGTGGCACCTGGCCAGCACTTGAGCTGGTCGTGCTCAAACAAGCGGTAGTCCACCAGTTCGGGCGACAGCGTGACGCTTCCGCTGCACACAGCGTGGTACGCAATGATGACCTGGTTCATCTTTTGAAAATCGTAAGCACCAATCAGACTCAGCGTCTGCGTGTCCAGATTGGTTTCTTCCTTAATCTCACGCCGGATGCCGTCCTGGGGCGACTCGCCCGCTTCCATGAAGCCCGTGATCAACGCAAACATCTTGCCCGTCCAGGCGGCGTTTTGGGCCAGCAGAATTTTGCCGCCCAGCTCCACCACCGCCGCTAGCACCGGCGTGGGGTTGTTCCAGTGGGTGTAGCCGCAGGCCGGGCAGCGCAAACGCGTGGTGTCACCGCCGTCTTCCGCCAGGCTCACCCAGGCCAGTGGCGTGGCGCAACTGGGGCAAAAGCGAAACTCGGTCATGGCGGGCAATGGTTGGTTTTAAACTGGCGCACGCTCTGCTTGCTATTTATTTCATAGCTACTCAGGCAGTAAATACCTGGACTAGAGGCACTTTTGATCGTAAAAATGATGTTTTTAGACATCAAGCTGGGAAAATACCGGTCGACAGGTAGCGGTCACCCCGATCACACACAATGAACACGATCACGGCGTCTCGTGTGGTTTTGGCGATTTCCTGCGCCACCCAGCAGGCTCCGGCGGCAGACACGCCCGCAAAAATTCCCTCTTCGCGCGCCATGCGCCGACACATGTCTTCAGCGTCACTCTGGCTGACCAGCACGATCTCGTCGACGTGGCTGGCGTCATAAATTTTGGGCAAATATTCCTGCGGCCACTTTCGGATCCCAGCGATGCGAGAGCCCTCGCTGGGCTGCGCACCCACGATTTGAATGGCTGGATTTTTTTCCTTCAAAAAGCGCGACACCCCCGTGATGGTGCCAGTTGTGCCCATGGCGCTGACGAAATGCGTCACCGTGCCAGCCGTGTCCGCCCAGATTTCAGGCCCGGTGGTTTCATAGTGCACACGCGGGTTGTCGGCGTTGGCAAATTGGTCCAGCACGCGGCCCTTACCGTCGTGTTGCATCGCCTGCGCCAGGTCACGCGCGTGTTCCATGCCACCGCTCTTAGGCGTCAGCAGCAGTTCGGCGCCAAACGCTTTCATGGTTTGCGCCCGCTCGATCGACAGGTCCTCCGGCATGATCAACACCATGCGGTAGCCCTTGATGGCCGCAGCCATGGCCAGCGCAATACCGGTGTTGCCCGAGGTCGCTTCGATCAACGTGTCACCCGGTTTGATTTCGCCGCGTTCTTCAGCGCGCTGAATCATCGCCAGCGCCGGCCGGTCCTTGACCGAACCGGCCGGGTTGTTGCCTTCAAGCTTGCCCAAAATCACATTGCCACGCGCCGCGTTGTCGGCAGCACCGATGCGCTGCAAAACCACCAACGGCGTTTTGCCAATCGCGTCTTCAAGAGTTGGATAGTTCATGGAGCGTACTGTGCCATAATTTGCGGCTTCGCTTCTCGCAGCCCGGGTGGTGAAATTGGTAGACGCAGGGGACTCAAAATCCCCCGCCGAAAGGCGTGCCGGTTCGATTCCGGCCCCGGGCACCATAGCTCTTTAGGTATGGATTTAATAGTAATTGCCGCACCCGCTGCCGCGCCGTTGCCGCATGATCCGCTATCCAACTTCTACTCGGTTGGTTTCTAAGTCAGTGGACATCTGCAGTTTTATAAAAAATCCGGCAAGTCACTTACAACAATTTGCCTTTTGATGTGACTCGTGTCGTCTGTGCTTCGAAAGACTCGGCACCACGTCATTGATCAGACAACTCAGTCAATCAGGTTCAGGTCGGACAGCGTTGCAAAATTGCTGGTGCGCGTTGATGTGCTGCACCAGCATGGCAGCTGTGCATACGTTTGCAGTCCCAACAAAGAAATGTATGAATGCAAGACCTGACCACGGGCTTCCTTTCCTGAATCAGTTAGCACAGCCTTTACCAATCCAAACCATCCTTTAAAAAAAGTTGGAGCTGACTGGCTACTGGCGTGGTCAAAACGGTAATCCCTATTCACTTGGCAAACGATTGCTGTGCAGCGCAAGCGGTCGGGCATGTTCTCCGCTTGTCTGACAGCTATCGGCCAATTTCCGTCCTGTGGTGGCAGTTGAAAGCAGACGCTCAACGGTCGAGTGAACTAGTCCGCTATGGCGAGCGCCATAGCTGGTCCGGTTGAGCGAGGGATTAGGCGTTATCGCGCCGAAGCTAGTACGAGAAGGCATTTTGTTTAAAGAGTTCGACTTCTTCGGGCTGTACTACTTCAGTTACCTCAAGCGGATCCGAAATCACAAGTTTCGTTACGTCGATGGCACTTTTCAGCGCGGCACTTGAAATCCAGGTGCAGTCCCAAATAGTAGGGGACTCTCCATTCACAATTCGGCAGATTGGTTCATCACTTTCGAATGCGATGCCAAGAGCCTTTGGCTTGATGACACGTTGCAACCAGACTTCTAAATATCCGTTGTACGGCACGCGTGCCATTTTGCTGCGTACTCTTGACCAAAGGTCCGACTTCTCGCCAATTGGCGCCAGAGATATGAGGTGGCTAAGTATTCCGGCAACAGCTGGGATGGTCGATGGGGATGTGAAGGCGATGTCCGTGGCGATAGCTACCTGTACGTCTAAGTCATCGGGACAGTCGGTCTGTTTCGCGATGCTTGAATGGAACTCACTGACAAGCCGTTTGAGAGCTCCACTATTAGGATAGCGGAGGCCGAAAGCGTGAAGGCGAAGCAGTTGCTTCTGAATTGTTTTGGCGTTGGCGCTATCAAGATCCTGTAGTTCGATCCCAGCGAGCTTGTCTTGCTTGACGGAGCCCTCAACAACATTACTGCAGGCGATCGTCTTCGAGACGCCTAGACGCATCCCGACGGACCGTAATTTGTCGCTTACTGTCTTCAGCACTTCCTCTCCACGCTCCTGATTGTTAGAGAAGATCCTGTAGTCATCACGATAGCGAAGAATTCGCACGTCAGCCGGATTCCCCAGTTCATCGCCAATCATTGAGTCAACGTATCCAAGAACGATTTCAGCCACAAAGTCCATTAGAACGGACCCTTGAGAGATACCGTTTGTTTGCCCATATCGACCTGCCTGAATGTGTGAGTCCACGACGTTACCCAGCAAGGAGGCTTTCTTCCCGTCCTTGGCGGCGGCTAGGCCGTGCAGAGCCCAGGGAATGCTGTGCGTGTAAAGCGCGCCATAGCAATCGGTGACGTCGGTATGCAGCAGATGTGTGTACTCAAGCGAATAGGCCAAGGATCTTTGTTCAACTGCTTGCCACCAACCCAGTATTTGAGCTGCGACGTCAGTCTGTTGATCACTTGAGACTACTGGTGCGCTGCAACACTCGACCACGCCGCCCTTGAATGTCTCCATTCGTTGCTGCACAGTGGCCCAGTTGGCCTCGGTGGTGAGTGCGTTGACCAGAGAAACGTACAGGGCTGGATGAATGAGTTCAAGAGGACGCCAGGCAAGGCGTCCGTCCTTATTGGCGGTGAAGCTGTAGTTAACGTTTGGAAGCTCGTACGGTTTGGCACTCTTGAACCCGTGGTAGTCACCGCCATTCAGCACAGCTGCTACGGCCTGCAGAACCGGCTCGAAGCCTATGTACCTTGGGAAGTCACCGTTGAAGTAGCTACTGCCTGTCAGAAAGTGGGCTCGAGCGTCGGCGCTGGACAGTTCGATGATTTGAGGCATTTTTGCAGGTTAAATGGCGCCTGGAAGCGCGTAAAGCTAGGGCTTGAGGTCAGTGCGTTGTTCAAAAGCACCGGAAGAAAATTTCTGCCAAACCCGGTAAGCATCGATGCAGCAAACTATAGCTTGCCCCAGACACGCATCGGATACTTAAACCGCGCGGTTTGAACTGCAAACCTGCGGGTGAATCGCCCCGTATTTTGAGGAGGCTCAAATCTCTGAGAGGATTGAGCCATGAAGAAGTCAAA
>JANLUZ010000034.1:0-38445 GCA_031363755.1 Polaromonas sp.
TGGCCGGCCGCGCCATTTACGGCGACGACATCCAGGCGATTCGCAGCATGATGGAAGGCGAAACCTGGTCGCTCAAGGCGGGTGGCAGCGTTCGCGGCGTCGATGTGACGGCCGCTTACCAGGCGCGCATCGTGACCGGCATCAAGCTGTCGCGGCCGATGAAGATCGTCGTCGATTGCGGCAACGGCGTCGCGGGCGCCACCGCGCCAGCGATTTTCCGCGCGCTCGGCTGCGAAGTCACTGAACTGTTCAGCGAAGTTGACGGCAACTTTCCCAACCACCACCCCGACCCGAGCAAACCCGAGAACCTGCGCGACCTGATCCGCACTCTGCAAGCCGGCGATGCCGAGTTGGGCTTGGCCTTCGACGGCGACGGCGACCGCCTGGGCATCGTCACCAAGGACGGCCAGAACATCTACCCCGACCGTCAAATGATGCTGTTCGCACGCGACGTGCTTTCCCGCGTGCCTGGCGGCACTATTTTGTTCGACGTGAAATGTTCGCAGCGCCTGGCGCCCGAGATTGAAGCGGCCGGCGGCGTGCCGCTGATGTACAAAACCGGCCACTCGCTGATCAAGGCGAAGATGAAGGAAATCAACTCGCCGCTGGGGGGCGAGATGAGCGGCCACATCTTCTTCAAAGAGCGCTGGTACGGCTTTGACGACGGCACCTACGCTGGTGCGCGCCTGCTGGAAATTGTCAGCAAGGTGCCCGATGCGGGTGCGCTGCTCAACAGCCTGCCGACCAGCTTCAGCACCCCGGAGCTGAATGTGGCCTGCAAAGAAGGCGAGCCGCACAGCGTGGTCGAAGCGCTGATTGCCTCGGCCAAGTTTGATGCGCCTGCCGTGATCTCGATCATCGACGGTCTGCGGGTAGATTGGCCAGACGGTTTCGGTTTGATTCGCGCGTCGAACACCACGCCGGTGCTGGTGCTGCGTTTTGAAGGCCACACCGAGGCCGCGCTGCACCGCATCGAAGCGGTCATGCTCACGCTGCTGCGCAGTGTGAAGCCTGACGCGAGTTTTGCCGCTGCTGCGCATTGAATGGGCGCAGGGCCACGGCTGCCGATGAAGGTCTTGATCGTCAAGCTGTCGTCCCTGGGTGACGTGGTGCACACGCTGCCCGTAGTGCAGGACATCCTCGCGGCCTTCCCTCGCACGCAGATCGACTGGGTGCTGGAGCAGTCCTTTGCCCCCGTGCTGGCCCCCGTGCAGGGCCTGCACCGCGTGATTCCCTGCGCGCTGCGGCGCTGGCGCAAGTCCTTCTGGACAGCTGCGACCCGCGCCGAGTGGTACGCTTTCAAAGCTGACCTGCAGCGCGATGCCTACGACGCCGTGCTGGACCTGCAGGGCCTGACCAAGTCGGCAGTGGTGGCGCGGCTGGCGCGGCTGAGCCCGGCGGGCAAGCGCTTTGCCATGGCGAACGCCACCGAAGGCTCCGGCTACGAGGCGCCCACCCGCTGGCTGGCGGATGTCGCCCTGGCGATGCCGACCCATGTGCACGCGGTGGCGCGCGGGCGGCTGCTGGCTGCGCAGGCTTTGGGCTATTCCCACACCGAAAATGCTGATTTTGGGCTGATTTTCAAGCCAAATGAGCCGCTAGCCCAGGTGTCTACTGCCTGTGCAGCTACAAATACCATAGCGAATGTGCCTGCTACCAGAACCGTGGCGTTCGTGCATGGCACCTCGCGCGCGGACAAGGAGTGGCCGCTGTCGCATTGGGTGGCGCTGGGCCAGCGGCTGAATGCGGCGGGCTTGTCAGTCGCCCTGGCCCACGGCAGTGCGCGTGAGCAGGCCACCAGCCAGGCGATTGCGGCGCAGCTTGACCGCGCGGTGGTCTGGCCGCTACTGCCGCTCAATGCCGTGACCGACGCGCTGGCGCGCTGCGTGGGCGTGGTCGGGGTGGACAGCGGCGTCAGCCATATCGCAGTGGCACTGGGTTTGCCGCATGTGCAGATCTACAACTTCGACACCGCCTGGCGCACCGGCCCCAACGCTGCGACGTCGCACGGCCGCCAGCGCAGCGTGTTTGCCCAGCCTACCCCCAGCGTGGACGCGGTGCGGCAGGCGTGGTTGGCGTCGTCCGAATCAGCCCGCACGGCCTGAGCCCGTGGACACCTTGTTTTTCAAGCTCTATGCTGCCCTGATGGGGCTGGCGCAGCCGCTGCTGCGGCGCAAGCTCGCCCGGCGTGCGCTCAAGGAGCCCGGCTACGGCGTGGCGGTCAACGAACGCTTGGGCCACTACACCCAAGCCCGCGAAGCGCGGTCAGAACTGGTGTGGGTGCATGCCGTGTCGCTGGGTGAAACCCGAACCGCCGCCATCCTGCTCAACGCTTGGCGCGCCGCCCATCCCGACCTGCGGGTGCTGCTGACGCACGGCACCGCCACCGGCCGGGCCGAGGGCGCGGGCCTGCTGCGGCCGGGCGATGTGCAGGTCTGGCAACCCTGGGACAGCCCGGCGGCAGTGGCCCGGTTTTTTGACCACTTCCAGCCCCGCCTGGGGGTGCTGATGGAAACCGAAGTCTGGCCCTGCACGATGGCAGCGGCACGCCAGCACCGGGTGCCCATGGTGCTGGCCAACGCCCGCTTGTCCGAAAAATCATTGCAGCAGGCACTGCGTCTGCGTGCGCTGGCCCTGCCGGCCTATGCCGCGCTCACAGCCGTGCTGGCCCAGACCGAGAGCGACGCCGCCCGGTTTGCCCGCTTGGGCGTGCAGGCGCCCGTGCTGGGCAACGTGAAGTTTGACGCCACGCCCCGTGCCGACCTGCTGGCGCGCGGGCAGGCATGGCGCCAGGCGCTCGGCCAGCCGGTGGTGATGTTCGCCAGCAGCCGGGAAGGCGAAGAAGCGCTGTTTTTTGAATCATTTCGAGCGATAGCCCAGGTAAATATTACCTGGATAGCTATTGATTCAATAGCAAAAACCAAGTCTTGCCGGTGGTTGCTGGTGCCGCGCCATCCGCAGCGTTTTGACGCCGTGGCGGCGCTGGCCGAGCAGCAGGGGCTCGTCGTGTCGCGCCGCAGCCAATGGCCCGATGCAGGGCCCGCCGACTGCCCGCAGGCAATGGCGGCGGACGTCTGGCTGGGTGATTCGCTGGGCGAGATGGCGCTGTACTACGCCCTGGCCGATGTGGCGCTGCTGGGCGGCAGCTTTGCGCCGTTGGGTGGGCAAAACCTGATCGAAGCCGCGGCCTGTGGCTGCCCGGTGGTGATGGGCCCGCACACCTTTAACTTCGCCGATGCCGCGCTGCAAGCCGAAGCCGCTGGGGCCGCGCAACGCGTGCCGGACCTGGCACACGCCGTAATAGCGGCCAGCGCCTGGGTGAGCCTTGACGCCGCACGGCAGCGGGCATCCGCTGCGGGCCGGGCGTTTGCGACCAGCAACCAGGGAGCGACTGCGCGCACGGTGGCGGCGTTGCAGGCGGTGCTGGCGACGGGTTCGGCCGCGGCGTCTTAGGTGCAGCCTGAAGCGACTTCGTCCATCGCGTTGCAGCGGCCTGCGGCTGGTGGCTCAGGCCGAAAGCAGTGGGTGGTCAGCGTTTATCGGTTTTAAGTCGCAAATTACCGCCTGCACGCTTGTTTGTCTGATGGAAAAACGTCTTAGCCAGTGTTACGCTGGTTTGCGTTATTAAAATTAACAGTGACATCAGGCACAAAATGTAAAACGGCCAAGTCGCCGTTTTACACCATTGATAGTGCACATCAACACTGACCGCCAGCGGCTCAAAGGACCCTCATGACCGTAACGTCTTTCTTTTCCATCGCAACAGCCTCCAAGCGCTACCCGGCTGCTCAAGGTGCCTCGCTGGTCGCCACCGGGTGCGCCCTGGCGCTGCTGTTGACCGCTTGTGGCGGCGGCGGTGGTGGCGTTGACACCACAACGCCGGCAACGGCGGCCACGCTGTCGTCGTCCGGAACGCCGGTGGATCTCGTGGCTGAAGATGTCGCCGCGTTCCAGTTGCTCAATGCCGAACGGGTTCATTGCGGTTTTCCCGCCATGGTGCGCAATGTCAACCTGGACGCAGCCGCCAAGGCGCACGCCGACTACCAGGCGTTCCACGGCATCGTGGACCATTTCGAAGATGCCGCAGCGATGCCGGTGGGCTTCAGCGGCAAGGCACCGATAGACCGGGTTCTGGCCAAGGGTTACGCCACACGCGCAGCTGACATTGGCGCGGTCACTGACGAGATCACCGCGTTGCTTGGCACGTCTGTCAAAGCCGGGTTCGGCGAGGCGGGCATCCGCAGTTTGCTCAACGCGCCTTACCATCTGCGCGGCCTGGTCAGCGGTTACCGCGACGTTGGCCTGGCGGTACGCAACAGCACCGATGTGGGCGCCGCCAAAGCATCGGTGTACTTGCAAATCGACGCGGCGTATCTGGCCAGCGCTGGGCCGCAGCTGTTTGCAGCCACCGAGATACACACCTACCCGTGCGACGGCACCACAGGGGTGAATTACCGGTTGGCCAACGAGTCACCCAACCCGGTTCCCAACCGCGATCTGGCGGTCAACCCGCTGGGCTCGTCAGTGTTGATCACCCTTCGCCCTGGTAACCGCCTGGTGGTGAGCAGTGCATCTTTTACCCAGGTGAACAACGGGCAGGTCGTGGTCACACGCCCCCCCGTGGGCAACACCAATGACCCGTACCGGACCTGCTCGGACGGCTGCTTCAACATCAACGAAGCGTATGTTGTCGCCGATGCCCCCCTGCTGCCCAAAACGGCTTACCTCGTGAACCTGGCCGGCACCAACAACGGCGTGTCTTTCACCCGTCAATTTACATTCACGACCGGCTCAGGCGGTTGATGGAGTCAGCGCCGGGTGACAGGTGCAGTTGCCCGGGTTTTCACCTGGGCGTGAACGCCCTGAGCTTTTTCAAACCGACCTGGTTGTTCCAGGTCGCTCGTGCAGAGGCCACACATTGACGCTGCTTCCCGTGGCGCCCAGTCATATTTGCGTGCCGGACTCAGGTACTCGCTCTGGTTGGGCAGAAGCAGGATGAAGTCCTTGACGCGCTTAAATTGGCAAAACCAGTGGTGGGGGAAATCGTTGTACAGCCCGATGACTGCATTGGCCGTACCCATGAAGATGCAGTTCCGCGTCAGGCGCAGGCTCAGTGCTGATCCGTCACTTTCAACGCATCCCAGGTAGTTTCTTCCACCCGCGACAATGAGGGGCCCACCGGGACGTTGCGCAGCAGCGCATGAAAGTTTTTAGCCTCAACCGCGGGGCTTTGCGGGAGCGGTGTGCTCGCGCGAGCGATCGTTTGAGCAAACATCAGGCCGCGCTTCAGCTCATGCCGTCAAGGCACCAGCAGCGCGTTGACAGGCTGCAGGTCAACTTCGGTCAGCGTGCCGTTGGCCTGACGCAGCCGCAGGCCGCCCAGCAGCACGTTGTACCGGGCTTGCGCCAGGTCGCGTTTGGTCTGGAACAGCTGGCTTTGGGCATTCAGCACATCAATGTTGATTCGCACGCCGACTTGGTAGCCCAGCTTGTTGGCGTCCAGCGCGCTCTGGCTGGACAGCTCAGCGGCCTCCAGCGCGCGCACCTGCCCCAGGCCTGACAGCACGCCGAAGTACGCCGTGCGGGTGCCTTGCGCCACACTGCGGCGGGTCAGTTCCAGGTCGCTGTTGGCCTTATCGCGCAACGACAGCGTCTCGCGCACGCGGTTTTCAATGGCGTAGCCTGCAAACAAGGGCAGGTTGAACTGCAGGCCAACCGAGCCGGTGTTGGTGCGCGACGCGCCCGCCAGCGTAGCGCTGCCTGACGGGTTGCGTTGCACGTTGTAGCTGGCCACCGCGTCCAGCGTAGGCTTGTGGCCGGCTTCGGCTTTTCTAACCTCGAGCTCGGCAATCTCCAGGCCATTCAGCGCCTGCCGGATGGCTGGGTGCACACCATCGGCCTGCTGAACCCATGCCGTGGGGTCGGTGGGTGCCAACGTGGGCAGGCTGAACGGTGCGGCCAGTGGTTTGGGCTGGGCATCGGTGCGGCCCACGAGCTGGTCCAACACCACTTTTTTGACCCGCAGGTCGTTGTCGGCCGCGATTTCCTGCGCAATCACCAGGTCGTAGCGGGCCTGCGCTTCGCGGGTGTCGGTGATGGTTGAGGTGCCCACTTCAAAATTGCGTTTGGCAAACGCCAGCTGCTCGGCCACTGCTGTTTTTTGGGCCTGGACAAACATCAGCGTGTCCTGTGCGGCCAGCACATCGAAATACGCCTGGCTGGTGCGCACGATCAGGTCCTGGCCCGCAGCGTCGAGCTGCGCCCGCGACTGTGCAATCAGCTTGGCGCCCTGCTCATACGCGGCACGGTTGGCCGGGCGGTACAGCGGCTGGCTGGCCGACAGCGTGACGCCCTGCGTGTTGAAGTTGCTCACCACTGGTGGGTAGGTCAGCTCGAACGCGGTGCGCGACACACTGGCCCCCACGCCCACGGACGGCAGAATCCCCGCCTTGGCCTGGTCTGCTTTGGCCACATTCGCATCAAACTGCAGGCGAGCCGACTGGTAGGCCGCGTCAAAACCCCGCGCAGATTCATACAGCGTGACCAGGCTTTGCGCGGGTGCGGCGCCCGCAGCAGCCAGCAGACCGAGTGCAACAGCACAGCGGCGCGCGTTCAGGGCACGCGTGCCAAAGGTCACGTTCAACGCCATAGAGTCCTCATGTCTTGGTTGCATCAATACTGCGGCACCGACGGGTCAACCTGCTGGGACCAGGCCGCGATGCCGCCCTGCAGATTGACCACGTCAGAAAAACCGTTTTGGGTCAGGAAGGTGGCCACCTGCTGGCTGCGCATGCCGTGGTGGCACAAGCAGGCAATCGGCTGGTCGTCGCGGTGGGCTGCGCGCAGCTCCGCAACGCGCGCGGGCAACTCGCGCATGGGGATGTGCAGCAGCGTGAAACCGTCGGCGCGAACCGAGGCGGTTTGCAGCTCCCAGGGCTCCCGGACATCCAGCACGATGGGCAGTAAACGTGTGCCCACGGCATCACGCCAGGCAGAAAATTGAGCGGGTGGCAGTTGCGGTGTCATGCGGGTGGGGCGATCAGAAAACGAATTTGGACGGCTCGGGAAAGTTGAGCAAGCGCGGCGCCACGGTGTCCCAGGCCTGCGTGGTACGCCAGGCGTCTTCGGCCACGCGAGTGACCAGGGTGGCGCGCATCACGGGCTCGTTGCCCACGATGGCGCACAGGCGACCGCCTACTTTCAGGCGCGCCAGCAGCTCTTGTGGCACAGCCGCGATCGAGCCGCTGAGCACGATCACATCAAACGATGCAGCCAACGGGCCGGTGGCGGGCAGGGCGTCTGCGCCGTCGGCCACGATGACCTCGGCGTTGACAATGCCGGCGCGCTGCAGGTTGATGCGTGCAGTGGCGGCCAGGGCGGGGTCTATCTCGAGCGTCGTCACTTGCTGGCCACGGTGGCCCAACAGTGCGGCCATGTAGCCGGAGCCGGTGCCGATTTCCAGCACCGTGTCGCGCTTTTGCACCGCCAGGTCCTGCAGCATGCGTGCCTCGACCTTGGGAGAGAGCATGCATTGGCCCGCCTTGGCCTGCACATCCGCACTCAGCGGAATTTCCATGTCGACAAAGGCCAGTGCACGGTGGGCCAGCGGCACGAAATCCTCACGCTTGATGATGGCCAGCAACGTCAAAATCTCATTGTCCAGCACTTCCCAGGGGCGGATTTGCTGCTCAATCATGTTGAATCGGGCTTGTTCGTAGTTCATGTGGTGGGGTGGCGTGTGCCCTGAAAAGCGGTGGAAAAATATCGAAAATCAATAGTAGATTTTAGTCGGCGTAGTCGGTTTGAACGGGCGAGGTCGTTGGTGCTCGTGCCGCTTTGGCTGTGAACTTGCGTTTGAACCACTGGGCCAGGTCGTCGAGGTAGCAGTACGTCACGGGCACGACCACCAGTGTCAGCAGCGACGAGGTGATCACGCCGCCAATCACCGCCTGGCCCATGGGCGCGCGTTGCTCCGAGCCTTCGCTGAGTGCAAAAGCCAGCGGCACCATGCCGAAAATCATCGCCAGCGTGGTCATTAAAATAGGGCGAAGGCGCACTTTAGCCGCCTCCAGCAGGGCGGCGCTGCGCGCCATGCCGGGAATGCGGTGGCCATCTGCGTTGACTTGGTCTTCGCGCATGCGAATCGCAAAGTCCACCAACAAAATCGCGTTTTTGGTCACTAGGCCCATCAGCATAACGATGCCGATGATGGAAAACATCGACAGCGTCGAGCCAAACGCCAGCAGCGCCAGCACCACGCCAATCAGCGTCAGCGGCAGTGAGGTCATCAGCGCCATCGGCTGCAAAAAGCTTTTGAACTGGCTGGCCAGGATCATGTAGATGAACAACACCGCCAGCACCAGTGCCGACACCGCGTAGCCAAAGGACTCGGCCATGTTCTTGGTGGAGCCGTTGAACTGGTAGCGGTAGCCTGGCGGGAAATTCATGCTGTCCAGCGCCGCCTTGATGGCGGTGGACACCTCACCGGCCGAGCGGCCATAGACGTTGGCATTGACCGCCACTTCGCGGGCCAGGTCGCGCCGGTTGATCTGGTTAGGCCCAAGGGTTTGCACAACGGTGGCAAGCTGGCTCAGGCGGACCACGCGTGTCGCGCCATCGGTGCCGCTGATGGCACTGCTCATGAAAGGCAGGCGCTCCAGGTCTTGCGGCTCCGTCCGCGCCTCTGGGGCAAGGCGCACGTTGACGTCGTAGGTCTGGTCGTCTGGTGCGCGCCAGTTGCCCACAGTTTGCCCGGCCACCAGAATGCGCAATGCGGCGCCGATTTGCGAGGCCGACAGCCCCAGATCGCTGGCAGCCTCGCGCCGAACATCGACTGAAATCACCGGTTTGTCAGCTTTCACGCTGGAGTCCAGGTCTACCAGGCCGGGGATGAGCCGCAATTTTTCAGACACTTGCCGGCTCAGTACCTCCAGTTGCCGAAGGTCCGGGCCCTGCAGCGAAAACTCAACCTGCTTGTTGCCGCCCACCGAATCGAGCAGGCCCACATGGGTGACGGTGATGCCCGGCACACGTTGCAGGCGCTGGCGCAACATGCCCGAAATCTCGTCCACACTGCGACTGCGGTTCTTGCGGTCCACCAGACGGATGTAGACACTGGCGTACATCTTGCCCAGGGCGTTGCCGGTGTTGAGGGTACTTAGCGTGTAGCTCACTTCCGGGAACTCGCGGATGATGGTTTCGACCTGTTTGGCCTTCGCCTCTGTGGCCTCCAGGGACGAGCCCACCGGTGTGTAGAAGTTCAGCGAGGTCTCGGAAAAGTCTGCCTTGGGCACAAACTCGGTTCCCAACAGCGGCACCATGAAAATGCTGCCCACAAAAATTGCCAGGGCGATCGCCAGCGTGGTGAGCTTGTGGCCAAGGGCCCAGCCCAGAATCCGCTGGTAGCCCCGGCTGAGCGATTCGGTGGCGTCGTCAAACCAGCCCGTGACGCGGCCGATGGTCTTGTCGTAGAGCGTGGTGCGGGCGCGGGTTTTGCCGTGTTCGGCAATCGCCGGGTCATGCCAGATGCTGGAGAGCATCGGGTCGAGCGTGAAGCTCACAAACATCGAGATCAGCACGGCTGAGACGATGGTGATGCCAAACTCGTGGAAAAACTTGCCGATGATGCCGCCCATGAAGCCAATCGGCAAAAACACCGCCACGATGGAAAACGTCGTGGCCAGCACGGCTAGGCCAATTTCCCGCGTGCCGTCAAGAGATGCGGCGTAAGGCGTTTTACCCATCTGCACATGGCGCACGATGTTCTCGCGCACCACAATCGCGTCGTCAATCAACAGGCCCACGCACAGGCTGAGTGCCATCAGCGTGATCTGGTTGATGGTGAAACCAAACAAGTTCATGAACAAAAACGTGCCGATGATCGAAATCGGCAGCGTCAGCCCGGTGATCACGGTGGAGCGCCAGGAGTTCAAAAACAAAAACACGATCAGCACCGTGAGCAGCGCCCCTTCAATCAGCGTGCGCTGCACGTTGCTGACAGCCACGCGAATCGAGCGCGAGCCGTCGCTCACCAGCACCAGCCTCAGGCCCGGAGGCAGGGCGGTTTGCATGTCGGCCACGGCCTTGTTCAGCCCATCCACCACCGCAATCGTGTTTTCGTCCTGCTGTTTTTGCACCGTGAGCAGCAGCGTGCGCTGGCCGTTGTACAGCGCCAAGCTGTCGATTTCTTGCGCGCCATCGGCAATGCGGGCGACCTGCCCCACGGTGATGGCTGCGCCGTTTTTGCGGGTGATGATGATGTTGGCGAAGTCTTCGGGCCGCTTCATGCGGGCGTCGATTTTTACCACGCGCTCTTGCGTCAGGGAACGGGTCGCGCCTACGGGCAGGTCCTGGTTTTCAAGACGCACCGCATTGGCGACCTGCTCGGCGGTGATGCCCAGCGATTCCATGGCCTGCGGGTTCAGGTAAATGTTGATCTCGCGCTTGGTGCCGCCGACCAGCGTGACCGAGCCGGCGCCGCGCACGTTCTCCAGTTTTTTCTTCAGCACCTGGTCGGCCCAGTTGGTCAATTCAACGGCCGACATGACGCCTTTCGCGGTGTCAGGCAAGACGGCAATGGACCAGATGGCGCGGCTGGCTGGGTCAAACCGCAGCACGCGAGGTTCCTTGACCTCATCGCGCAGCAGCGGGCGAATCGCTGCGATTTTCTCGCGCACGTCTTCGGCGGCGCGGCGGCCATCCACATACAGCTGGAACTCGATGATCACGACCGCCAGGCCTTCGTAGCTGCGGGAGCTCAAAGCACTGATGCCCGCGATCGAGTTCACGCCTTCCTCGATCTTCTTGGTGACTTCGCTTTCGACCACCTCGGGCGACGCACCGGGGTAATCAGCAGAGATGACGACGACCGGAAAGTCGATGTTCGGAAACTGGTCGACCTGCATGCGCTGGTACGAAAACAAGCCCAGCACGACGATGGCGAGCATCACCATCACAGCGAAGACCGGGTTTTTAAGACTGACTTGGGTGAACCACATGGGGTGCTGGGCCTGTCGGTTCAGGGCGCTGATTTGGGGCTATCAGCCCGGCCGCTTGACGCCGCTGCGGTAGTCACCCGCGTGCCCTCCCGCAGGGCGCCCACGGCCGCACGCAGCACGGTAGCGCCGTCGGTCAGCCCGGTCACGGCTACCACGGGCTCGCCGCCCTGGCCTGCCGTACCGCGCTGCCCCAGTGTCACACTTCGGTGCACCACGACGCGGGAGGGTGACGCACCTGGTGCAGCGTCTGCGGCAGTTGGCGCTTCAAGCGTCTGCACATAGGGCGCGGGTTTATCCGTGCGCACGCTGGACACCGGCACAGCCAACAGCTCGGTGCGCAGGGAGGCCAGCGTGCCCTGGGCGAACAGCCCTTGGCGCAGCGCACCGCTACCCGCAGCAATCGGGGAGACTGCCGACTTGGGCGTGCTGGGCGCGTCGATCCGCAAATACGCCAGCACATTGCGGCTGCCCGCCTGGGTGCTGGGGTTGATGCGGGCTACATGCGCCATAACGACTTGGCTGCTGCCTTCGACGCGCAACTCAGCTGCCTGACCCACCTGCACCTGCGCACCGTCGCTGGCGCTCAGGGCGGCTTCCAACTCAAGCTGGTTCAGGTCCACGATCTCGATCACCCGCGTGTCCACAGCCACCCGCTCGCCGGGTTGGGCTAGCCGCTGCGCCACCTGGCCGGCAATCGGCGCCTTGAGCACGCTGTCCAGCACCGACTTGCTGGCCACGTCCGCGCCGGCCACCGCCGCCTGGTAGCTGGCGCGCGCGGCGTTCAGATTGGCCAGCGACGTGTCGAGCGCGGTTTTTGAAATAAAGCCTTCGTTGACCAGCGCCTGGTTGTTGTCGTACTGGCGCTGGGCCACATCGGCCTGCGCTTTGGCCGAGCTGGCCAGTTGCTGAGCCTGACGCACGCGTGCAGCGTATTCGCTCACGTCAATGCGGGCAATGACCTGCCCGGCCGTGACGAAGTCGCCTTCGCGCACCGCAAGGCCCTGCAGCTCACCAGCCACACGCGCCTTGACGAACGCTGAATTGACGGCTTTCAACGCCCCAGACACCGGCAGACCTTGCGCCAGGGTGATGACCCGCGCCGTGTAGACGTCACTCGCCGCCAGCTCAAGCGGTGCGTCTTGCCGGCTGGCCTGGGCCAGTGCAGCGGCTTTTTGCTGAGCCTGACGACTGCTCACAACCCGCATCACGCCCAGCGCTGCCAGTACCACCACCCCGGCAACCAGGGCCCATCGCAATGAACGCTTCATGCTGGGCGGCCTGCATCAAGGCCGCTGTCGGCACCACGGCTCAGCCCGTGCAGCACGATGGCCAACTGCGAGGCGATGAAGCGGTCCGGGTCCAGCGGCGTGTCGTTGCGCACGCAGATGCCGGACGAATGTTTGGCAAGAATCAAAAAAATCATAGGGGCAATCACGCTGTAAACGGCATAGTTCAGGTCAAGGGGGCGGAATTCGCCAGCGTCGATGCCGCGCTGCAACACGCGGCGGATCAGCGCTTGGCCGGGGGCAATGACTTCGTCCTGGTAGAAGGCGGCGAGTTCGGGGAAGTTTTGCGCCTCACTCATCATCAGCTTGGTGATGCCCGACAGCCTGGTGGCGCCGACCCGCGTCCACCACACGGTCATGCAATAGGCCAGCATGTCGGCGGTCGAGCCTTCGAAGGTTTCGAACTCGCTGTTCCATTCGATGAAGCGGCCCGAAATGTTCTCACGCACCACCGCCTTGAACAGCTCTTCCTTGCTTGGAAAGTATAAAAACAGCGTGCCTTTGGAAACCCCGGCGTGCGCTGCGACTTCTTCAACGCGGGTAGCTGCAAAGCCTTTTTCGACAAACAGGTCAAGGGCTGCGTCGAGCAATTCACCAGGTCGCGCTTCTTTGCGCCGCTCACGTTTCACAGCGCTGGCGGCGGATTTTTCGCAAAACAAATCGAAAAGTGGGGCTGACGGCGGCATGGTTACTGACTGATTGGTTAGTAATGTAGCCGCTCGCCAAATAAGCGTCAATTGACGCGGCGCTTCTGCTGACACGAGCCACTTGCCCGGCATTTGCTACCGTTAGCATGGGATTTCTTTGAAATGCGAATTTGCTATCAAATAAATAGCTGCTCAGGCAGTGATTGCCTGGGCTAGAGCATTAAATTGATCTTAAAACGCTACCCCGCAGCCCCACGAGGCAATTGATGCCGCTTTTGGCTTGTCATTGCGAACCTGGGTCCAGGAATCCATGACAGCGCAAGCTAAATGCACCGCGTGGGTTTTGAGGCTCACACCCAAACTCCGCCTCAAGCCCTCAATAAAACGCCTGCAGCCCGGTTTGCGCCCGCCCCAGGATCAGCGCATGCACGTCGTGGGTGCCTTCGTAGGTGTTGACAGTCTCTAAATTGATCATGTGACGGATGACGTGGTATTCGTCATGGATACCGTTGCCGCCGTGCATGTCGCGCGACATGCGGGCAATGTCCAGCGCCTTGCCGCAGCTGTTGCGTTTGATCAGGCTGATCATCTCGGGCATGGCTTTGCCTTCGTCCATCAGGCGGCCCACCCGCAGGCAGCCCTGCAGACCCAGTGTGATTTCCGTCTGCATGTCGGCCAGCTTTTTCTGGATCAGCTGGTTCTGCGCCAACGGGCGGCCAAACTGCTCGCGGTCCATCGTGTACTGGCGGGCGCGGAACCAGCAGTCTTCCGCCGCGCCCAGCGCACCCCAGGCAATGCCGTAGCGCGCCTTGTTCAGGCAGCCGAACGGGCCTTTCAGGCCGTTCACGTTGGGCAGCAGGTTCTCGGTCGGCACAAACACATCGTCCATCACGATTTCGCCGGTGATGGACGCACGCAGGCTCATCTTGCCCTCGATCTTTGGCGCGCTGAGGCCGGTCATGCCTTTTTCCAGGATGAAGCCGTGGATCGACTCTTGCCCGCCGACTTTTCCGTCTTCGTCTTCCAATTTGGCCCACACCACAAACACGTCGGCAATTGGCGCGTTGGTGATCCACATCTTCGCGCCTTTCATGATGAAACCACCGTCCACCGGCTTGGCGCGGGTGATCATGCTGGCCGGGTCGCTGCCGTGGTTGGGCTCGGTCAGGCCGAAGCAGCCCACCCATTCGCCGGTGGCGAGTTTGGGCAGGTATTTCGCACGTTGGGCTTCGCTGCCATAGGCGTGAATCGGGTGCATCACCAGGGACGACTGCACGCTGATGGCGCTGCGGTAGCCGCTGTCGACCCGCTCGACCTCGCGCGCCACCAGGCCGTAGCTGACGTAGTTCAGCCCGGCGCACCCGTAGCCTTCAATCGTGCAGCCCAGAAAGCCCATGGCACCGGCTTCGTTCATGATTTCGCGGTCAAACTTTTCGTGGCGCGCGGCCATCAACACGCGGGTTTGCAGCTTTTCCTGGCAAAACGCGTGGGCGGCGTCGGCAATGGCGCGCTCGTCGTCAGACAGCTGCTCCGTCAGAAAAAACGGGTCTTGCCAGTCGAATTTCGTTTTGACGTTGGTTTTCATGGGTGTTTCCAAAAAAAGGGGTTTGTCTTGATAGTCATTGTTTGGCAATCAACCATACTTGTCTAATACCTAAAAACGATTCAACAATATTAAATTTGTATTCATGGAATTCAGGCATCTTCGTTACTTTCTGGTTTTGGCCGAAGAACTGCACTTCGGCCGCGCCGCGCGCCGCCTGGGCTTGTCCCAGCCGCCGCTGTCACTGAACATCCAGCAGCTTGAAGTGTCTGTCGGCGCACGCTTGTTCACGCGCAGCAGCAAGGCCGTGGCGCTGACGGCGGCGGGGCTGGCGTTTGTGCCGGCTGCCCGCGCGCTGCTCGACCAGTCCACCCAGGCGGCCAACCTGGCGCGCGACGTGGGCCGCGGCATGGCGGGCAGCCTGACGATCGGGTTTGCCGGCACGCTGCTGTACAGCGGCCTGCCGGCGATCCTGGCGCGCTTTCAGGCAGCGCACCCGCTGCTGCGTGTGGTGCTCAAAGAAATGTCGTCGAGCGAACAACTGATTGAGCTGACCCACGACCGGCTGGACGTCGGCTTTGCGCACACCAGCCGGGTGCCCCCTGAGCTCAGCCAGATTCTGGTGGCCAGCCAGGCCTTTGTCGCGTGTCTGCCGAGGGGTCATGTGCTGGCACACCAGCGCACATTGCCGTTAAAACAGCTGGATGGCGAACCTTTCGCCGTCATCTCGCGCACCGTATCGCCTGACTACCACGATCGGATTTTGGCGACCTGCGCGCGCGCCGGGTTTGTGCCCGAGATCCGGTTTGAGTTGCAGCATTGGCTCAGTGTGGTGGCGCTGGTCTCGCGTGGGATGGGGGTGGCGCTGGTGCCGCAGGCGCTGAGCTTGTCGGCCATGCCAGGCGCGCTTTTTATCCCCCTGGACGATGCATTGGCACGCGACCCGTATGAGACGCACTGCCTGTGGAAAACCAGCCGTCAGATGCGTGAAGACCGCACCGCGCTGACCGGGTTTCTCCAAGCCGTTCAGGCCGAGCCGAATCTGCCGGGTCCGAGCCCCGCTGTTGGCTGACGCATTTCGGGACAAATGACCGAAACGTGAACGACGCGGCTGAGTCACAATTTGAGGCATCACTACATTCGGGGAATCGGCAATGAGCAACTTACAAACTATCACACTGGGCGGCGGATGCTTTTGGTGCACGGAAGCGGTGTTTGTCAAGGTGCGCGGCGTTACGGACGTCGAGTCGGGCTACAGCAACGGCCAGGCCACACCGCCCAGCTATGAAGAGGTGTGCACCGGCCGCACGGGGTGCAACGAGGTGGTCAAGCTGACGTTTGACGCAGACAACATTACGCTGGGTGAAATTCTCGAGATATTTTTTGTCATTCACGACCCGACCAGCCTGAACCGGCAAGGCAACGACGAGGGCACGCAATACCGCAGCGGTATTTACTACGACAACGCCGCTCACCAGCAAATCGCTAGCGACATGATTGATCGCATGGGCCAGGACAAATGCTTCGGCAAACCCATCGTCACGGAAGTACTGCCATTGGCGAATTACTTCGCCGCTGAGGCTTATCACCAGGACTATTTCGAAAACAACCCGAACCAGGGTTACTGCGCGTTTGTGGTCGGCCCCAAGGTCGAGAAGTTTCGGCAAACGTTTGCATCGCGGGTCAAGGGCTGAGGTGGGGCCCGGCAAGGGTTTAGTCCACGCTTGCCGTTGAAGAAGCGCGTGAACGTCAACACAGTGCCCGCCTGGCAGCTCGCTGAGCAACTCGCCCAGCGCACCCTGAGCGCCACCGAACTGGCGAAGGCCTGCCTTGACCGCGTGGCGCTGAGAAGCGACACGGTTCACGCTTTTGCCTACGTTGACCCGGATGCTGTGATGGCGCAGGCGCGGCAGCTGGATACCGGGCCGCTACGTGGCCCGCTGCACGGCCTGCCGCTGGGCGTGAAGGACCTGTTTGACACCGCCGACATGCCAACGTCTTATGGCTCGCCGATTTACGCGGGGCACCGACCGGCAGCGGACGCGGCGGCCGTAGCGCTTTGCAAGGAGGCAGGTGCGCTGGTCATCGGTAAAACGGTGACGACCGAGTTCGCCTATTTCCAACCCGGCCCCACGCGAAATCCGCACCACCTGGCGCACACGCCCGGTGGCTCATCCAGTGGCTCGGCTGCTGCTGTGGCGGACCACATGGTGCCGCTGGCGCTGGGCACGCAAACGGCGGGCTCCATCATTCGCCCCGCAGCTTATTGTGGGGTGGTGGGCTACAAACCCAGCCATGGCCTGATCACGCGTGCAGGGGTCAAAAGCCTGTCGGAATCGCTCGACACGGTGGGCGGCTTTGGTCACTGCGTGCGCGACGTGGCCTTGTTGGGCAGTGTGTTGACGGGCGACTCGCGCCTCTTGACGTTATTGCAGAGCTCATCTGTGATGTCACTCAGGATGGGGGTGTGCCGAACCCCGCAATGGCCGATGGCTGATGCCGACACCCAGCGCATGCTGGACCAGGCGGTGCATACGCTGGCGCCGCAGATTCACTGCCTTGCAGAAGTGTCGCTGCCCCCCGATTTGCCTGATCTGGTCGCCCTGCAAAAAGATGTGATGGCGTTTGAAATGGCGCGAGCGCTCAGCCATGAGCGGGTGGTGCACCGGGCGCAATTGAGCGCGCGGCTCCAGGATTTGTTCGAGTCAGGCATTCGCATCACGGGGGCTGTGCATGCGGCCAACCGGATGGCAACGGCGCGTGCGCACCGGGCGGTCAACACGCTGTTCGACGATTGGGACGTGCTGCTGGCGCCCAGCACCACCGGGGAGGCACCGCTGGGGCTAGACGCCACGGGCGACCCACTGTTCTGCCGGGGCTGGACATTGCTGGGCCTTCCCTGCATCCATCTGCCATTTTTCAGGGGCCAGCACGGTCTGCCGATGGGCTTGCAACTGGTGGGACGCTTTGGCGCTGATGCCGAACTGTTGGCAGCGGCGCAGTGGGTGCACGAACGGCTGAAGGATAAATAACCGGCGGGTTCGTAGCGGGGCCGCTGGCTGCGGTAGCCACAGCGCGTGACTACACTGCCTGTTTTACCTTTGTCTCCCCACCCCGGCATGAATCCTTTTTTTCTCGCAAGCCTGCTCGCGATCGGCTTGTACATTCTCAAAATGAAAGACCAGCGCCGCCGTGTGCTGCTGTTGGCCACTCATTTGGGGCACTTTCAAATCGAAAAACTGATGGAGACACTGACGTCGGGGTATTTGCGTGCCCTGGGCGAGGCGGACGGGGTGCGGCGTGAACAGATTTGGCAGCTGCTGAGCACGAGTGAGGCGCAGCTGGTGGAGCAGTTCAAGCGCTTCAGTGCCGACTTCGCCAAACTGGAGGCGTCCCAGGTGCGCGTGAGCCTGATCCCGGTGGCGTTGCCGTTCGCCGACCGCTTGTTTCCAGGCGCCACGCTCGATCTGCGCCGTGCCATGGTCATTCATGCCGCAGGGCTGGACGATGCCTGTCGCAACGATGCCGGGCGCTCCAACCGCGACAAGGCTTTCACCGTGTCGGCCGAGCTGTTTTTGATGCAGCACACCTGTCACTGGTTTTGCCGCTCCAAAACGACCGCGTCGGCCCGTTTGCTGGCCCGCCACCAGACACCGTATGCCCAGGTGCTGGCCTCAGTAGGCGAGGGCACGCGCCGCGCCTACACGGCACTGACGCAGCCCTAGAGCGTTGTCATTCGGTACACCGCTTCATCGTCAAACTGTCATAAAAACGCAACTTGATGGCGTTATAGTGCTGCCAAAGCACCCGCACCACCACCATGACACCGCGTTCCCCGTTCCCAAACCGCCTCACAACCGATGGCGATGACCCGGTTGCGGCGCTGTTGTTGGCGCATGGCTTGCGTCGCACCGAGGCCGCCAGGCGCACGCTGGGCTGGTTGCTGGCGCACCCGGACACGAGCTACACCCACGCGCAGCTGCAAACGGCCCTGACTCAAGCGTCAGCAGATGCCGTCGACCCGGCTACCGACCCCGCCGAGCCCCCGCATGCCGCCCTAGACCGCGTCACGCTGTATCGCCTGGTGGATCGGCTCACGCAGGTCGGCTTGCTGCTGTGCCGTGTGGACGCCAGCCGCACGCGCCGTTACCAGGCCATGCCGGCCAGCGTGCACGCGATTCCCCACTTTGAATGCCAGAGTTGTCACCGCGACAGCCCGCTGGCGGGCGCATTGCAAGCCAATGCGCAAGACCTTGAGCGCGCCGCGCAAACGGCCCTTCAAGCGCTCAAGGCCTTGGGTTATCAAGGCATGAGCATGGACTTCGCCGTGCGCGGCGTGTGTGCCGACTGCGTCGTGGCGGCCAGCACCGGCTCTGAAAGCGCCCACCCATGATCAGCACCCGGTCGCTGGCCTACCACTACGCCCAGGGGCCGGCGTTGACGTTTGCAGACGTTGACGTGCCGCAGGGTGGCTTGCTGCTGCTGCGCGGTGCATCGGGTTCTGGCAAATCCACCTGGCTGGCTTTAGCAGCGGGTTTGCTGCGGGCCACGGCGGGCGGCGTGAGCGTGGCGGGCCAGCCGCTGGCCGAGCTGAAGCCCGTATCGCTCGACGCGTGGCGCGCGAAAACCGTGGGCTTCCTGCCGCAAAGGCTGCACCTGAGCACGGCACTGACGGTGCGGGCCAACCTGGCGATGGCGCAATGGGCTGCTGGCCAGCCACAAGATATGGCGCACATCACACAGGCGTTGACGGCCTTGGATGTGCAAGACCTGGCCGACCGCAAGCCGTCCCAGTTGTCGGGTGGGCAGGCGCAGCGCGTGGCGCTGGCACGTGCCGTGCTGCTGGCACCGCGAGTGGTGATGGCCGACGAGCCCACCGCAAGTCTCGACGATGCATCGGCAACGGCCGCCCTGGCTTTGCTGCAGGCCACCTGCGCACGCTGCCAGGCCACACTGGTGATTGCCACGCACGACAGCCGGGTTCAGGCCTTTTTTGAGGCCCGCAACGACGAAAAGACACAAAATATCAACCAAATCGTGCTCTAGCCCATGTGTTTGCTGCCTGTATAGCTCCTTAATCAATAGCATGACGGTTTATTTCTTGAACACCTTGCCTTTGAACATTTTTTCCCTGTCCTGGCGCTACTTGTGGTCGCGCCCACTGGCCGCTGGGTTGAACCTTTTGCTGCTCACGCTGGGGCTGGCGTCCATCACGCTGCTGTTGCTGGTGGGCCACCAGATCAACACCGCGTTCGAGCGCGACCTGGCTGGCATTGACGTGGTGGTGGGAGCCAAAGGCAGCCCGATGCAGCTGATCCTGTCCGGTGTGTTTCAACTCGACGTGCCCACTGGCAACGTGCCGCTGGCCGCGATTGAGGCGCTAAAAACCAACCGCCAAGTCGCCAAAATCATCCCGATCAGCCTGGGCGACAGCTTTCGCGGGTTTCGCATCGTAGGCACCACGCCCGACTACATTGCGCATTACAAAATGACGCTAGCTCAGGGCGCGCTGTGGACGCAACCCATGCAAATGGTGGTCGGCGCGCAGGTTGCGGCGCGCACCGGGCTGACGGTGGGTGACCAATTCGCGGGCACGCATGGCCTGGGCAGCTCAGGCGATGTGCACGCCAAAACTCCGTACACCGTGGTGGGCGTGCTGGCGGGCAACGGCTCGGTGCTAGACCGTCTGCTGATCACGGCCACCGAGTCGGTCTGGAAAGCTCATGAAGCTGACACCGCGCTGGACGAAGAAGACCAAAAAATCCTGGAGGCAGAGCGCGAAGTCACGCTGGCGCTGATCCAGTACACCACCCCGTTGGCGGCCGTGACCTTTCCACGTTTCATCAACACCACCACCGAGATGCAGGCGGCTGCGCCAGCGCTTGAAATCACACGCCTGCTCAGCATGATCGGGGTGGGCACCAACCTGATGAAAGCGCTGGCCGGCGTGTTGCTGCTGACTGCCGGTTTGAGCGTGTTCATCGCGCTGTGGAGCGCCGTGCGCGAGCGCCGCGCTGACCTGGCGCTGCTGCGCATGCTGGGCGCGCCGCCGCGCAGGGTGGCCACCTTGCTGCTGGTCGAGGCGCTGTGGCTGGCGCTGCTGGCCACCGTGCTGGGCGTGGCTGCAGGCCAGGGCTTGGCATGGCTCATGGGTTGGGCGCTGCAGCTTGAGCAGTCTGTGCTGATCGGGGGGCCGGTATGGCCAGCCGAACTGCTGGCGATTCCAGCGCTGGCGCTCGCGATCGCGGTGGTGTCGGCGCTGCTGCCGGCGTGGGAGGCTTATCGGGTCAGCGTGTTTGAGTTGCTGCAGACACGCTAGCCGATGGTTCAATTTTTTTAAAAGGAACTTTGATGAAAATGTTTTTTCGCCTTGAATTTTTGGTTTTTCTCTTCTGTCTGGCTTGCGGAGCAGCCAATGTCACACTGGCGCATGCGCAGCAGCACAACGACAAAGAAGTCAAGGAAGACATCGCCCGCCACCGCGCCATGGCTGCCGCCCACGAAGCCGCAGCCAAGTGCCTGGAGTCGGGTAAAACGGGCGAGGTGTGCGAGAAGGAGCTTCAGGCGTCGTGCAAGGGCCTGGCGGTTGGCAAGTACTGCGGCATGAAGCATGCTCACTGAGATTTCACGGTCGTCGTTTCATCATTTCAGGGCTGTTCGTCTTTCACGGCGGCCGACCCTCCAGCCAAGACCGGTGCCCAGCGCGGCAGTTCAATCCTTCAGGAGCGCTCTCATGTTTGTTGCTGCCCTGACCGTGAGCCGTACTGCGCTGGGTGTTGCCGTGCTGGTGCTGTATGCGCCTGTTGTGCAAGCCCAGGTGCTCTCGTCGCCGATTGCGGCGCCAGCGGGCGCTACCAGTGCCAAAACAACAGCGCCTTTGGCAGCGGCTGCCGTGCCCGCAGCGGTATCGCCTGGAACGCCTGCGGTCGCCAGCATCCCCATAGGGCAGGGCGCTGGCGTGCACGGCGTCAACAGCCCGTTTCCCAATCTGGTGGCGCGGGCAGACGTAGTGCCTTGGTCAGTGCTGACCAATGTCAAGACTAAAAACGAGAACAATCGAGTCCTGCCCGTGTTCACGCTCGGCCAAATGGGCTTGCATCAGAAAACGCAGCGCGTTCAGGGCTTTATGATGCCGCTGGACCCGGGCGAAAAGCAGACCCACTTTCTGCTCTCCTCCGTGCCACTGACCTGCTCGTTCTGCATCCCGGGCGGCCCTGAAAGCATGGTCGAGGTGAAAACCAAAACACCGGTGAAGTACAGCGTGGAGCCGCTCACAATAGAAGGGCGTTTTCTGGTGCTGAACGATGACTCATTCGGCCTTTATTACCGAATGACCGACGCCACCAGCATCAAATGACCAGCGCCTGCCGAACCGACACCCATACCGATACCGATACCGATATCCACTGAAGCCTGCCTTGTGAGCCTGCCTGAACGTACTTTTTATGGGTCTTTTCTGACGTGTGCCGTGGCGCGCCATTTGCGCGCATGGCCGCGCGTTGGCGGGCGACTGGCGGCGTGGGTTTGTCTTGTCCTGGCCCTGATGGTGGCGCAAACGCTGGGCCAGGTTCATAGCACCCAGCACAGCGGCCGGCTGCACCATAGGGCTGTCACCGTTGCGCAGGGCGCTGGGGGCGCTCGCGTGGCCAAGCCCATCGCAGCGCACGTCAGCCTTCAATCGTTCGTCAGGCTGGCTGATGTGCGTTTGCCCGCATCGCTGTTTTTGCGCTTGTGGGTGCACGAGGACGGCAGCCCTGACTGCCAGCTGTATGACCAGCTTGGCCATGACGGTGCAGTCGCGCGGCTGGCCAGCGCGCTTTTACCCGTGCAACCGCTGTCCCAGCAGGTTGCCTTGTTTGCGGGCGAAGCACTCGCTCGCTGGGCGGCGCAATTCAATGCGCGCGCACCGCCGCTGACGTCCTGAATCTTCCTGTGCCACCGGCACGGCGGGCTGCAGCTGCGAAGCTGTGCGTCCGCTGCGACGGCTGGCCTTGCCCCTGCGCACCCGCTTATTCGGGCGCCAGCAGGTTTGCCTTTCCTTGATTCAGTGACGTCACCATGAAACCAATCTTCTTCAGCGCAGCCGCGCTCGCCCCGGCAGCAACTGCCATTTCTCGCCTTGCGTTCCACACATCCCGCCGCTTTTGGTGTTTGCGCCGTTCTGCTGTGCACCAAGCGGTGGTGTGCCTTGGCCTTGCGTCGGCCCTGCACCACACCGCCAGTCAGGCTCAAACCGCCGCCCCGGCGGTGAGCCTGAAGCAGGTCACCGTCACCGGTAACCCGCTGGGTGCTACTGACTTGATAGCACCCGCAGCAGCATATTCCGGGGCTGGCCTGCTATTGCGTTCGCAAACCACCTTGGGGGAGACGCTGGATGGCACCCCGGGCGTGAGCAGCACCTATTTCGGCCCCAACGCCAGTCGCCCCATCATCCGCGGGCTGGACGGCGACCGCATCCGCATTCTGAACAACAGCGGCGCTGTGCTCGATGCGTCAGGCCTGAGTTTTGACCATTCGGTGACGGCCGACCCCATCAGCATTGAACGCATTGAGGTGCTGCGCGGCCCGGGTGCGTTGCAGTATGGCGGCAGTGCTGTGGGCGGTGTGGTCAATGTGATCGACAACCGCATCCCGCGTGAACCGCAATTTGACGCCAAGGGCGGGGCGTCTGGCAAGGTGGATTTGGGTTTTGCGACCGGCAACCGCGAGCGCGGCGGTGGTGCGCTGCTTGAGGCCGGCACTGACCGCTACACCCTGCACGTCGACGCCTTTGACCGAACCACGAGCGACGTGAAAGTGCCCGTTGATTTGCTGTGCACCCAGGGCGGTGCCAACAGCATCACCAACCGCATTTGCAATTCGGCTAGCCAGACGCGCGGCGGCGCCGTGGGCGGCACCGCATTTTTTGACCAGGGCTATCTGGGCGCGTCGGTGAGTTCTTACCGCAGCACCTACGGCACGGTTGCCGAAGACGATGTGACGATCAGGATGAAGTCGGACCGTGTGGCACTCGAAGGCGAAGTGCGCAACCTGGGCGGCTTTTTCCAAAGCGTCAAAGGCCAACTTAGCCACACCGATTACACCCACACCGAGTTCGCGTTAGCCGAGGCGGGAACTGTGTTCAAAAACAAGGGCACAGACCTTCGGCTGGAGGCTCGGCTGGCCAAATGGGGCGGCTTTGACGGCCTGGTTGGCTTCCAATCTGACTACACGAAGTTTTCAGCTGACGGCACAGAAGCCTTCGCGCCATACAGCAAGACAGCGCAAAACGGCATTTTTGTGTACGAGGAGCTTGCCACATCCTGGGGCAAGCTCAGCCTGGGCGGCCGGATGGATTCGGTCAAGGTTGATTCCCTGGGCAACCCGCAGGTTGCACGCTTTGTGCCTGCGAGCCGTGACTTCAAGCCCAAAACCTTCGCACTGGGCGGCCTGTGGAACAGCGCGCCCAACTGGCAGCTGACGAGCAACCTGGCTTACACCGAGCGCGCGCCCAAGGACTGCGAGCTGTTCGCGCAAGGCCCTCACGTGGCAACCAATGCCTGGGAGACTGGCGATATCACGCTAGGAAAGGAAAAGTCCACCAGCCTGGATGTCGGTGCCGAATGGCGCAGTGGCGCCAACAGCTTCAAAGCCAATGTGTATGTGCACCGGTTCAAGAACTACATCGGGTTGGCATCCACGGGGAACACGTACGGCCAGGAGCTTGGCAATCTGAACCCGGCGGACGCAGACGGCGATGGCGTCGATGACAACGAGCCTGACAACGCCATCCTGCCGGAGTTTGCCTACCGCGGCGTGCGGGCCCGCTTTGTTGGCTTTGAGGCCAGCGGCAACATTCGTCTGCTGGAGGGTGCGTCAATGCTTGATCTGGCGCTGCGTGGCGACTTGGTGCGGGCCAGGGATTTGTCGAACAGTCAAAACCTTCCGCGCATTGCGCCAGCGCGGGTGGGTGCCACTCTGAATTGGGCGACTGGCCCATGGGGCACCAGCCTAGGGTTTGACCGTTCGGCAGCCCAAAACCGCGTCGGCCTTGGGGACCGCACTACAGCGGCTTACACGCGCTGGAACGCGGCCGCTACGTACAAACAGTCTGCAGGCCCGATCAGCGTGCTGTGGTACGCGAAATTGGACAATCTCACGAACGAGCTGGCCTACAGCGCAACCTCGGTGCTGACGACCACCGCGTTTCCCAAGGCTCCACTGCCGGGCCGCAGTTTGAAAGTTGGGCTGCAGGCCGCGTTCTAGCGGCTTGCTGAGCAAGGGAACCTCGGGCCGGGACAGGACGTTAAACTTTGCGGCGCCCTGATTGTCATCAAACTGACATCAATTTGTCACAATTGGGCGCTGGTGCCCGCCGTGCGGTTGGGCACCATGATGTGACGGTGTTACCGGGGAATCCGATGTTTTTTGGCAAGCTGCTGCCGCGCGAAGGCAATTTTTTCGAGATGTTCAATCAGCATGCGGGCCATATCCTGGAGGCCGCGCATGCGTTCTCGAACATGGTGACGCACTACGCTGACCTGCACCAGCGGGAGTCTTTCTATCGGGAGGTCAAGCATGCCGAGCGAGCCGCCGACCGCGTGACGCACGAAGTCAGCCGTGCGCTGCACAAAACGTTCATCACCCCAATTGACCGCGAGCAGATTCATAAGCTCATCAACACCATGGACGATGTGGCCGACCTGTTTCAGGACTCTGCTGAAACCATGTCGCTGTACGACGTTCGCCACATGACCGAGGACATGGTGCGCCTGACCGATTTGAGCGTGAAGTGCTGCGAGCGCCTCAAAGACGCTGTCGGCATGATCGCCAAGGTGAGTGAAGCCGCGACGGCGGAGGCCGCGCTGAAAACCTGCAATGAAATCGATCGTTTGGAGTCTGATGCCGACCGCGTGATGCGCGCCGCGATGAGCCGATTGTTTCGCGAGGAACCGGATGTGCGCGAGCTCATCAAGCTCAAGGCGGTGTATGAGCTGCTCGAAACCATCACCGACAAATGCGAGGATGTGGCCAATCTGATTGAGGGCATCGTCCTCGAAAACTCCTGATCGCGGGCGCATCTTCCATGCAAACCGCACAAGTTTTTCAAAGCGCGTTGTGGGTGGTCGTTTTGTTGGTTGTCATGGCCATTGCATTCGATTTCATGAACGGATTTCACGATGCTGCCAACTCGATTGCCACCGTCGTCTCTACCGGCGTGCTCAAGCCCGGCCAAGCGGTGGTGTTTGCTGCGTTTTTCAACCTGATCGCCATCGGCATTTTTCACCTCAGCGTGGCGGCCACAGTCGGCAAAGGCATTGTGCAGCCCGGTATTGTGGACACCCATGTGGTGTTTGGGGCGCTGTCAGGCGCTATCGCCTGGAACCTGCTCACCTGGTACTACGGCATTCCCAGCAGTTCGTCACATGCGCTGATTGGCGGCATCGTGGGTGCTGTGATTGCCAAGGCGGGCGCTAGCGCGCTAATTTCGGGCGGCATTTTCAAAACGGTGGCGTTCATCTTCATCTCGCCGGTGCTGGGATTTTTGCTGGGCTCCATGATGATGGTGCTGATCGCCTGGGTGTGCCGACGCACGACGCCGTCCAAGGTCGACCGATGGTTTCGGCGCCTTCAACTGGTGTCCGCCGGTGCCTACAGCCTGGGCCACGGAGGAAATGATGCGCAAAAAACCATCGGCATCATCTGGATGTTGTTGGTGGCCACTGGCTATGTGTCAAGCACAGACACCGCCCCGCCCACTTGGACAGTGGTGTGCTGCTATCTGGCAATCGCCGGCGGCACCATGTTCGGCGGCTGGCGCATTGTGAAGACCATGGGTCAAAAAATTACCAAGCTCAAGCCCGTTGGCGGCTTTTGTGCAGAAACTGGCGGCGCGCTCACACTGTTTCTGGCAACGGGACTTGGCATTCCGGTGTCCACCACACACACCATCACCGGCGCCATTGTGGGTGTCGGATCAACCCAGCGGGCGTCTGCTGTGCGATGGGGTGTCGCGGGCAACATCGTCTGGGCCTGGGTTTTTACCATCCCGGCATCAGCTTTTGTAGCTGCGATTGGCTACTGGTTGAGCCTTCAGATTTTCTGAGGGCGTGGACAAAACATCGCGTACGGTCAGCGGCTCGCGTCAGCGCATCTGGAACTCAAAATAGTGCTGAACGCTCACCACGATGCTGGCCATCAAGGCGACGGCGCCCAGCAGCAGTGAAAAGACGACCGCGCCGATGGTCAACCAGTTGGTCTGGCCTGCGGTTGCTTGCGGTGTGGTCGGATTGAATTGGTGGTTCCACTTTTCAGAGGACATCAGCCCGTAGTAGATGGCTGTCAAAGCCGTCGCCGCCAACGTGAATCCGAGCAGCGGAATCAGCAACCACGCCAGCTGGTCGTCCTGACCATAGAGCTGGACCCGCCGAACGCCAACCCATCCGACTGCCGCAATGGCGGGATGCACCCATGCCAGCACGTCGGAAGCGCCGAACAGATAAAGGCGGTGCAGCCCAAGCTGGCCGGTGAGGAAGGCCAGCCAGGCGGCGAGTGTCTTGTTTTTAAGTGCTGCCGTGCTGGCGGCGGCGGGTGTCGTATCGGGTAAGGTCTTGGGCATGGCGTGATCGTCAGCGGGTGGTCTGGCTGCCGATGTCATTGGGCGGCAGTGTGTCACCGGCGCCAAGTGTCTTTTGCATGATCACGATGTCGCGCCATGCGCCCAGTTTCCAGCCGCAGGATTCGATGATGCCGACCTGTGAAAAGCCCAGCGCGCGGTGCACACCGATCGATCCGGCATTGGCTGAGTCGCCGATGACCGCCATGACCTTGCGAATACCCGCCGATTCAAAGCGAGCCAGCAATTCAGCCAGCAGTGGACGGCCCAGACCTTGGCGGTGGCATTCTGGCGCGAGGTAGATCGAATCTTCGACCGAGTAACGGTAAGCAGGGCGTGGCTTGAACCAGTTGCCATAGGCGAAACCGATCACCGTGCCGTCCTGCTCAGCGACAAGATACGGCAATCCTTTGACCAACACGTCGGCTCGCCGTCCCGCCATGTCGTTTGCGCTCGGAGGATCGGTTTCGAAAGTTCCGGTGCCGTGCAACACGTGGTGGGCGTAAATTGCAGCAATCTGGGGGACATCTTGGTCTTGGCTGGGGCGTATGAGGAGCATGTGCGTGGGAAGTTGGGATGGTTAGTCCATTGTCAGCGACGATGGCGGGCTATAATCGCAGGCTTTGCAGCATTTCGCTGGCTGGGTGGACCTGCTATAGCGATGCATTCGCTGCAAGACAATTTGGATTTGAGTTTTTCTCAGTCCACCACCCTCAGGACTCATTATGGTTGTCATTCGACTCTCACGCGGCGGCTCCAAGCATCGCCCGTTCTTCAACATTGTTGTGGCTGACAAGCGCGTTCGCCGTGATGGACGCTTCATCGAGCGCATCGGTTTTTACAACCCGATCGCCAAGGGTGGCGAAGAAGGCCTACGCATTGCACAGGACCGGTTGACCCATTGGGTTGGTGTTGGTGCACAAGCGTCGCCAACCGTTGAGCGTCTGATCAAGCAGGGCGCAGCCGCCGCTGCGACGGCATCAGCTCCCCCAGCCGCCTAATTGGCAACATCAGCGGCAATGTCATCCGCCTCCATCACGATCAGTGCCCTTGCCGCTTCTGCCCTCCCGGTAGATGCTGTGGAAGTGGGTCGTGTACTGGACGCTTGGGGTGTCAAAGGCTGGTTGAAGATATTGCCGCACAGCAGCGCGCCCGACGCGTTGTTTGCGGCGAAAACCTGGTGGCTGCAGCCACCCGAAGCAAAATTTCGCCCCGGATTCAATGCTTTTTCCGGCACCGCTTCGGTAGGCATTGACGAGGCAAAAACGCACTCAGACACCGTGGTGGCCAAGTTAACGGGTCTGGATGACCGAACGCCTGCCGAGGCCCTGCGCGGGGCACGTATTTTCTTACCGCGTAGCAGTTTCCCGGCGGCATCCACCGATGAGTACTATTGGGTCGATTTGATTGGCCTGAACGTCATCAACCGCGAAGGCCTTGCCCTTGGTTGCGTGCGTGATTTGATGACCACAGGCCCCCAATCAGTGTTGTGTATCGCATACGTTGTTGAAGCAAGTGAAGGTGTGATTGCTGGCGTTGCCGAACGCATGATTCCCTTTGTGTCGGTTTATGTCGACAGCGTGGACCTTGTCGCCAAACGCATCACGGTTGACTGGCAGCCTGATTACTGACGCTACAGGGCGCGCCAAGGCTGTTTTGAGCCTTGTGATCGCCTGAGTCGTCCACTCACGATTCACCGTCAAGCCACGACCGACCATGCGCTTTGACATCATCACCTTGTTTCCTGAGCTTTTTGCGCCCTTTCTCAGCAGTGGCGTAACGCGCCGCGCTTACGAGTCTGGCTTGGTCGACGTGCGGCTCTGGAATCTACG
The DNA here is from genome assembly GCA_031363755.1 of Polaromonas sp. Classification (GTDB taxonomy): domain Bacteria; phylum Pseudomonadota; class Gammaproteobacteria; order Burkholderiales; family Burkholderiaceae_C; genus Polaromonas. The sequence goes on from JANLUZ010000034.1 coordinate 28,901, forward strand.
CGATTTCGCCGACGGCAACTATCGACGTGTCGATGACCGGCCTTTTGGCGGTGGCCCCGGCATGGTGATGATCGGCGAGCCCCTGGCCCGATGCGTGGAAACGATCCACAACGATCGAAAAGCGCTGGGTGATGCCCGAGTGCCAGTGGTGTTGTTCTCGCCGGTCGGACAAGCGCTCACACACACCGCAGTTCAGGCTTGGTCCGACAGCGCTGGCGCGGTTCTGGTGTGTGGGAGGTACGAAGGTTTGGATCAGCGCTTTATTGACAGCCATGTCGATCATCAGATTAGCCTTGGCGACTTTGTACTGTCTGGCGGAGAGATCGCCGCCATGGCGTTGCTGGACAGCGTTGCGCGCTTGCAGCCCGGTGTGCTGGGCGATGAAGGCAGCCATCAACTCGATAGCTTTAACCCCGCCTTGGACGGCTTGCTTGACTGTCCACACTACACGCGGCCAGAGCTTTGGGGCGACACGTTGGTGCCTCCAGTGCTGATGTCAGGCAATCACAGGCTGATCCAGCAATGGCGCCGCCAGCAAAGTTTGCGGATTACCGCCAAAGGCCGCCCCGAGTTGCTGGAACGCGCACGCGCAAACGGAAAATTGACGCATCACGATGAGGCATTTTTACAAAGCCTTCCAGGAAATTCGTCACCTGGCTGTAAATTGCTATAATCAAAAGGTTTTCGGTCCTCTGACGGCCACTGCAACCAGCCTCAGCCGCACCGTTCGGTTTCCTGGACTTGCGGTCTTTAGTGCAGCACGTGTATGAACGGAAAAAGACTGATGGATATTTTATGAATTTAATCGCGATCCTTGAGCAGGAAGAAATTGCTCGTTTGAACAAAACCATTCCAACCTACGCCCCCGGTGATACTGTCATCGTTAGCGTGAATGTGGTTGAGGGCACCCGCAAACGTTTGCAGGCTTTCGAAGGCGTTGTGATTGCTAAGCGCAATCGTGGTTTGAACTCGAGCTTTATCGTGCGGAAAATCTCGAACGGCGAGGGCGTAGAGCGTACTTTCCAGGTTTACAGCCCGCTGATTGCGAAGATCGAAGTCAAGCGCCGCGGTGATGTGCGTCGTGCCAAGTTGTATTATCTGCGCAGCCGCAGCGGCAAGTCCGCACGTATCAAAGAAAAGCTCGGTGCCAAGGCTGCCTGAGCTGGCTGAATATAAAAAAACCGCTCTGTGGAGCGGTTTTTTTACGCCTTCGAACAATGCCGTTTTATCTGGCGAGTTGCATTGGCCCTGGCGCGTGGACGCTTGTCGGACTTCGCTTTTCTGAACCATGAGCTCATCCAAACCCCGCATCAGACCATCCTTGGCACCGATTTGGGCTGCATTTGATCCCCGATTGGCGCCAGTGCTCGGAATTGACGTGCACCTGAACAGTGTGCCGGCTGATCGATTGAGCCCGGAAGCACTTCGCTTGCGGTTTCGCTCTTCTAAGGCGTGGGTGCCCGAGCACAGCTTGGAAAAAATATTTTCTGACCGGGCGCCCGCGCTGGCGGCTGTGCTGATTGCGTTGGTGATGCGTGAGGAGTTAATGCTTTTGCTCACGCAGCGCGCAGAGACGCTGTCCACCCACTCCGGCCAAATCGCTTTTCCTGGCGGTCGTGTAGATGCTGGAGATGTTGATGCGGCGGACACCGCATTGCGCGAGGCGAGCGAGGAAATCGGCTTGCCGAGGGATGATGTCGAGGTGCTGGGGACGCTGCCCACCTACACGACTGGCACCGCTTTTATCATCACGCCCGTGGTGGCATTAGTTCGCCCAGGCGCTCGTCTCACGCCCAATCCTGGAGAAGTGGCTGACATCTTCGAAGTTCCGTTGCGCTACCTGATGAACCCCGCGAATCACCGACGTCACAAAGTCGAACTGGGTGGCGTCCAGCGCCAGTGGCTGTCAATGCCCTATCGCGATCAGTCTGTTATCGGTGACGGCGCGCCAGCGCAAGAACGGTTCATTTGGGGAGCAACGGCTGGCATGCTGCGAAATCTTTATCGCTTTCTTGCCGCGTGATAAGTTTTTTGGCCATAGGGGCGCCAAATTGCATCGACCTGGCGCGAACGTCAGAGGCAGAGCCCGTTATGATTTGGTATGGGTTTTCTAGCCGTTTTGTTTGCTTTGATTCTGGAACAGGCGCGCCCTTTGGCGCGTGGGAATTGGGTCCACGCCGGGTTCAGGGCTTGGGCGCGATGGTCCAATCGCACGCTGGATGCAGGGCAGACCCACCACGGCTGGATCGCCTGGGGCGCTGCGGTCCTGGTGCCATCCGTACTCACGATGGTGATCCACTGGATGCTCTGGCGATTCAGCGTGCTGCTGGCGTTTGCATGGAGTGTCGGCATTCTCTACATCACACTGGGGTTCCGGCAATTCAGCCATTACTTCACGGATATCCGGGACGCGCTGGAAAGCGGTGACGAGGCAACCGCCCGCGATCTGCTCGCGCACTGGCGTCAGGTTGACGCCAGACAGCTGCCGCGAAGTGAAATTGTTCGCCATGTGATCGAGTATTCCGTTTTGGCAGCCCATCGACATGTTTTCGGTGTGTTGGGCTGGTTTTCTGTTCTGGCGGCCGTGGGGTTAGGCCCCGCTGGTGCGGTTATGTACCGCATGAGCGAATTCGTGTCGCGTTACTGGGCTTACAAAAGCCAGCATCCAGGCTTTGTCGGTGACGGCGCAAGCCCTGCGCTTCAAGCGGTAGCTCTCAAGGCGTGGGGTGTGATCGACTACGTGCCCGCCAGGGTCACCGCCCTCGGGTTCGCAGTGGTTGGAAGCTTTGAAGATGCCATTGACGCGTGGCGTACTCACACCCAGCGGTTTACAGCCGATGCACTTGCTGCTACCAATGATCGCAACGACGGGCTGTTGCTAGCGGCAACGTCGGGGGCTTTAAATGTGCGGCTGGGAGGTGAGGTCTTACGGCCTGTGTTTCCAGCAAGTACGTCCGAGGGGCAGTTGATCGCCATGGATATCGAGACACCGGCTGCCACCGAGTTCACACCTGGACGAGAGCCGGAATTGGCGCATCTGCGCAGCATTGTGGGGTTAGTGTGGCGCTCCGTCGTTCTGTGGATGGTGCTGCTGGCATTGCTGACATTAGCGCGGCTGCTGGGCTGACCATGCATATCGGTGGCCAGGGCGGATACAGGCCGGTGTCAGAACCGACTTTGTGAAAGCTCTGCAAATAGTTCGCTATACAAACGATATCGCGCCTGGCTTATTTCACTGAGGTTAGTGGTCGATTTAACCTGAGCAATAACGCCGCAACCAGGTTCATGCAAATGCGTGCAGTTGTAGAACTTGCACGCTTGCGCATGAGCCTTGATGTCCGGCATCAGGTGACTCAACTGCATGGGCTTAATGTGGTGTAGCCCAAACTCCTGAAAACCTGGTGAATCGATCAACGCAGTTGTACGCCGTGCATCAACCCAGTACAGCGTGGTGCTGGTGGTGGTGTGCTTGCCGGAATTGAGCGCTTGGGAAATTTCTGCGGTCAACACCTTGGCTTGCGGGATCAAAAGATTGGTTAGGCTGCTTTTGCCGGCCCCAGATGGGCCAAGCACCAGCGTTTTCTTATTTGCCAGCAGTGCCATCAATGTTTGTGTCTGCGTGTCGTCGGTTGGCACCTCTTGCTTCGGCTTGATGGCCAGTCGAATCACTTGGTAGCCCATGGCTCGGTAGGGTGCGAGCTTTGTCCACGCCCTGCCGAATGGCTCGGCCAAATCGCTTTTGTTCAGCGCAACGATGGGCGTGATGCCTGCAGCTTCCGCCGCAATCAATGCGCGGGTCAACTGGCTCTCCGAAAACTCGGGTTCGGCAGCGATCAGGATCAGCACTTGGTCCAGGTTGGCCGCAAACGACTTGGTCCGCATCTCGTCCTGGCGGTACAGAACGTTGGTGCGCTCTTCGACCTTCTCAATGGTGCCTTCGTCCTGAGACGCCAACCAGCGCACGCGATCGCCGACCAATGCCTGGCTTTTCTTGCCTCGCGGATAGCAAATGATACGTGCTCCGCTGTCGGTTTCGACTAGCACATGGCGCCCAAACCCTGCAACCACCAAGCCCGGTTGGGTTCCGGTGGCGGCCGCAGGGGTCTGTACACCCGAACGGGAGGGCCGCGCAGGTTGGCTCAAACGAAAAGCCCGTCCACCTTGGTGGCACAGAAAAAGTCACTGACGGAAATTCCGTCCACGTCGTGCGTGTTGAATCGCACCGTGCATTGACCGTAACTGACAGCCAGATCAGGGTGGTGGTCTTCGGTGTTGGCTATGAAGGCGATCGCATTAACGAATCCCATGGTTTCGTAAAAATTTTTGAATTTGAAGGTCTTTTCGAGTGCGGCGTCGATGAGGCGCCAGCCCAGAGCCTGCTCGCCGTTGAGTCGGCTCAGCTCGGTCACGATTTCAGTGGCGCTGAGCGCGCGTCGGTGTTGATGAACAGCAGAACTCATGCGGAAACAGCCTCTGGCAATGCCTTCATGCGGCCCAAACGCTCGGAAGCAGGAGGGTGCGAGTAGTAGAACTTCACAAAAACAGGGTCGGGTGTCAGGGTGCTGGCGTTGTCTTGATACAACTTGAGCAGCGCGTTGGCCAGATCCCCACCATCGGTTTGAACCACGGCGTACGCATCTGCTTCGAACTCATGCTTTCGCGACAGCTGCGCAAACACAGGCGTGACGAAAAAGCTGAACAAAGGCACGACGAGCATGAACAGCAAAAGGGCCAGTGCTTCATTGCCGCCTGTCAGGCTGGGGCGCACACCCAAGCCGGCGTAAAACCAGGTTTGTGTAGACACCCAGCCCAGCAGCGCAAAGCCGATTAGGCTCATCGCGAACAGTCCCATAATGCGTTTGATGATGTGCTTGTGCTTGAAGTGACCGAGCTCGTGCGCGAGCACCGCGTCCACCTCACCGGGGTTGAGCTGTTTGAGCAGTGTGTCGTAGAACACCACCCGCTTGGATGAACCAAAGCCGGTGAAGTAGGCGTTGGCGTGGGCGGACCGCTTACTGCCATCCATAACGAAAAGACCTCTGGCAGAAAAGCCACAGCGTGCCATCAAGACCGTGACGCGCGCCTTGAGGTTGTCGTCATCCAGAGGCTTGAACTGATTGAACAGGGGTGCGATCACGGTCGGGTAAAGCACCAGAACCAGAAGGTTAAAAACCATCCAGGAACCCCACGCCCAGAGCCACCAAAGGGAGCCAGCACTGCGCATCAGCCACAGCATCAGGGCCACGATGGGCAGCCCGATGGCGGCGCCCACCAGCGTTGACTTCGCCAGATCGCCTAGCCACAGCTTGGGTGTAACTTTGTTAAAGCCAAAGCGTTCTTCGATGCGAAAGGTGCTGTAGAGCGTGAATGGCAAATCAAGCAAGCCGCTGATGACAGCGAATACCGTCAGCAGAGCCAGCCCTGGCATCAGGGTGCCGTATTGTGCAAGCGAGGTGCTGCCCAGCAACTGGTTCACAGCCTCGATGCCGCCGAGTAAGGTCCAGCCTACCAACATGGCCGCCCCGAAGGCCATTTCAAGCAGCCCAAAACGCGCTTTGCTCACTGTGTAGTCAGCTGCTTTTTGATGCGATGCCAGTGAGATGGTGGACGCAAACGTTGACGGTACCGCGCCGCGATGCCGAATGACATGACGAATTTGTCGGGACGCCAGGTAAAAGCGTACCAGCATCCCCACGAGCAGTAAAACCACAAAAACGAGGGTGAATGAGACAGATGCAGCAGCCATATTTTTGAGTTTAGGCGATAGGCGAGAATCTCAAGATGCTTGAGACCGAACCCCTGCTTAAAAAATCTGACCAGAACCTGGTGTGGCTCGATTGTGAAATGACCGGCCTGGACCCCGACAAGGAGCGGTTGATCGAGATCGCCGTGATCGTCACCGGTCCTCAGCTCACGCCCCGGATAGAAGGGCCGGTGCTGGTCATCCACCAGCCTGACGCATTACTGGACCAGATGGACAACTGGAACAAGGGCACGCACGGGCGCAGCGGACTGATTGGCAAGGTAAAGGCCAGTAGTGTGGATGAAGCCGATGCCGAGGCGCAAATACTGGCTTTTCTGGCGGCCTATGTTCCCAAAGGCACATCGCCGCTGTGTGGCAACACCATCAGCCAGGACCGTCGGTTTCTCGTGAAGTACATGCCCAAACTGGAAGCGTTTTTGCACTATCGCAACGTGGACGTCAGCACTTTCAAAGAGTTGGCTAAACGCTGGAGCCCGGCGGTCTTTGCTGCTTTCAAGAAGCGGCAAAGTCATACCGCGTTGGCCGATGTGCATGAATCAATTGACGAGCTGGAGCATTACCGAGCGCATTTTTTGAAGTGAAGTGCGCGTGATTGGCCGTCGTTATTCGGTAATTGGTTGCTTTACGGCTTGTGATTGGTAAAAACCCGCGAAACATGCCATAATCACAGGCTTGCTCGGCTGCAGGTCGTTTGTAGCAACCGGCATCTGTACATCTACCTCACACTTTTCGACCCTATTAACAGGGTCACGGTTTCCGGCTAAAAATATATTTTCATATATTGCCCGGCCCGCACATTCGTTTGATGGTTGATGTTTTATTAACCATGAACGAAGCCTTCTGCATCGCAGGGGTGGAGTTTCTCGCTTCCCGTCCAAAACCTATTCAAGGTCGGAGCTCGCGGGGAAACGCTTGGAAAAGTGAAAAACACATGACTGATTCTTTTGAAACCCGTGACGATTTCCTGCCCGAAACCCATGCGGCAGATATGACCGTGGCGCCTAGCCTCGACATCAACGTCATTCCAGACTTCTCCTCTGACGACGTGGCCGCACCGGCCACGTCTTTGGAAGCGGTCGTTGAAGTACCTAACGGCTTTGTAAAGCTTGGCCTGGCTAAAGAGCTGTTGCAAGCCGTTGCTGACATGGGTTTTACCCAGCCTACCGCTGTGCAGATGGCTACCATCCCCAAAGCCATGCAGGCCCTGGATGCAGACCCAAAAGCACAAAAATTCACCGACCTGCTGGTGTCCAGCCAGACCGGCAGCGGCAAGACAGCTGCGTTTTTGCTGCCCGTGCTGCACACCCTGCTGATGCAGCAAGAGCAGGCCGAGCGCGACGAAAAAGCGGAGTTCGAACGCCAGAGCGCCGAAGCCATTGCACGCGGTGAAGCACCTCTGAAAAAGCCGAAGCGCAAAGACCCGACCAACATGCGCAACTTCAAGCCCGCCACCCCTGGCGCGTTGATTTTGTGCCCCACCCGCGAACTGGCCCAGCAGGTGTGTGCCGATGCCATCGACCTGGTTCGCCATTGCCGCGGCCTGCGCATTGCCAATGTGGTGGGTGGCATTCCTTACCAGCTGCAAATTGCCAAGTTGCAAAACGCCAACCTCGTGGTGGCCACGCCAGGCCGCTTGCTTGACCTGCAGCGCAGCTTGCAAATCAAGCTGGATCAGGTGCAGTTTTTGGTGGTTGACGAAGCCGACCGCATGCTGGACCTCGGCTTCGCCGACGACCTCACCGAAGTTAACCAGCTGACCATCGAGCGCAAGCAAACCATGATGTTCAGCGCCACGTTCGCGCCGCGCATCATGCAGTTGGCCACCCGCGTGATGCGCCAGCCACAGCGTGTCGAGATCGATTCGCCGCACGAAAAGCACGCGTCCATCACGCAGTCGCTGCTGTGGGCCGACAACATGACCCACAAACGCAAGCTGCTGGACCACATGCTGCGCGACACCACCATCAACCAAGCGATCGTGTTCGCCAGTACGCAGGTCGAGTGCGACGGCTTGGCCAATGACTTGGTGCAGGAAGGCTTCAGCGCCGTGGCGCTGCACGGTGCATTGGGCCAGGGTCTGCGTAATCGCCGCCTGATGGCGTTCCGTGACGGTCGTGTGCAGATTCTGGTCGCCACTGATGTGGCTGCTCGTGGCCTGGACGTGCCGACTATCACTCACGTCATCAACTACGGCCTGCCGATGAAAGCCGAAGACTACGTGCACCGCATTGGCCGTACCGGCCGTGCCGGTCGCGAAGGCCAGGCCTTCACGATCGCTGAGTTCCGTGATCGCCGCAAGATCCAGGACATCGAGCACTACATGCAGCAAAACCTCAAGCCCAGCGTGATTGCTGGCCTGGAGCCACAACAGCGTTTTGCGCCGACGTCGGACCGCCCGCGTGGTAATTTCGGTGGTGGGCGCGATGACCGTGGCGGTGGTCGCAGCTTCGGTGGCGGCGGTGGCGGTTATGCCGGCCGCAAACCAGCAGGCGGCGGATTCGGTGGTGGCGGTGGCGGTAACTTTGGCGGCGGCGGCAATGCTGGCAGCTTTGGCAACCGCGACAACCAACGTGACAGCCAACGCGATGACCGTGGCGGCGCATTCGCCCCACGTCCTGCTGGGCCTGCGGGCGGTTATGGTGACCGTTCAGGTTTTAACGACCGTGGCCCACGCCGTCAAGACGACCGTGGTTTTGGCGGCAATGCGGGTGGTGCCGGCAACGCCGGCGGCAATTTTGCCCCGCGTGAAGACCGCGGCTTCGGCTCGCGCAATGAAGGCGCTGCGCCCCGCGGCGACTTTGCGCCCCGTGGTGACTTTGCAGCCCGCAAACCCGCTGGCAAGGTGTTCGTGTCCCGTGATGCAGCCAAGAAGCCTGGCAAGTTTTCGAAGCCAGCGCGCGACTAAACACCGCTGACCATGCTGCTATGAAAAGCCGCTGTGTGCCCTTGGGTACGCAGCGGCTTTTTTATGGTGCCGAAGTACACACCGACTGCGCCGCTGCCAGCATGTGGCCCCGCTCATCGGTTAACCAGCCAATCACTTGCAGGCGCTCTGGGTTGGCACCTTGCGCAACGCTCATCGAGCGTTGGTCAAAGCGCTGGCTTTGCTCTGTTTTTGATAGCTTGACAGGCATGTTCCACCTGGACTGGAACACGTTTCTAACCAAATTTCGCTCCACCGGGGAGCCTTCAAGCCCTGCTGGCAGCGTTTCAACCAGCGCGAGCCATGCGGTGACCACATTGGCCTTGCCTTGCGTCGGCACTGGTTTGAGAGCGATGGACGCGCCGATGTAGCCCGACAAGGCCAGGCCGCGCGCCACACGAAGGGTGGACCGCGCTAAGCGGCGGTCTGGCCTGACAGGAGTGGTGCTGACGTTTGACGTGATCGGCGCGTTCTGGCCCAGCGCTGCCAGGCGCTGCACCGCGTCCACACTGGCGACCGCTGACAGTGGGGCGTCGTCACCCTGGGTGCCGGGCGTGACCCAGTCCAGCACCAGGGCACTTGGCGATGGCTTGGCGGTTGCGGGGTCGGCCCAGCAGGTGGCGCAGTCGGCGTTTGTGAAGCGTTCGATCAACTGCACCGGGTGCGGCTGCTTGTCGCTAGAACACACGCCCTGGGCTGCAGCGTGCTGGGGAAACCCAAAAAAAACGGCTGAACATAGTGCAGTCGATAATAAAAGCATACGGAATTTCATCAAGGGGTCTTTCTACAATAAGGGATGTTCTCAGAAGTCGCTTCAAGCTCCCCACTCTTACAAAATCTTAACCCCGAGCAGTACGC
>JANLUZ010000036.1:0-4844 GCA_031363755.1 Polaromonas sp.
GTTGGCACGAGCTTGTTTTTGATGACAAAATTTGTCGTTTTTTAGAGTTTTTTAGAGTTTTTAGCGTACTTTTGCTTACATTGCTTTGTATAGAAGTATAAATAAGGTGTTCTTGTGCCCAAACTTTCAATCACACGTGACCGCTCGCTGGCAATTCCGCTTCCCCGTCAACGCGCAGTCATTGATGTTCCGCCCAACAATGCGGGTGGCCGGGGTGCGATTTTGTCCCCGGACGCACACCGCCTTCGTGAACAGGCGGCGAATCCCACGCAGTCAGCCACGCGCGACCCAGCAGGTCTTCAAGTACGTTCGACGGCGACTCGCGCTGTTACTCCGCGCGCTCTTGCTGATGTACTTAACCAGGTAGGAACCCCAAGTGCGAACGTCCAGGCTGCTGTTGATCGCTTTCCCGCAGCAGTCGAGCCTGACGCTAGACACACTTTTCAAATTCGCCAGGTTTTAAATTCCTACCATAGCTCTGGTTCTGACGACACGCAGCGCTGGGCCTTGACACAAGCATCTGTGCAAGGGGCCACAAACTCTGCTGCAACTTTTGGCTTTGGGTATGGTTCTGGAACGCTGGTTGGGGGGTTAGCGGCCCAAGCGACGGGAACGCCCACTCGAACGGTTGAACAACTTACATCTGTTTTTTCTGGCGCCTTTGGTCCTGTGTTTGCGGCAGGTGCGAATATCATGAATGGGCAGCTTGGCAACCGTGCAGTGCAACACATGCCCGCTCAGTTTGCGGCCGTCCCGCCAACGCTACTGGTGCCGAAGTTATTGTTTGAAGCTATGGAAAACAATTCTCCCGGATCCGGGGCAAATTTACGCACTGCAATTACTGCTGCACAAAAAGCCAATTCGTCAATGGATCAATTTGGTCCGGTTGTTGGAGGAACAATTGGGTTTGGTGTCGCTACAGTTGCTAGAATTGCGTACGGTGCCGGGGGGCTTTTAGGTGTGGCAGTGGCAGCTGGTGCATCTGCTTTTGGCGGTGGTATGGCAGGTCTAGGATCAGGCTACACCAGACACTCAGCCGCAATTGAAATACCCAAGTTCCAATTGGGTCAAGATAGTCGAGGTAACGACGTTATTCAATTACTTGACCGGAGTGGCATTCCCCTTGGTCCTCGTGGACTTGGGGATCCGCCCGTGGCACTTGGAGTTGAAAAAGTAAACTTGTTTTATGCGCGTGAAATGGATGCGAACGCAAGAGCTGCTCGTAGTCAAGCGGTAGCGGATGTTGCGCCGTCTAATCCCCTTAGCGCCAGTGGTGTTGCCAGAGTAGTTGCAATTGGAGTCCCTTTTGGTGTGGCGAGATTAGCAGACATTGCAGTTGATACCGCGGCTCACAGTATCGCTTCGCCCGCAGGTGCTCTTGCGCTCAAGGCTCTTGGTCGCGGTACGATGATGGCTATGGCGATAGCACCATTTTATAAATGGGGCATGCCGCTTATTGCCTCAACTGACACAAACTCTTTTAACGCTGCCGCCGCTGCGCGTATTGCACGATTGAACGTATAGCACGGCTGGAAACGCCTTCTCCGCCAGAGGCATCTGTGTAAATTGCAATTGCAAACAAACTGATTACATATTACAGATGCTTCATTGAGCTGCTTGATTACAAAGCGCACGTGTAGTCAGATGTAATTTTTATGGGTCAGATTGTATATTCAATGAGCTGCGCCGGGTCAATCGGATTCTTAAGTTGGCCACTGCCTTCCCCCCCAGACGGAGCCGGACCGCAAACTCAAGCACTCAAAGGCTTCATCGACCAGCACCGTGACACTTTCGGGGTCGAGCCGATCTGCAAGATCTTGCAGATTTCCCCGTCGTATTGTCGATGTCATGCAGCCAAAATATGGAACGCGGCAATGCGCTGAGCCCGAGCCCACCGTGATAGCGTTCCGATTCCAGCTATTCAGGGAGTCTGGCGGGCCACCATGCAGGTCTATGGGGCCTTAAAGTCTGGAAGCCGCTGCAGCGCGAGGGCATTGCGGTGGCCCGTTGCACGATAGACCGGCTCATGTGCCATCTGGGTATGTGTGGCGTGGCAAGACATTCGCCCTGCCGAAGCTGAGGAGGACTACTGTCGTTAATTAGCCATTCAAGCCGCTGCTGCGGTCTGACTTAACCCAACGGGCCTCTACGAAACCTGGGACGATTCATCATCGTTTGGCAACTCCGTCCACTGTTATTGTCAAACTAAAGACTTTGGAGATCAACGTTTTCTTGTGCTTCAAGATGGCATTTCGTTATTGCAGCGGCAAAATTCCCTCGTTGTTTAAATGCAGCACCCGGTCAGCCCGCGCCGCCGCCGCTTCCGAGTGCGTCACCAACACCAGCGCCGCGTGGTGCTCGCGGGTTTGGGCGATCAGGGCGTCCATCACCAGGGCGGCGGTGGTGGGGTCGAGGTTGCCGGTGGGCTCGTCGGCCAGCAGTAGGCCGGGTTTGTGGATCAGGGCTCTGGCAATGGCCACACGCTGCAACTGTCCGCCGCTGAGCTGCTGCGGCAGGCGGGCGCCCAGGCCGTTCAGGCCCACGGCTTCCAGCATGGCATTAACACGGGCGTCGCGGTCGTTGTCAGGTTGGCCCAGTAGCAGGAGGGGCAGCGCCACGTTTTGTGCCACGTCCAGATGGGGTAGCACGTGAAACGCCTGGAACACAAAGCCGACGTGCTGGCGGCGCAGCATGGCGCGTTGGTCGTCGTTGAGGGTGCCCAGGTCGACGCCATTGAACCAAACGCTGCCTGTATCCCAGCTGTCAAGGCCGGCCATGCAGTTGAGCAGGGTGGACTTGCCCACGCCCGACTGGCCGACGATGGCCACAAATTCGCCCGGCGCCACACTGAGCGTGACATGGCTGAACACGCGGGTTGCGCCGTAGCGTTTGCTCAGGTCGTTCAGTTGCAGGGTCATGCGCTGATTGTCAAGCGTGGCGCAGCGCGGCGTCGGCCAGCGCCAGCACCTGGGCCTGCGCTGTGGGGTCATCGCAGGCAACAACGCGGCGTGCGGGCAATGAACGCAGCCAGGTGATTTGCCGCTTGGCAAGCTGGCGCGTGGCAAATACACCCTGGTCGCGCAGTTCGGTCATCGGGATGGCCCCGTTGAGCCCGCGCGCTTGGCGTGCGTCCACGTCCAGGTAGTTCCAGGCTTGCCGGTAGCCCACGCAGCGCATCGACGGCAGGTCGGGGTGCAGGTCGCCGCGCGCGCGTAGCGCCTTGACCTCGTCCAAAAAACCGCCGGCCAGCATGGTCTCAAACCGCAGAGCGATGCGCGCGTGCAACCAGCTCCGATCGAGCGGTTCAAGGCTAATTAGCCTTGTAGTCCAGGTGTTTGCTGCCTGAGCAGCTATTGATTCAGGAGCATTGCGCTTTTGGAATGCTGACAGCGGCTGGCCCGAAACGCGAAACACCTCCAGTGCGCGGGCAATGCGTTGCGAGTCCAGCGGTGCCAGCCGGGCGGCGGTGATGGCGTCCGCATCGGCCAACTGCGCGTGTAGGGCCGGCCAGCCCAACGCCAGCGCCTCAGCGGCAATTGCCTCCCGCACGGCAGCATCAGCCGGCGGCATGTCGTCCAGCCCTTCAAACAACGCTTTGAGGTACAGCATGGTGCCGCCCACCAGCAACGGCACCGCGCCACGAGCGGTGATATCAATCATCAGCTGGGCGGCGTCGCGTACAAATTCGGCGGCGCTGTAGGCGTGCAAGGGGTCGCGAATATCAATCAGGTGGTGCACGGCAGCGGCCCGCTCGGCGCGGTTGGGCTTGGCGGTGCCAATGTCCATGCCGCTGTAGACCAGCGCTGAATCCACGCTGATGATCTCGACACGGTGGCGTTGGGCAATGGCCAGGGCGGCAGCCGTTTTGCCCGACGCGGTGGGGCCGGTCAGCACCAGGTGCGGGGGAAATTGGGCGCTGCTCATTGGATCATTCGGTTATTCGGTTATTCGGTTACTCGATCAGCGCCGCGCCATGGTGCTGCATGGCCATCGAGGCGGTGACCGCGATGCAAGCGCTCCAGAACCCGAGGCCATTCGTCAGGGGGTGCAGCGAGACTTCGCTCTGCCACGCCAGCGCATTGGCCATGGCAAATGCCACTAATGCGCTCAAAATCCCGTTGAGTGCCGACACGCCACCTGCGCTTGCCGGGAACGGCTTGACAGCGCCGCTTTGTCCGCAGCGTTGATGTACGCCTTGGCCGCGCATGAACACACAAAACAGCAGCATCACCGCCCATATGCTGCTCCCGCGCCGCGTGGGCGCCGTCTGCCAACGGCAAAACACGGAATGCTAGCAACACGGTGTTGAGCAAGACCTGCGAATGCAGCGCGGTGGTCGAAAAGAACCGGGCCATCACGGGCAGCGCGGGCAGATTCAGGTCAGCGGCGACGGGCTGAATGCTCAGCAACAGCGACGAGGTCCGCAGTACCGGGCCCGTCGGCGTAGGGTTCTGCGAAGCGGTTGCGGCGCCCGGTGGCGACGACTGAACGGCGCAAGCGGTGTGAGAGGCAGGACAGGCAGGACAGGCAGAAAACATCATTTTGAGCGTAGCAGATCAAGGGAAGTAGTAAGTAAGGCGCTGGCTTGGCGATCTGAGCGTGGCGGGCTACCCTGCAACATTGACCGTTGACGGCGGTTCAGGGTAACGGCGTAAGCTGGGAAACGATGGCACCGGCCCGCTGGCGAATGCCCATGAGTTGCGCCAGCGCTGCGCGGTACTGCGGCTGGCCGACCTGGTTGGTGTTGTGGTGGGAACCCCCTTCCACCAGCACAAACTGCTTGGGCTCGGCGGCTGCGTCATAGAGCTTTTTGCCCAGTTCGGTGGGGATCACCTGGTCATCAG
>JANLUZ010000053.1:0-40282 GCA_031363755.1 Polaromonas sp.
CGCGCTGATGATCAGTGGTGGCTACCGGTGGGCTGAAAAAACCTCGCTCACCGCGCAAATTGTGAAAGACAACCGGCAACATCCTGATCAACAGCACATCCACCTGATCTACAGAACGCCTATCCGGCAGGACAATCGCCTCACCCTCGACGTTTTGAGCAAGCGCGGGTTGGTCGATGGCGAACGGATTGCCCGCGTGGGGTTTTCTGCGGGCTACGACTGGCCTCAGTATTTTGTGAAGCTGGCGTGGGATCCGCAAACCAACTTCACCGCGCAAGACATGGTGCGGCTCTCGTTTGGCGCGCGGTTTTGAGCGGCGCTGAACCCCTCCAACCCCTTCACCCGCTCACAGTAAGGGCGCAATCAAGGCGACCATCTCGCCAAAGGTGCGTGGCGGCGCGGCTTGGTCGGGGATTTTGATGCCGAACTTGTCTTCGGCCTGGAACAAGAACTCAATCACCGCCAACGAGTCGAGCCCGAGATTTTCGAGCGTGGCGTCGGGCGTGAGTTTAGCCTCGGGGATATCAAAAGTTTGCGCGAACAACTGCGTGAGCTCTGTTTGGGAATGGGTAGGGGTAGGGGAATCAAGGTTGGTATCGGAGGTCATGCAGGATTCTTTTCAGGTTGCTTGCCGCCAAACCAGCTGACATAGAGCGCGGGCAGCACCACCAGTGTCAGCAAGGTTGCGGTGATCAGTCCACCGATGATGACGATGGCTAGCGGGCGTTGGGTTTCCGAGCCGATGTCGTGCGACAAAGCCATGGGCAGCAGGCCCAATGCAGCCAGCATGGCCGTCATCAGCACCGTGCGCAGGCGCTGCATGGAGCCGAGTTTGACGGCGTCCAGCACGCTGTGGCCCGCCTGCTGCAGCGACTGGTAGCCCGACAGCATCACCACGCCGTTGAGCACGGCCTGACCCGACAGCGCAATGAAACCAATGGCGGCAGACACCGACAATGGAATTGAAAACGCCCACAGCGCCACAAAGCCGCCAATCAGCGCCAGCGGCACATTGAGCAAAATCAGCGCGGCTAGGCGGAACGACTTGAAGGCGTCGAACAACAGCACAAAAATCAGCAGAAGCGAAATGGGTACCACCACCGTCAGGCGCTGCATGGCGCGCTCCTGGTTTTCAAATTCACCCGACCAGCCGACGGTGTAGCCGGCGGGCAGCGGTACGTTGGCCTGCACACGCGCCTGCATGTCCTTGACAACAGAGCCCATGTCACGGTCCTTGATGAAGATGCCAACGGCCATCATGCGGCGACCGTTTTCTCGCGCAATGTTCATGGCGCCGCTGGTTTCGCGCAGGGTTGCCACGCTGCCCAGCGTCACGTAGCCACCATCCGGCGTCGAAATCAGGGTTTGCGGCAGGCTGGCAATGGCCCGACGGTCTTCCGGCAGGCGCACCGCCACGGCGAACTTGCGCTCACCTTCCCACAGCTGGGTGGCGGCTTTGCCCGCCAGCGCGGCCTCGATCACGTCCTGAATGTCCTGCACATTCAGCCCCAGGCGGGCGGCACGGTCGCGGTCGATGTCGATCACCAGCTGGGGCAGCTCGCCCTGGCGGTCGATTTCGGCCCTGAACACGCCTGGAACCTGTTTGATTTCCCGCTCAATCGACTCGGTGACGCGTTTGAGCATGAACAGGTCGTCGCCAGACACTTTGATCACGATTTGTCCGTCGATCTGCGAAATGGACTCCAGTACGTTGTCTCGAATGGGCTGGGAAAAGGCCGGTTCCATGCCCGGGATACGAGACACGGCCTTGTCCATCTGATCAATCAGCTGCTCCTTGGTCAGCCCGGTGCGCCATTGGCTCTCTGGTTTGATGTCCACAAAAATTTCAGCCATGCTGATAGTTTTCGGGTCGGTGCCGTCTTCGGGCTGCCCGGCTTTGGAGACCGCCGTGACGACCTCCGGAATCGTGAGCAGGGCTTTGCGCACGCTGCGCAGCACGCGGGCAGCCTCGGCATTGGAAATGCTGGCGGGCAACCGCAAGTTGACCCAGATCGTGCCCTCATTGAGTTCAGGCAAAAATTCGGAGCCCAGCCGTGACGCCACGGCAATCGACAGGGCAAACACCGCCAGCGCAATCACCACCACTGTGCGCCGTTTCACCAGCGCCCAGGCCAGGACGGGCTCGTAAAACCGCTTGCTGGCCGACACCACGCGGTTGTCGCCATGCGGCACTTTCTTGCGCAGCATCCAGTAGGCCAGCAGCGGCACCAGCGTGAGGGAAAAAATCAGCGAACCCACCAATGCCGTGGTCACGCTAAGCGCCATGGGCTGAAAAATCCGGCCCTCATGGCGCTGCAACGCAAAAATCGGGATGTGTGCTGCAATGATGATGAGCATCGAAAACAGTGTCGGCCGTCCGACTTCGCTGGCCGCATCGATGATGACGCTGCGCCGCTCGTCGTCGGTCATGGTCTCCTTGCGCTCCGACAGGCGGTGCAGGATGTTTTCAATCACGATCACCGCGCCATCCACAATGATGCCGAAGTCCATCGCGCCCAGGCTGAGCAGGTTCGCGGGCACGCCCATGATTTTCAAGCCCAGGAAGGTGGACAGCAGCGCCAGTGGAATCACCACCACCACGGCCAGACTGGCGCGAAAGTTGGATAAAAACAAATACAGCACCAGCGACACCAGCAGCGCACCCTCGACCAGATTTTTGAACACGGTCGACAGTGTTTTTCCCATGAGCCAGGTGCGGTCGTAATAGGGCACGATTTGCACGCCCCTGGGCAGGCCACGAACGTTCAGCTCGGCGATTTTTTGCTTCACGCCCTTGAGGACCACGCTGGGGTTTTCACCTTTACGCATCACCACAATGCCGGTGACCACGTCGTCGTCGTCGTCCTGCCCGACGGTGCCCAGCCGGGGCACTGCGCCGATGGTGACGTTCGCAATGTCACGAATCAGCACCGGCGTGCTGCCCTTGGCCGAAACCACGATGCGGCCAATGTCGTCGGGCGACTGCAGCAGGCCGATGCCGCGAATCGCAAACTGCTGCACGCCCTGCCCGACGTAGCTGCCGCCCGCGTTCGAGTTGCCCCGGCCCAGTGCGTCCAGCAGGTTTTGAAACGTCAATTTGTAGGCGCGCAGTTTTTCCAGGTCGGGTTGCACCTCGTACTGCTTGATGAAGCCGCCCAGCGCCACTACGTCGGCCACACCGGGCACCTGGCGCAGCGCGCGCTCTACGGTCCAGTCTTCAATCGTGCGCAGATCGGTGGTGCTCTGGCCGTCGCCGCGCACGCGGTAGCGCATGATTTCGCCGACAGGGGTGGCGTTGGGCGCAATATTGGGCTCAACCCCCGGCGGCAAATCAATGCCGCGCAGGCGTTCGCTGACTTGGGCGCGCACCTGCAGCACGTCGGCCTTGTCGTCGTAAGTCACCACGGTGAAGCTCAGGCCAAACTGGGTGTGAGAAAACACGCGGATCGAATTGGGCAACCCGGACAGCGCCAACTCGATGGGAAGGCTGACCTGTTTTTCGACCTCTTCTGCGGCGCGGCCGGGGTACAGCGCAATCACCGTGACCTGGGTGTCGGTCACATCGGGAAAAGCTTCCACCGACAGGTTTTTGAATGCGATCACGCCCGCCATGGCAAACAACAGCGCCCCCATGACGATGAACAGGGGCTGGTGCAGCGCGTAGTGAATCAGCCGCTTCATCGCTTGGCCTCGGCCGTGGTGGTGTTGTTCACGCCGTCTTTGGCCACATCCTTCGCTTCATCCTGCGCCAGCCGAAATTGGCGGGCCAGCAACAGCATGTTGTCGGTCACGACTTGCTCGCCCACCTCCAGACCGCGCGAGACGATGACTTCGCGCGGTCCCTCGTACGCCAGCTTGACTTCGCGTGCCTCAAAAATGCCAGGCTGTACCTGTACGATCACGGTGTGCTGGGCGCCGCGCAGCGACACCGCTTGCGCGGGAATCAGCACTCCGGCGCCCAGCGACCGCTCGATGCGCGCTGTGGCAAGCATTTCAGCCTTTAGGGTGCGGTCCGGGTTGGCCACCACGCCGCGAACCTTGATGGTGCGCGTCGCCGGGTCGATGTAGTCGGCGCTTGCAAGCACACGGCCTTCGAATTTCTGCCCTGGCAGGCTGGGGATCACCAGTTCAAAAACACTGCCGGGCCTGAGCGTGCCGGCATCGAGTTCGCGCGCATCGATCTGCACCCATAGCGATGTCGGATCGGTCACCACAAACAGCGCGGGCATGCCCGGGCCGGACTGGTCGGGCCGCAACTCCTGGCCCGGGTTAATGTTGCGTTCCACCACGACGCCGTTGATGCCCGATGGCAAGGCGAGCTGCTGGTTCACTGGGCCCGTGCCCCCGCCATAGAGGCGGGTACGGGCCTCGGCGCGGCGGCTCTCGGCCTGGGCGCGGGTGTCATCGGCCTCGGCCTGGTCCAACTCCTTGCGGGCAACGATGCCAGCGTCGAACAGCTCACGCTGGCGCTGCAAAGCCTTGTGCATCAGGCGCACATCGGACCGGGCTTTGGCGGTGTCGGCCTGGGCGATGCCAAAGTCGGGTGACGCCAGTTGCGCCAGCACCCGGCCCGGTTGAACGCTTTGGCCCACATCGGCCTTGATGGCGGTAACGCGGCCGGCAAACGCCGGGTAAATGCGCTGCGTCCGCTCTTCGTTCCACACCAGGCGAGCGGGCAGCTCGATCGTCAGTGTCTTGCTGGCTGCGGCACTAGACACTCCCAGCAACGCCAGTTGTGGGCTGTCCGGGGCGAAGCGCAACTGTCGGCCTTGCAGGATGGGCGCGGCCACTTCGGGTGCAGGCGCTGGTGCCTCGGTGCAGGCTGTCAATGCCGGAAAAACAAATACGAGGCTGGCCGTCAGCGCGAAAAAAATAATGCGTGTCACGGGGTTTCCGATGCAGAAAAAGAAAGGATGAGGGTTTCAAGCGGGCGTGGCAAAGTGAGCCAGTGCCAAACAGGTCGCTCGCGGCTAATTGCCCGTTGCGTAAAGCGGCGAATTGCGCAACTGCCAGGCTGCTGCAGCCTTGGCGTAGTCGGTGCGCGCCGCAATGGCTTCGAGCAGCGTGGTGCGCAGGGTGCGGCGCGCATCAATCAGGTCTGTCAGCGACATGGCGCCTTTGCGGTACGCCAACTCCGCCATGTCCGCCACCTGGTGCGCGCGCGGCACGATGGCCTCCTGGTAGCGCTGCGCCTTGGCCGCAAAGCCCTGCTTTTCCTGTTGCAGCCGCTGCAGGTCTGCCAGCGCGGCGCGGCGCACTTTGTCCAAGGTGTCTTCCGCCTGGTTTTGCAGCGCTTGGGCACGGGCGATCTCGCCCTGGAAGTTGTAGCCTCCCAGAACGCCGTACAGCGGTATCTGCAAGCGCAACTCCACCAGCCGGGTGGACGTGCCCGGGTAGTGGTCGAACGAGGTGCCCAGGGTGACATCGGGCTTTTTTTGCGATGCCGCCAGGTCAACGGCCGACCGGGCTGCTTCCAGCCGCAACGCGGCCGCTTTCACATCGGCGCGCGCGTCAACCGGCGGCAAGTTCTCGGTGTCGCCCGGCGTGCGCTCTGGCTCAAGCGCGGGCCAGTCCGGAAATGCAGTCAGGGTCTGCGCACTGGTATTGCCGATCAGCAGCCCCAGCGTCAGGCGTGCACGCTGGCGGTCCAGTTGAGCGGACAGCAGGTCGGCCTGCGCGCGCTGGGCTTCGATGTCGGTGCGCGCCGCGTCCTGCGCCGCCAAGTCGCCGGCGCTCACACGTCGTGCCGCCGTGCTGGCCAGCTGGTCTGCACTTCGCGCCAGGGCGCTGACCTGTTCGATGCGTTCCTGGGCGGCCAGCAGGTCGAAATAGGCCCCGGCGGCGGCCAGTTGCTGCTGCATCCGCATGTCGTTGATATCAGACTGTGCTGCGCTGGCCGTGCTTTGGGCCGACGCCGTGCGCAGTGCGCGCTTGTTGCCGCGCTCCCAGGTCCAGTCCAGGCCAATGGCCTTGTCGATGCGTTTTTGCGACAGCAGATTGCCGCCGCCAATGCCGTTTTGCAGGTCGATCGAGGCCGTCTTGGCGGTCAACACGGGTGTGGGTGCGTGGTCGGCGGCGTCCACATCGCCTTGTGCTGCGGCCAGGGCCCGGCGTGCCAGCCACACATCCAGGTTGCTGCCCGCTGCCTCCAGGACTTGCGCCAATGAGACGGCAGGGACGGCCGCAGGACGCTCCGAATAACTTTGTGAGGCAGTGGTCTGGGCCTGCGCGGGCAGACCAGCGGCCAGCATCGCAGTGAAAATAAAAGGGCTTAAACGCATGGGCTGGTTGTAATTCGCCGTGGCTGACCGCTGACTGACCAGCCACCACTTTGCCCACGTGAGTGGTTTTTTTGACTGTCCCCTGACCGCTCTTGAGCGAAACTGTTCCCATGCGACTCCTCCTGGTTGAAGACGACGCCGCCCTGCGCGGTGTGATGCTGCTGGCTCTCACCAGCGCTGGGCACCGGGTTGACGTTGCCCGGACACTGGACGAAGCGCGCCACTGGTGGCAGGTGCAGCCTTTTGATGCGGTGTTGCTCGACCTGAACATCCCCACGTCGCCCCGGCCGCACAGCCCACAGGGCAATGGCTTGACGGTGCTGCGGGAAGCCCGCGGGCGCGGGGACCGAACGCCGGTATTGATCCTGACCGCCAGAAACCGCAGCGAAGAGCGCGTTGCCGGGCTCGACGCTGGGGCCGACGACTACCTGGGCAAGCCCTTTGACCTGCCCGAGGTGGAGGCGCGGCTGCGCGCGCTGGTGCGACGTGCTCAGGGGACCGACGACCGCGTCGTGCAAGGCCAGCTGGTGCTGGACCGCAAGGCCCGGCGGTTTTTTCTGCACGACCAGCCGTGGGACTTGCCCGCGCGTGAATTCGAGGTGCTGTGGGAGCTGATGACCCCGCCTGGCCGCGTGGTGAGCAAGCGGGTGCTGTCCGACCAGCTGTCGGCCACCGACGATGCGCTGGGCGACAACGCGCTGGAAGCGTTTATCTCCCGACTGCGTAAAAAACTGGCAGGCTGTGGCGTGAGTATCCGTACGCTGCGCGGCCTGGGCTACGTGCTGGAGATGGGGGAGGCCGCGCCAGCGGGCGCCGGGCTTTGCGCAGCGCCCGCCCCCAACACGCCATGGCGTTGAACAGGCGCATCCGAAACACCGCCGATGGGGTTCCCACCCTGCGTCGCCGGGTGGCGCAGCATGTGTTGATTCCGCTGGTGCTAACCTGGGCACTGGGCACCGCCGGCGTCTTGGGGGTGGCCAATCATTTTGCTGGCGTGGCCTTCGACCGGTCGCTGCTCGACGATGCCTACGCCGTGGCGGCCAACGTTCGGGGCAGCGCGGCCGGGCTGACGCTCTCGTTGTCACCGAGCGAGCTGGGCACGGTGCTGTTCGACCAGACCGAGCAAATTTACTTTGCGGTGTTGCTGCCCGACGGGCAATTGCTGGCGGGGCATCCCGGCTTGCGCGCAGCCAGCTTGGTCGGTGATGCGCCCTATGCCTTCAGCGACATTCACTTTCAGGGACGCGAATTGCGCGTCGTCAACCTGCGCCGCCAGCAGCCCCAAGCCTTTTACGTAGTCATGGCGCAAACCTCGGCCAGTCGTAGTCGTTTGCTGCATACCCTGTTGCTCTTCACCGTGGTGCCACAGATGGCGTTGCTGTTGCTACTGGCCTGGTGGCTGCGGCGAGGCATTCAACGTGATTTGTGCCCCTTGACGGAATTGCAGCGTGCGCTCGAGTTACGAGGTGCGGCGGATCTGAACCCGGTGCCCCCAGCGCTGTCCAGCGAGGCCACCACCCGGGATGTTCAACACCTCGGTATGGCCATCAATGCGATGCTGGGGCGGCTAAGCCACAGCCTGGCGGCGCAGCGCGAGTTTGCCGGCAACATTGCCCACGAACTGCGAACCCCGCTGGCCGGCATTCGTGCCCAGGCGGACTATGCATTGGCCAATCCCGAGCCGCGCGTGTGGCGCGAGCAACTGGCCTGCATTGCCCAGGGCGAGCAACGGGCTAGCCACCTGATTGATCAGCTGCTGGCACTGGCATTGGCTGACGAAGCCCGCACCAGCCTGCGCCTGGAGCCAGTTGCCCTTCACACACTGGCCCGGGACGTGCTGCTGCGCTTTTTGCCCAGGGCGGATGCGGCAGGCGTTGACCTTGGCGGCGAAGGCCTTGACGAGCCTGTGACGGTGCTGGCCAACCCGGCCTTGCTGGAAGGTATTTTGGGCAACCTGCTGGACAATGCCCTGCGCTACGGGGCCGCGGTGCAGCCGCAGGTCACGCTGCGTGTGGCCACCGTGGCGGGCGCCGCCGTGTTGTCGGTCACGGACAATGGCCCTGGGCTGGGCTCGCTGCCCCCGGACTCGTTGGCCGAGCGCTGGGTAGTAGGCGCTGAGGGCCAGCGCCTGGGCTTGGGCCTGGGACTCGGCCTGTCCATCGTGGGGCGCTACACCGCGCTTCTGGGCGCTAGCCTCGCGCTGTCACCCGGCGACCACGGGCTGGGACTTTGCGCCAGCGTGCGGTTCAGCGTGGCCACAACGACCACGGCCACCGCCACCGCGCCCGGCGCCTGACGCCGACCCGATGTCGTTTCAGTGACACGCACGGGCAGTACAGTCGGGCCACTTTTATTAGCCCTTACCTTCATTTTTCCATGGTCATCAATCACTATTTCGTCACCCTGGGGCTGATTTGCACAACGCTGTTGGCAAGCGCTAGCGTTCAGGCGCAAGACGCAGCACCCGAGTCAGAGCCCTGGAACGCGAAGTTTCAGGCCACCTATCTCTGGCAAAAGCATCCCGGGTTTTCAGCGCCCTATTCCGGTCCCAACAGCTTGTCGTCATCGCCCGAAAAAAGCTACTCGTTCACCTCGACGGCCTTTTTGGGCGCGCGGCTGGCGCGTGACACCGAGGTGTATTTCAATCCAGAGGCGGTGCAGGGCGTACCGTTTTCCGGCCTGACAGGCTTGGGCGGGTTGACCAACAGCGAGCTGCAAAAAACGGGTGGCCCCAATTTGAAGTTCTACCGCGCGCGCCTTTTTGTCCGGCAAACGTGGGGCCTGGGGGGCGAGCGCGAAGCCGCCCTGCCCGAGCCCAATCAATTGGGCGGCAGCCGCGACAAAAACCGTGTGGTGCTGACGGCTGGCAATCTGGCAGTTTCTGATCTTTTTGATGCCAACGCCTACGCCCACGATGGGCGCACGCAGCTGATGAACTGGTCGTTTCTGACGCATGGCGCCTATGATTTTGCGGCTGATGCGCGCGGCTATTCCTGGGGGGCTGCGCTGGAGTATTTTGGTGGTGATTGGGCCATTCGGGCGGGTCGTTTTGTTCAGCCGAAGGAGCCCAACGGCTTGGCACTCGATCTCGCCATTGGCCGCCACTTCGGCGACCAGCTCGAGCTGGAGAAGAGTTACCAGCTGGGCGCACAAGCCGGCAAGGCGCGGTTGCTGCTGTTTCGCAACCATGTGTACACCGGCGGTTTCAGCGACGCGCTGGCCCAGGCAGCTGTTACTGGCGGCGTGCCCGACACCGCTTTGGTGCGGCGCGTGCGCAGCAAGACCGGTGTGGGCCTGAACCTGGAGCAGGCCCTGGGCGCGGATGTGGGTGCCTTTGCCCGCTTCGCCCGCAGCAATGGCCAAACCGAGGTGTACGCCTTCGCCGAAATAGACCGTTCCCTGTCGGTGGGCGGCACCCTCCAGGGCAATGGCTGGGGCCGCCCCGATGACGCTGTTGGCGTGGCCTGTGCGCAAAACGGCTTGTCAGCGTCGCACCAGGCTTTCCTGGCCGCAGGCGGTATCGGCTTTTTTGTAGGCGATGGGCGTTTGAACTACCGCGCAGAGAAGATCGTAGAGGGGTATTACAGCCTGGGCCTGCCGCTGCTACGCCGAAGTGCCGTTAGCCTGGGCCTGCAGTACATCCGCAACCCGGGCTACAACGCGGACCGCGGGCCGGTCAAAGTGGTTTCTGCGCGTCTGCACACCGAGTTTTAAGGCGGCGACGCTGCGGGTGCCGCTGTGGTCACAGGCCGTCGGTGCTGTCCTCACCACCCGGCACAAACACCATGCCGGTGTTGGCATTGAAGTCCATCAGCCCGGCGTAGCGGCCCCAGGCAATCATGGTTTGAAAAATTTTCTCGGGGCTGTCGTAGGGCAAGGCGCTGCCGATGTCTTTGATGACGCGTTCGGCCTCGACTTCCTCGTGTTCATGCAGCAGCGCGATGATGATGTGAAACAGGCGCAACTTGAACACCTGCTCGGCAAATATCGCCCGTCGGCCTGCGCTGTTTGCCGCCACAAAGCGTCGGCCCAGCTCGGTGAAGCGCACCTCGTCTTTGGGGGTGTCGATCAGCTCCAGAATTTCGGCTGCCTTGACCAATGCAATCGTCTCGCCAAACTCTTTGCCGATTTCATCAGAAATGTCATAGATGTTGGACAGCTCGGGTTCGTCGTTCAGGATGCTGAGCAAGCCCACAATCTGGCCAACCGGCACCAGCGGGATCGACTCCATGCGGTTGCGGCCTCGCGAAATCGGCGCGCCGGGCACCGCAATGTCGACCGGGTTGTCTGGCATGGTGGTGGTGGTGATGCACTCGTGGATGACCGCCACCAGCTTTTGAAACTCTGCGCTTTTGGTGTCGCGCGGGTACGGCAACGGGTTGTCGAGCACCAGCCCCAGGCGCCCCGGGCGCGGGAACAGCACCACGATGCGCGTGGCCATCTCGACTGCTTCTTCGATGTTGTGCGTGACCATGAAAATCGCGCTGAGGCCGGTGCCTGTGTCCTGGGCATTGCGCCACAGGGCAATCAGCTCCTGGCGCAGGTTTTCCGCCGTCAGCACATCCAGTGCGCTGAAGGCCTCGTCCAGGCACAGCAGGCGCGGCTGTGAGACCAGCGCCCGCGCAATGCCCACCCGCTGGCGCATGCCGCCCGACAGCTCGCGCGGGTAGGCAGTGTGGTAGTTGCCCAGCCCGATCAGCTCGATGGCGCGGTCCACGGCGGCGTCGCGCTCGGCGCGTGAAATATCCTTGGCCATCAGGCCCACTGCCACGTTTTGCTCCACCGTCAGCCACGGGTACAGCGCAAAGGTCTGGAACACCACCGACGCTTCGGGGTTCACGCCGCGCAGCGGCTGGCCCTTGTTCAACACCCGCCCCGAGGTTGGCTCGATCAAGCCGGTCAGGCAACGCAGGATGGTCGACTTGCCTGAGCCAGACTGCCCGAGCAGCGCCAGCAACTCACCCTCGTGCACGGCCACGTCAATGTCCTGCAGCACCTTCAGCTCGTGGCCGTTGTTGCTCACAAACGACTTGTTCACCGCGCACAGCTCGGCAATGGCGGGTTTGACGGATGCCGACCCGTTGGTGTTCGGCGCTGGGGTGGGGAAGGGGGCGGCTGTGGGCATACGGCAATCCGGAGATAAATCGTGACAAAAATAAAGGCAGGGTCAATCGAGCCTGAAACGGCGCTCGGCATACGCATACAGCCGTCGCCATACCAGCTTGTTCATCAGGATCACGAACAGCGACATCACCCCGATGCTGGCGATGATCAGGGGTGTGTCGCCGGCCTTGGTGGCGTCGGCGATGAAGGCACCCAGGCCGTCGGCCTTCAGGGTGGTGTCGCCCCAGGTGGCCAGCTCAGCGACGATGCTGGCGTTCCAGGCGCCGCCCGCTGCCGTGCAGGCGCCCGTCACCCAGAACGGGAAAATCGCCGGGAGAATCAATGTGCGCCACAGCTTGAACCGGGCCAGCCCGTAGATGCTGGCGACCTCTTTTAAGTCGTTGGGAATCGCCATGGCCCCGGCAATCACGTTGAACAGGATGTACCACTGCGTGCCCATTGCAATCAGCAAGATGCTGCCCCAGTTCATCGACGTCTGGGTGGCGACAAATAGCCCAACGACGAGCGGAAAGGTCATGTTGACCGGAAAGGATGCGCCGATTTGGGCCAGCGGCTGCACGAAGCGGGCGGCCCTGGGGTGAAACCCGATCCACACGCCCACAGGTGTCCAGATCAGTGTGGCCAGCACGGTCATGGCCAACACCCGCAGCAGCGTCAAAAAACCCAGCCACACGATGTGCCCGAAAGACGCCAGCGTGAGCGCACCGTGCAACGCGGAAATTGCGGCCAGCGCCCCGCGCATGGCCTCATAGCCCAGCCGCAGGGCAAACAGCGTGCCCAGCACCCGCAGCGGCCAGTTGCCCACCGCACGTTTGATGCGGCGTCGCTGGCTGCCGGGTGGCGGGCTCAGCCGCCGAATGAGCTGGTCTATGCCGTCGCCCACCGGCTGCCAGACGTGGTCGGCCAGCCAGGCAAACACGATGGTGCCCTTGAGGATGTTGTAGACCCACGAGGTGGGGGCCACGCCGGATTCGGTCAGCTCGATCTTGAATTTGTCCGCCCAGGCCAGCAGCGGGCGCCACACCAGCTGGTCGCTCACCAGAATCAGGGCCAGCATGGCAACAA
Organism: Polaromonas sp.; assembly: GCA_031363755.1. Taxonomy (GTDB): domain Bacteria; phylum Pseudomonadota; class Gammaproteobacteria; order Burkholderiales; family Burkholderiaceae_C; genus Polaromonas. The sequence continues at coordinate 12,471 of JANLUZ010000053.1, forward strand.
TCGCCAGCAGCGCGGCGTGGCTGCCCGCAGGCCCGCCACGTTCGATGGCCATGGCCATGTAAGACCCCAGGCCCGGCAGCTTGATGTCCTTGTTCATCACGCTGATGGCTTCGCTCTGCGCCACAAAAAACCAGCCACCGCCGAACGACATCATCGAGTTCCAGATCAGGCTGTGGGCTGACGCCGGCAGCTCCAGCGTACGAAAACGCTGCCAGCGCGACAGCCCGTAGCCCGAGGCGGCCTCCTGCATGTCGGTCGGAATCGTCACCATTGAGTGGTAAAAACCGAACGCCATGTTCCACACCTGCCCCGTAAAAATGGCAAAAATCGCCGCGCATTCAACGCCCAGCAAACTGCCCGGAAACAGCGCCATGAAGCCCGCCACGGTGGCCGACAAAAAGCCCAGCACCGGCACCGACTGCAGCACATCCAGCGCGGGCAAAATCACAGCCCGCGCGGCGCGGTTTTTGGCCGCCAGGTAGCCCAGTGAAATGGCAAAAAACAGCGAAAAAGCGAATGCAATCCACATCCGCAGCAGCGTGCGGCCGGCGTAGTGGGGAATCTGGCCGATGGAAAAGTCCAGCGCGGGCAGATCCGAGCCGTCAAACGCCACGACCATGCCGCGGCCGAAGTGCAAAGCGCTCCAAAGCAGGCCAAACAGCACCAGCAACACCAGCGCGTCAATGGCGCTAAAGCCGGGCCGTGGCGGCTGAACAATCAATTGGGGCGCGGTATTTTTCATCGGGGTGGCGGGGCGGGGGCGGATGGCGCAAAGGCGCGGTGCGGGCAAGCGTTGCCAACGCGTGGGGAGCTTAACCAGCCAATATGACACAGGACTTAAATATTTCGCAGCGCCGTTTTTACTTTACAAACCCTCACCGCAAGGCAACGGCGGCGAAACAGGGTGTCGTCAAACTTCGCTTTAACCTGTCATCCCAGCGCTGTAAAGGTGCCTCAAGCAGCGCCGCGTCAGGCGTTTAATGATGTGCTTTCGCTGTGTATTTCTGACCCAACTTCAAGGACTGATGCCATGACCCCTGCCCCTAACTCTCCGAAACACCTGAGCCGCACGGTGCTCGCATGCCTGACGGCCGCCTTGTGCGTTGCGGCGATAGCGCAAACGCCACCGCCTTCACCGATGCCGCCACCCACCGGCATGCGCGCGCCGGACGCCATGCGTGACAGCACCAGCGGCCCCACGGCCGGCGGGCAAGCCCTGGGCCGCATGGACCCCGCCAAAATGCAGGCTATGGTGACCAAGCACCACGCCGAGATGAAGGCCAAGCTCAAGATCACGTCAGCGCAGGAACCCGCTTGGACAGCGTTTACCAGCGCCATGCAGCCCCCGGCAGGCGGCATGGGCTGGCGGCAGTCGCCCGAACAGCGCGCCGAGCTGGCCAAGCTGAGCACGCCCGAGCGCATCGACAAAATGCGTGCCCTGCGCACGCAGCGCTCTGCGGAAATGAATGCCATGGCCGATAAGCGAGACGATGCGACGAAGGCGTTTTATGCGGTGCTTTCGCCGACACAAAAAGCCGTGTTTGATGCCGAACACGCCAAACGCGGTCACCATGGCATGCGCCACGGCGGTGACAACAGCCAGGGCTGAGCCGCTTTTGTTGCGGTTTGAAGTGCTATGCTAAAAATAGCAAGATAGGCAGTAAACGCCTGGTCTAGAAGGTGTTTTTCTTAAAAAATGAACCCTGCGGGGTGTGGAGGTTGCCACCACCGCCTGCTGAAGGGGAATGTCCAATGCCGCGCGATTCAACAAGCGTTGCAGGCAGGCTTTACAAGCAACCGTCGATGGCCGACGTTAAAAAGCCGGACTCCAGGCAATGAGCCCGGAGTCCGGCTTTTTTTCTTGTCGCGTGTCGCGGCGATTTCGGCGTTGATGAGGTCAGCGTGACCTTATTTCACCGCAGACCGCCTGCGGCGCCAAATCAAGGCTTGGCGGGCATGGCGTTACTGTCCTTGAGCATGGCGTCATTGGCAGACGCATCTTTTGACATCTTGGAAGCCTTGCGTGCTGCCTTGCGGTCAGCGCGTTCCTGGGCTGTCATTTTTGGCTTGGCCATGGCTTCACCAGGCTGAACGCTGCCGGGGGACTTGGAGTCGCCGATCATCGCGTCAGCGCCTTCGCCTTTAGGTGCCTTGGCGCCCGGCGTGCCGCCCATCGCTGGCTTGCTGCCCATCGTGGTGCCATTGCTCATGGTGGTGGCTGCCGTGCCTTTTTGGGACATGGCGCCAGCCGCTGGCTTGCTGCCCATGGTGCTGCTGTTGCTTGATGTTGCCGCGTTGGCGTTGGTTTCCTCGGTAACGCTACCATTGGCGCCTTGCGCGTGGGCAGCGCCGCCCAGCAACAGAGCAGCAGCCAATGCAGCAGCCATTGGAATCGAGCGTTTTACGGTATTGGTCATGGGGTGTCCTTCGTGTGGCCCTTGTTAAAAGGCTATGGGTGGGTAGCAATATTGGTTGCTATGGAACTCGGTTGAAATCTCAACCACCGCTTTGACTAAACAACATATTCAGCCAAATGGGCAGATCCAGGATGTAATTTACGTCCCGGCCCCGGCCCGCCCCATCAGCGGGGCGCGACGTCCCCTGTAGGACGCTGCGCCCGGCGCGTGTGGTGCAGAAAACAGAAGCCAGCCCACACCGGCGGCGCGCACTGTTAAATTCAGGCGACTCACCCGCCCGCCCGCGACAGGGCTCGGCCTTTTTCGCTATTTTTAACATCAAATATGCCCGTAGCCCATATGTTTACTGCCTGAGCAGCTACATGATCAATAGCATTTAACCGAGCTCGCCATGCCGCAATTTGCCGCCAATCTCACGATGATGTACCCCGAACTGCCATTCCTGGGCCGCTTTGAAGCCGCCGCCCGGGACGGCTTCAAAGCGGTCGAGTATTTGTTTCCGTACGCCTTTAAGGCGGCCGAGCTAGCGGCGCATCTGGCGGGCAACGGCCTGCAGCAGGTGCTGTTCAACGCCCCGCCAGGCGGTGTGGACGCCGCTTCGATGGCCCACGCGTGGGACGTGGCGGGCGACCGCGGCACGGCCTGTATTCCGGGGCGCGAGGCGGAGTTTCGCGCCGGTGTGAGCCTGGCCATTCGGTATGCCGAGGCGCTGGGCTGCCCGCGCATCCACCTCATGGCGGGGCTGATCCCGGCGTGCCTGCAGCGCGAAGACGTTCAGGCCACCTACATCGGCAATCTGCGCTGGGCCGCGCTGGCGGCTGCCAAGGCCGGGCTGGACGTGCTGATGGAGCCCATCAACACCCGGGACATTCCGCGCTTCTTCCTGAACCGGCAAGACCACGCGCACGAGATCATTGCCGCCGTCGGCGCCGCCAATTTGAAAGTGCAGATGGACCTCTACCACTGCCAGATTGTCGAGGGTGACGTGGCCATGAAGATTCGCAAATACCTGCCGATGGGAGCGGTAGGCCATTTCCAGATCGCCGGCGTGCCGCTACGCCATGAGCCCGATCTGGGCGAGCTGAACTATCCCTATTTGTTCAGCGTGATCGATGAGGTCGCCAACCAGTGCGGCTGGCAGGGCTGGATCGGCTGTGAGTACAAGCCGCGCCGGGGTGGGCAGCCCGGCGGCACGTCGGCCGGGCTGGGCTGGCTGCGGGCGGCAACCGTGCCGCCCAACGCCGTGCCTGCATGAGGCGCAGGCTAGCCACCGTCCTACAGCGGCAGTCTGGCATCGACGCAACAATCAGGTTTTAGCCTTGGTGTGCACTGGCAGCGTTTTGCTGCGGCCTGCACACATCCCTTATGACGACGTCGCCTGTTCCTCGCTCCGCAGCCCCAACCGCCGCGCAGGCAACGCGCCCGCAGGCCCTGTCGCAAACGGTGTCCGTTCCTGTTCCCGACACCACCCAGCCGGGCGCGGTCGATATGAATGCCGTCGACGAAGACGTCAGCTGCGCGCTCAGCGCCGCCAGCGCCGACACGGGGTTTTCCTTCAAGGTGCTGACGGTCAACATCCACAAGGGCTTCACGTTTTTCAACCGCAAGTTCATCCTGCCGGAGCTGCGCGAGGCCGTGCGCAGCGTGGGCGCCGACGTGGTGTTTTTGCAGGAAGTCACCGGCAGCCACACCGGGCACGCAAACAAGTTCGACAATTTCCCCGAAACGCCGCACTACGAGTTTCTGGCCGATGACATCTGGCCAGAATTTGCTTATGGCCGCAACGCGGTGTATGACAAGGGCGACCACGGCAATGCGGTGATGTCCAAGTTCCCCATCGTCCGGTTTGAAAACATCGACGTGTCCATCAGCGGCCCTGAGCGGCGCGGCTTGTTGCACTGTGAACTTCAGATTCCGGGCCGCAGCGTCAATGTGCACGCCATCTGCGTGCACCTGGGCTTGATCGAGTCGCACCGGGTGCTGCAAATGCAGATGCTGTGCGACCTGGTCAAAAACAGTATTCCCGCGCATGCCCCGGTGGTGGTGGCTGGTGACTTTAACGACTGGCGCCGCCGTGCGCATGCCCTGCTTGAAGAAGGCGCCGGGTTGCATGAGGTTTTTGTTCAGGCCAACGGCCAGGCCGCTCGCACCTTTCCGGCCCGGCTGCCGCTGCTGCGGCTGGACCGCATCTACGTGCGCAACGCCATCGGCCATGCGCCCATGGTGCTGCCGCTGCGGCCTTGGTCGCACTTGTCCGACCACGCGCCGCTGGCCGCGCAAATCGAGCTCTAACCCAAGGCGTCACCATGCGCCAGTGGTCCATCGGCAACCAGTTCACCCTGCTTGAAAACGGCGAGGCTTTTTTCCCGCGCGTGTTTGAATGCATTGCCGCCGCTGAGCGGGAGGTGGTGCTGGAAACATTCATCTGGTTTGACGACAAGGTGGGCCGGGCGCTGCAAGCCGTACTGATTGCCGCAGGCCAGCGCGGCGTGCAGGTCGATGTGACGATTGACGACTTTGGCTCGCCCGATTTGCCGCTGGCTTTTCTGGCGGCGCTGGCCGATGCAGGTGTGCGGGTGCATGTGTTTGACCCTGGCCCCCGGCTGTGGGGCTGGCGCACGAACTTGTTCCGACGCATGCACCGCAAGATCGTGGTGATTGACGGCGCCCGCGCGTTTGTCGGTGGCATCAATTATTCGGCCGACCACCTGGCTGACTTTGGCCCGCAGGCCAAGCAGGACTATGCGGTCGAAATTGTCGGCCCGCTGGTCGCGCCCATCCATGAGTTTGTGCACAAGGCGCTGGCCGCCGGGCAGCGCAATGCGCAACAAACCGCGTGGCGTCGGCTGGTCGACCGTTTTTCGGCCCGCGCCCAAACGCTGGCGACCACGCTGCGCCGGGTGCCCAAGCCGCCCGACACCACCAGCCCTGGCCAGGCGGCGGGCCTGTTTGTGATCCGCGACAACCGGCACCACACCACCGACATCGAACGGCATTACCGCATCGCGATTCGCGCGTCAAAGCGCCGCATCATCATTGCCAATGCCTACTTTTTTCCGGGCTACCGCTTCCTCAAAGAGCTGCGCAAGGCGGCGCGGCGCGGGGTGGCCGTGCAGCTGATTCTGCAGGGCGAACCCGACATGGCGATTGTCAAGACTGCGGGCAGCATGCTCTACCACCACCTGCTGTCGGCCGGGGTGCGTATCAGCGAGTATTGCGAGCGCCCGCTGCACGGCAAGGTCGCGGTGTTTGACGACATGCTGTCGACGGTGGGCTCCAGCAACCTGGACCCGCTCAGCCTGGCGCTGAACCTGGAGGCCAACGTCATCATCAAGGACCAGTCCTTCAACCAGGTGCTGTCCGAGCGGCTTGAGCACTTGATGGCGCACAGCTGCAATGAGATTTTGGCAAGCGATCTGCAGGCGTCTGGCCGCTGGCGCGTGGTGCGCAGCTTTTTTCTGTTCCACCTGCTGCGCTGGTACCCGGCCTGGGGCGGTTGGCTGCCCGCGCATGCACCGCGCCTGACGCTGGCCCGGACGCCGCATGTTTTGCCGCCGTCTCACAACGCTGGCGGCGCAACCACTGCTGGCGTACCAGCGGTATCACCCCCGCTGCGCTGACGCGGCCACACGGTGGAAAAAACGCGGACATCAAGCAAGCGCCGGGGGTGGAGGTTGCTCAGACGAATTGCCATCGCGGTATTTTTTGTGGTGGTGGCCAGCCTGGTGGTGTCGCAGGCGCGCAGCATGGACTGGGCCGCCGTGCTGGCCGCGCTGAGGGGCTTGCCGGTGATGCCCTTGGTGATGGCCACGGGGCTGTCGGTGAGCAGCTTTGCGCTGTACAGCTGTTTTGACCTGCTGGGCCGCCACTACACCGGGCACACGCTGGCCACCCCCACAGTGATGCTGGTGACCTTCATCAGCTACGTGTTCAACCTCAACCTCGGCTCACTGGTCGGCGGGGTGGCCTTTCGGTTTCGGTTGTATTCCCGGCTCGGGCTGGGCCGGTCGGTCATCACCCGCATTTTGGCGGTCAGCATGTTGACCAACTGGATGGGTTATGGGCTGGTGGGCGGGCTGGTGTTCAGCGTCATGCCGCTTGCGGTGCCCGAGGGCTGGGCCATCACCGCAGGTCATCTTCGGCTGATCGGCTTGGTGATGCTCGGCGTGGCGGCGGGGTTTGTGGCGCTGTGCGCTTGTTCGGCCCGACGCTCGTTGTGCATCCGGGGCCACCGCATTGAGTTGCCCTCGGCTCACATGGCGGTGCTTCAGCTGGCGATGGGCGCTGGCAACTGGCTGGTCATGTCGAGCATTATTTTTGTACTGCTACAGCAGCGCGTGCCCTTTTCCACCGTGGTCAGCGTGCTGCTGCTGGCAGGCATTGCCGGCGTGGTCACGCACATTCCCGCAGGGCTGGGCGTGCTGGAAGCGGTGTTTGTCGCCTTGCTGTCGCGCCAGCTGCCGCCGCCCACGCTCGTGGCGGCGCTGGTGGCCTACCGGGTGATTTACTACCTCGTTCCGCTGGCGGTGGCCGCAGTGTTCTACGCGGTGATGGAAGCCAGGGTCAGGGCCAGGGATCTGACCGTCAATATCGCCGCCGGTGCGTGAACCCTCGTGCGGTCAGGGCCGCAGTCAGGCCGGGTGGCCGGGCGGGCCGCACGGGCTTGAGCGCCTGCTTACGGACCCGTGACGGTCGCCTTGCACAACAAGGTGTTGTCGGTTTTCAGGTCTGACGTCCAGATCAGCTGGGCGGCGGCGTCCCACGCAATGTTGTAGTAGCCCTCTTTGACACCGACCTGCGCCGCCGTGTAGGCAGTCGCAGATTGCCAGGTGCTGGTGTTGAAACCGGTGTTTTTCCAAAGCGCTGGCTCGGCCAGAATGGTGGCGCCGCAGGTTGCTACGGTCGGGTTGGCAGTTTTCTCGCAGGTGGTGTTCAGCGGTGCCTTGTGAATGACGGTGCACCTGAACGCTGTGCTGGACACCGCCACGATCTTGCCGGTGCTGGTGTCGGTGACCTGCGCAATGAATCCGCCGTCGCCCATCTGCTGATTGGCCATGCCGATGTACTCTAGCCCGGTGTCGTTTTGTTTGTAGTCCTTGATGATGAAGTTCAGATCAAACGGGTAGCTGGCGCTGAAGTTCAGGGTTTCGGAATTGAAAGAGCGCTCGGTGGTGATGGGCACCGAGTCTTCGCCGACATAGGTGTTGCCAACATACAAAGAAAACCAGTTGTCGGCCCACACCTGCGCCTGGAAGGTTTTTGTCGTTGCCGTAGTGGCGCTGACGGGCGTTGCAGATGTGCCGGTGGTGGTGGCGGTAGTGTTAACAATGGTAGCGGCGACCGGGGTGGCGGTGCTCAGTGCGCCGCTGCCGCCGCCGCAGGCACCGCACACCAGGGCAGCGACCATCAGGGGCGCGGTGAGACGCAGGCGGCTCAGTGGGACAACAACTCCGGGGAAGAAAAAAGTTTTCATGGCGCCACTTTAGACAGCGCTACCGACGTTTGAATGAGATTTGCGTCATTCAAACGCCGGTGCGGATGCAGCCCGTGCAGCTCGTGGGGGGCGTTGATGCGACGCAAACCGCTGCGGCTGGCGTCGTAACTGGCCAAAACGTTGTAGCGCAACCCAAACTGCGGCCGTGTGAACCAATAACCATGGTGCCAAAGTAACTGTATATTCAATCAGCTATGACATTATCCAAGCTGCAAGAAAAACTCGCGATTCTGGCCGATGCGGCGAAGTACGACGCCTCGTGCTCCTCCAGCGGGACGGCCAAGCGCCACTCGGTTGGCGGTAAAGGCATCGGCTCCACCGAAGGCTCGGGCATTTGCCACAGCTACGCGCCTGACGGCCGGTGCATCTCGTTGCTCAAAATCTTGCTGACCAACTTCTGCACCTACGACTGCCTGTATTGCATCAACCGCGTCAGCTCCAACGTGCCGCGCGCCCGCTTCACGGTGCAGGAAGTGGTGGACTTGACGCTGGATTTCTACCGCCGCAACTGCATTGAGGGGCTGTTTTTGTCCAGCGGCATCATCCAGAGCCCGGACTACACCATGGAGCAGGTGGTAGAGGTGGCGCGCCGCCTGCGCGAAGACCACGACTTTCGCGGCTACATCCACCTCAAGACGATTCCCGACGCGTCGCCCGAGTTGCTGGCCAGCGCGGGCCGGTATGCCGACCGGCTCAGCATCAATGTCGAGCTGCCCACGGTGCAGGGCCTGCAGGCCCTGGCCCCTGAAAAAGACAGCGGCGCCATTCGCCGTTCGATGGCGCGGCTTCGGCTTCACATTGACGACGCCAAGGGGGCGCGGGCTGACCACGGCAAAACCAGCGTGATCTCGCTGCCGCAGTCGCGCAAAACGGTGCTGGCGCCGCCGCCCCGTTTTGCGCCCGGCGGGCAAAGCACGCAAATGATCGTGGGCGCCGACGCCACGTCCGACAGCGTGATTTTGCAATCCACTGCCACGCTCTACAGCGCCTACCAACTTCGCCGCGTGTACTACTCGGCCTTCAGCCCGATCCCAGACGCGTCCAGCCATCTGCCGCTGCGCCAGCCGCCGCTGATGCGGGAGCACCGGCTTTATCAGGCCGACTGGTTGATGCGCTTCTATGGTTTTGCGCACGACGAAATCGTGCCCGATGCGTCGTTGCCGGGCGGCGGCATGTTGTCACTCGACGTGGACCCCAAGCTCGCTTGGGCGCTGGCCCACCGCGCGCAGTTCCCGGTCGATATCAACCGCGCGCCGCGCGAAATGCTGCTGCGCGTGCCGGGCCTGGGCGTCAAGACCGTTCAACGCCTACTGCAGTCCCGTCGGGTGCGTCAATTGCGCGCTGACGACCTCGCGCGGCTGCATGTGCCTTTGAGAAAAGTGCTGCCCTTTGTGCTGCTGGCCGACCACCAGCCCGGCGCCATGCTGGACGCAGCCAACCTGGCGGCGCGCTTGGCACCGCCGCCGGTGCAGGCCGGGCTGTTTGACGAAGCGCCCTGGGCCGCGCCCGTGCTGCCGCCGGTGGCGCGCACGTTGACACCGCTTAAGCCCGTGCCGGTGACGCCCGCGCTGGCCTGGGCCTGACGCGCGATGCAGGCTGATTCTCGGGCGCACGCCGTTCAAGCTGTCACGCTGGCCCGCGCTACCGACTGGGCCGGTTTTCGCGCTGCGGCGCGGCGCTTGCTGGCGCAGGCAGTGCAGCCTGCCGACGTGAGCTGGCATTGCGCGGACGCCGCATTGCCCGACCTTTTTTCCGATGCGTCCGACATGTCGAATGGGTCCGATGCGCTTGGCACGCCGCCACCCGACGTACCGACGGCAGGTGAGCCTAACCACCCCGCTTTCGGTGTACCAGCCGAGTTCATCACGCTGTGCCAAAGCGTCATCTTGCACAGCGACCCGAACCGGTTTGGTCTGCTGTACCGCCTGCTGTGGCGGCTGGTGCATGAGCCGGCGTTGCGGCACGACCCGGTGGACGCGGACATCCTGCACGCGCAGCACCTGGCACAGGCGGTGCGCCGCGACATGCACAAGATGAAGGCGTTTGTGCGGTTTCGGCCGGTGCAAGACGCCGCGTTTGCCAACGACGCCAGCGCTGGCCTGTTGCATGTGGCGTGGTTCGAGCCCGAGCACCACACGGTGCGGGCCGTGGCGCCGTTTTTCATGCGGCGCTTCACGCAGATGCGCTGGGCCATCCTGACCCCGGCGCTGAGCATCGCCTGGGACGGCGCGCAGTTGCAGCACGGCCCAGGCGCGCACAAAGCCGATGCGCCCGCGAGCGACGCCGGCGAGCAGCTGTGGCTGACCTACTACCAGCACATCTTCAACCCCGCGCGGCTCAAGCTCAAGATGATGCAAAAGGAGATGCCCCGTCGCTACTGGAAAAACCTGCCCGAGGCGCAATTCATCAGCGAGCTGACCGCCAAATCATCACAGCAGCGCCTGCAAATGATCGAGCAGGCGCCCACCCAACCCGCGCGGCGGCTGCCGGTGTTTCGCGAAGCCAACGCGGCGCGGGCGCGTCAGGTGCAGGCCGTGCAGGCGGCCCAACCGCTGCAAACGCTGGCGGCGCTGAACGCCGCCGCCCAGCAGTGCCGCAACTGCCCGATTGGTGAGCACGCCACCCAGGCCGTGTGCGGTGAAGGCGCATTGCGGGCGCGGGTGATGGTGGTGGGCGAGCAGCCCGGCGATCAGGAAGACCTGCGCGGTCGCCCGTTGGTCGGCCCGTCTGGCCAGCTGTTTGACCGGGCGCTGGCCGACCTACACTGGCCGCGCGCCGAGCTATTTATCACCAACGCCGTCAAACACTTCAAGTACGAGCCGCGCGGCCGAAAGCGCATTCACAAAACGCCGTCGCAACAGGAAGCGGCGGCGTGCGCTCCCTGGCTGGAAGGCGAAATCGCGTTGGTGCAACCCGCCGTGGCCATTGCGCTCGGCGGCACCGCCGCATCGTCACTGCTGGGTCGGCACGTGGCGGTCATGTCTGAGCGTGGCCAGTGGTTCACGCGGGCCGATGGCCTGCGTGTGCTGGTCACGCTGCACCCGGCGGCGCTGCTGCGCGCGGAGCCGCACCACCCGGCAGACGCTTACGCCAGTTGGCTCGCCGACCTTCAACTTGCGACGGCCGATGTCAGGGGTGTTTGATGCTAAACAGTATTAAATTGATAGCTGCTCAGGCAGTAAAAACCTGGGCTAGCGGCACAAAAAGCTTAAAAAATCGGCTCAAATCACCAAAAATTGACAGAAATGGCCTCAACCCGCATAAAAATTGACCGGCAGTCCCGGCACATCCACCTGCATCGCGAACACGCAGCCTGAATCGGGATAGATCTGCAGCTCGGCGGCAGGCCGATTCTGGCGCGCGGTGGTGACGTACAGCGTGCGCCCGTTCTCGCCGCCGAGGCACGGCATGGTCGGGCATTGGGCGGGCACAGCAATGCTGGCCAGCAGGTCCCCTTCGGGCGAGAGTTTGAGAACACGCGCACCTTCGTACATCGCCACGTAGTAGTTGCCTTCCACGTCCACGGCGGCACCGTCAGGCCTGCCGGCATAGGCCGTGTCCAGGCCGGCGCCTGCGAAAGCCCCCGCTTGCCAGAATGCAGGCTTCGACGGCCATTGCTTGAAGATGCGTTCGGCGCTCAGCGTGTTTTGGCGGGCGTCCCAATCCCAGGCGCGCACCACGTGGCGGCTGGTGTCGGCCCAGTACAGCGTGCAGGCATCGGGTGACCACGCCAGGCCGTTGCCCACCGTGGCGCCCGTGGCCATCACCTGCAATGCCCGCGCTCCGTCGCCGCTCAGCCCGCCGGCGGCCAGCGACAGCAGCTGGGCCGACGCCGATGAACGCGTCTCGTTGATGGTGCTGACCCAGAATCGGCCGACGGGGTCTGCCTTGCCGTCGTTGAAGCGGTGGGTGGCCCGGTCATGCAGCGCTGGAGCCACCAGGGTGAGGGGGCCGCCCCAATGGTCGGCAGCGTACACGCCGTCCCGCAGGGCGACCAGCAGGCCGCCTGGTGCACCACGCCCGGCAATGCTGCGCACCGGCGCGATGCAGCCGGGCTCGGACGGCATCGACCACTGCTCGGCCACGCCCGTGGTGGGGCTGAAGCGGTGCACGCAGCGCTGCGCAATGTCGACCCAGTACAGCCGATGCTCGTCGGGGTGCCAGAACGGCGATTCCCCCAGCGTGCAGGGGGCAAGCAGCAAGACGCGCCAGGACATGGGCTTGGTCAAGGGCATCTCCAAGAGTAAAAACAGCCACTCTACAGGCAGACAAGCCACACGCCAAACTGCGCCAGTGCCGTCGCCCTGACTTGGCAGGACGCCATTTCGGTAGGCCCCAAAAAAACAGCCCGCCGGTTTGCACCGGCGGGCCGAACATCCAAAGGAGACACTCTTCAACTCAACTCAACTCAACTACCTCAACAGAAAAGACAAAGCTTAAAGCGTGCCATGTTGGCGCCGTACACGTTCGGTGCGACGCCTTGAGGTTCATCAGCCGTGGTAAGCGGTCTCGCCATGTGACGTGATGTCCAGGCCTTCGCGTTCGGCTTCCTCGTCCACACGCAGGCCAATGGTCAAGTCCACCACTTTGTAGGCCACGAACGACACGATGCCCGACCAGACAACAGTGATCAGCACAGCCTTGAGCTGAATCCACACTTGCGCGCCGATCGAAAATGCGTCGGCAGTGGTCATGGCAGCGGTGGTCCAGTCGGCCACAGTGCTGGGGCCACCCAGGCTTGGCGAGGCAAACACGCCTGTCAGCAGCGCGCCGACAATACCGCCGACACCGTGCACGCCGAACACGTCCAGCGAATCGTCTGCCCCCAGCATTTTCTTCAGGCCGTTCACACCCCACAGGCAGGCGAAACCTGCCACCAGGCCGATGACCAGACCGCCGCCGATGCCAACGTTGCCCGCCGCTGGCGTGATGGCCACCAGGCCGGCGACGCAACCAGAAGCCGCACCCAGCATCGAGGCCTTGCCGCGCATCATGGTTTCACCAATGCACCAGGCCAGCACCGCAGCCGCCGTCGCTACCAGCGTGTTCATGAAGGCAAGGGCCGCAAAGCCGTTGGCTTCCAGGGCAGAACCGGCGTTGAAACCGAACCAGCCCACCCACAGCAGCGCGGCACCGACCATGGTCAACGTCAGGCTGTGAGGCGCCATTGATTCCTTGCCGTAGCCAATGCGCTTGCCGACCACAAAGGCGCCGACCAAACCTGCCACAGCCGCGTTGATGTGCACCACGGTGCCGCCTGCAAAGTCCAGGGCGCCCATCTGCCAGAGGTAGCCGGCCTTGCCGTTCATCGCATCAACCACTTCCTTGCCGGTGTAGGCGTCCGGGCCCATCCAGAACCACACCATGTGCGCCATGGGCAGGTAGCTGAAGGTGAACCACAGCACCATGAAGGCCAGCACGGCCGAGAACTTCATGCGTTCGGCAAACGCGCCGACGATCAGCGTGCAGGTGATGCCGGCGAACGTGGCCTGAAAGGCGGCAAACACGATCTCGGGGATCACGACGCCTTTGCTGAACGTAGCGGCATTGGCAAACGTGCCTGCTGCGTTGTCCCAGATGCCCTTCATGAACAGGCGGTCGAAGCCGCCGAAGAAGGCGTTGCCTTCGGTGAAGGCGATGCTGTAACCGTAGAGCACCCACAGCACGATGATCATGGAGAACGTCACCATGACCTGCATCAGCACCGACAGCATGTTCTTGCTGCGAACCAGTCCGCCGTAGAACAGGGCCAGGCCCGGAATCGTCATCATGATGACCAGCAGCGTGGACAACATCATCCAGGTGGTGTCGCCTTTGTTGGGCACGGGGGCTGGTGCAGCAGACGCTGCCGCCGAGGCAGGCGCAGCTGCCACTGAAGCGGCCACGGCCGCTGGTGCCGTGGGTGCAGGTGCGCTGGCATCAGGCCCTGCTTTGGCAGCAGGTGCAGCAGGTGCCACCGCCGCAAGGGCAGAGGCGTCGCTGGCCGCAGGCGCCTGTGCCAGCGCCATCGAGCCGGTGGTGAGCAAGCTCATCCCCAGCAGCAAGGAAGCAAGGATTTTTTTCATGTTTAGGGTCTCTTATTGGAAAGTCGCGAAACGTTGGTGCGGTGCGTTGGCCCGGGGGCGGCGTTACAGCGCTTCCTTGCCGGTTTCGCCCGTACGGATACGTACAACCTGCTCCAGGTTGTAGACAAACACCTTGCCGTCACCGATCTTGCCGGTGCGGGCAGCGCCCTCAATCGCTTCGATCACACGTTCCACGAGGTCGTCAGACACAGCGGCTTCGATCTTGACTTTGGGCAGAAAGTCGACGACATACTCCGCGCCGCGGTACAGCTCCGTGTGGCCTTTTTGACGGCCAAAGCCCTTGACCTCCGTGACCGTGATGCCTTGCACGCCCATACTTGAAAGTGCTTCACGCACTTCGTCAAGCTTGAACGGTTTGATGATGGCTGTAACGAGTTTCATGTTCTGGTTTCCTCCGGGATTTCGGTGATGACACAGGCCCGAAGGCCGTCTCGTGCAGGTTCTGCGCGGTGCTTCGTTACAGGGCTTTGGTCACGGTCACCACCAGCGTGGCGCGGTTGACGGACGTGCCGGGGTCAATGGCGTACACATAGCTGTTCTTTTTGTTGGCACCCTGCACAGCGCCATTGAGCGTGAAGCCCTCACCCAAGTCGTAGGCCGCGCCCACGCTGTAGTCGACATAGTTAGGCACACCGGCGTTTTTCGCGCCGCCTTTGAAGCTGGTGTAACCGACGGCAGCCTTGAAGGTGGTCTTGGGTGCCACTTCCTGGGCAAACGCCAGGTTGAAGTAGCCCGTGCCGCGACCTTCGCCGTTCAGGTATTCCTTGCCCAAGCCGAAATAGCCTTTGGACACAGTGCCGGAATACTTGGCCGTCACAGGGCCGTAGGTGCCGGCCACGTACAGCTCGGTGGTGTTGGCACCGTTGGCGCCGGGGTAGTAGTACTGCAGCGCGCCGACATCCATGTCCAGCTCGCCGGCCTTGAATTTGTAGCCGCCGTAGATGTCCACTTCAATGGAGCTGTTGTCGCGCGAAGGCAGTCCGTTTTTCGTCCAGTCAATACTGGAGTTCCAGTTGCCGACGTAGAAACCGTTGTCAAAAGCGTAGTCAAAACCGCCGTTGATGGCCGGCTTGAAGGCGCGCGTCTTGCTGGTGTACTGGTCCTGACCACGGAACTTGTAGTTGCTGGTCAGCGATATGTTGAAGCTCAACGGGGGCGTTGGCTCTGCGGCCGGTGCGGCGGTCTGCGCGAACGCGCCACCTGCCAAAACAAGGGAGGCGACTACAACAGACTTGGCGAAATAAACGGACTTCATGAGATCTCCGGAGTTTATGAATGTAAGAGTCGGAAAAGCGATTGATGCCATCGCGGAAGGTTGCAAAGGCCCGAAACTTTTTAGCATATACCGTGCCAAAAAATTTACATATAAGTCAAAGATGTCCGCCATTTGATGGGCTGTTGCGTTACGAAGACAGTTCGGTTTTGTGCCTTCCACATCGTGCGCAGGGCGTTATCGCACCAAATAAGAGCAATTAACAACCCCATCTGCACTGTATTGGGGTTCCATTTACCGGTTTTCGTCATGAGCCTGTCTTTAGTGCACAGCCGCGCCCTTTTGGGTCTTGAGGCTCGCCCCGTCTGCGTGGAAGTCCACCTGGCCAACGGCCTGCCCAGCTTTACATTGGTCGGGCTTGCCGAGACCGAGGTCAAAGAGGCGCGGGAGCGCGTTCGCTCTGCCATTCAGAACACCGGGCTGGAGTTTCCGTCGAACAAGCGCATCACCGTGAACCTGGCCCCGGCCGACCTGCCCAAGGATTCCGGGCGGTTTGATTTGCCGATCGCCCTGGGCATTCTGGCGGCCAGCGGGCAGATTGACTCCAAAAAGCTCGATGGCTTTGAATTCGCCGGTGAGTTGTCTCTGGGCGGCGACATTCGCCCGGTGCGCGGCGCGCTGGCCATGAGCCTGGCGCTGTCCAGGCAGTCCGGCACGGCCGGTGCAGCGGGCGACGCACCCTGGCCCAAGCTGGTGCTGCCGGACACCAGCGCCGAAGAAGCCGCGCTGGTGCCGGACGCCGAAATCTACGGCGTGCAGCATTTGCTCGACGTAGTGCGGCAGTTTTTACCCGGCGAGCTGCTGCTGGACGCGCAGCCCGGCTGGCGCCGCGTGCTGCCCATGGCCCGCCCTGCGCAGCCTGTCTACAAGGACATGGCCGACGTGAAGGGTCAGGCGGCGGCGCGGCGTGCGCTTGAAATCGCAGCAGCGGGCGGCCACAGCGTGCTGATGATGGGCGCGCCCGGCTCGGGCAAGTCCATGCTGGCGCAGCGCTTTGCAGGCTTGCTGCCCGCCATGACGACAGCCGAAGCTCTGGAGTGTGCGGCGGTGGCGTCATTGGTCGGCCGCTTTTCAATGGACCAGTGGGCGGTGCGCCCGACGGGCTCGCCGCACCACACCGCCAGTGCGGTGGCACTGGTGGGCGGGGGGTCGCCGCCGCGCCCTGGCGAAATCTCACTGGCCCATCGTGGGGTCCTGTTCCTGGACGAAGTGCCCGAGTTTCCGCGCGCCGCGCTCGAAGCCCTGCGCGAGCCGCTGGAGTCAGGCACCATCACGATTTCACGCGCGGCCAGTCGGGCCGAGTTTCCGGCACGGTTTCAGCTGGTGGCCGCCATGAACCCATGCCCGTGTGGCTACCTCGGCTCCAACCTGCGGGCCTGCCGCTGCTCCCCCGACCAGGTGTCGCGCTACCAGGGCAAGCTCAGTGGCCCGCTGCTCGACCGCATTGATTTGCATGTTGAGGTGGGGGCGCTGGCTGCCCAAGAGCTGATCAATGCCCCGCCCGGCGAGGCCACGTTGCCGATTCGCGCCCGTGCCGAAGCCGCCCGCGCCCGCGCCATGGCGCGTCAGGGCAGTAGCAACCAAGCATTGGAAGGCCAGGCCATTGACGCGCAATGCCACCTGGACGACAGCGCTGCCAAATTCCTGAATACGGCAGCAGCCCGCCTGGGCTGGTCGGGGCGCAGCATTCACCGCTGCTTGAAGGTGGCCCGCACGATTGCTGACCTGGCGGGAGCGCAGTCGGTGCAGGTCACGCACGTGGCCGAGGCGGTGCAGTACCGCCGCGCGCTCAAGGCCAGCCACTGATCCCGTATTTGCTCATGAAGTGATAGCAGCTCAGGCAGTAAATACCTGGGCTAGATGCCGATATCACTCAAAATTTACTGCGGAATCACCTCAAACACCAAAAACTGGTTGAGGTCGGTAGCGGACGCAGCCGTGGGGAAGTTGTCATCGGCCACCACGACCAGCGAGTCGTGGCCGTTGGCCAGCTTGGGGCCAAAGGTGATGCCTTCCAGGTTGGCGATGCCGCCGAGCTGGGTTTTCAGCGTTTCAAAGTCCAGCACCAGCCGCTTGGTGACGCGCACGGCATTGGTGGCGGTCAGCGCGGCGGTGTTCAGCACGTTGGTCGCGTCGGAAATATCGACCTCGTACAAACGCAATTAGTTACCGAGTACCCCCACGGAAAAGCCGCGCTCCAGCACCAAAAACCTGGTGTTCGTCACCGCCAGAATTTCCGTGGCGCCGTTGACTGAAAACTGGCCGTCTGGTACCGGCTTGGCCTGTATCTTTTCAATCGGATAAGCGTACTGCGCCGTCGCCACGCCGCTGCTGCGGTCATACACCGTGATGCGTGAGGTGGCCCCGGTCGTCACCGTGGGCGTGGCACCGTCCTGAAACAAAGGGTTTTCGGTGATTACCACCGTTTTGCTGCGGTCCGGCGTCACAGTGATGCCTTCAAACACCAGGTTGTTGCGCGGGCCGGTTTCGGCCGCCTACATCTTGAACATGGCGGGCAGCGCGTATTCCCGCACATGCGCGCCCAGCGGTGTGATTTCGCGAACAAACGGGTCGATCAACACGGTGGATGCCGGCGCGGTGGCGGTGGCCGCTGTCACAGTGCGCTGGCCTTCGCTGGGCCATAGCAGGTTGCCGCTGGTGGGGTCAAAGCGCACCGACTCGGGGTCGGCTGCCAGCACGTCGGGCACCTTGGGGTAGACGCTGCCGTTGGGCTGCTTCATGGTGAAGGTGGACGTGAGCGTCACACCCGCAAAACTGGCCGCGTCGAACGCCAGATTGGCAAAGTACATGCGCGGCGCGTTGAGCGAGTCGGTTGTCGTGCGGTCGTCCGAGATCAGCACATAGCGGTTATTGGCCGCGTCGTAGTCGATGCCCGACGGGCCGCCCACCACCGTACCGCCAAACTCAGTGCGGCGCGCAAGCACCTGCTGGCCAATCAGCCGCAGCGACGCGACGGATCGCTCGGTTGCCAAATCAGAGCTGCCGCCACAGGCAAAAAGCGCTAGCGCGGCAGTAGCGGCCGCCACACCACGCAGGCAAAGTTTGACGCATCGGCAATGAATAAGGGACATGGACGGGGTGCTTTCTGCAACGAAACCCCCAAGTCTCATGCCCCTTGATGACGGCTTGTTGACGCCCTTGATGGGCACGTCCGCCGCACCAAAACGGGCGACCGGACATCACTGCCCAACGATGCCCGGCATCTAATAGCGTCTAGCGTCTAGCGCCTAGCGCAATCGCAGGTTGGCGCCTTCTACTGTCACCGCGCTGCCCACTGACGGCGCTTGCGAAATCTCCACGGTGCGACGTGAGCCGTCTTCCATGCGAACACCCACTTGGTAGAGCGTCACATTTTTCATGTTGCCTTCAATGGCGTTGCCAGCGTAGCCGCCGCCCACGGCGCCCAGCACGGTGGCTGCCGCGCGGCCATTGCCGTGGCCTACCTGGTTGCCAAGCACGGCACCGAGCACACCGCCAGCCACAGCGCCCAGGCCAGGGCCTTCAGCCTTGGTGGAGCGCTGCACTGGCGTGACCGATTCAACCGTGCCACAAGACAGGCACGTCTGCCGCTGCGGTTGTGGCGAATAGGCCGGGCTGCCATTGGCGTTGGAATAGGTCAGGGGCGCTGGGCGAGGTGCCGGGGTCACCACTTTTTTGACGGGCGCGGGAGCGGGTTTTACAGGCGCTGGCGCCGGTTTTTCAACCAAATCGTCACCGCCTGATTGCGCCACCAGCCCTTTGGGTGCGGTGGCCACAATCGGTGCGGGTGTGGTCAACGCCGCCACAGGCACGGTGGGGGCTTGCGTCGCAGCGGGACGCTGGTACAGCATGGTGCCGCCCATGGCCAACACGGCGGCACCCAACACGCCGACAGCCGCCCACAGGGGTTTGCTGTTGCTGTTGGCGGGGGTTTGGCCCGGGGTGGTGGTGTTCAAGGTATCCATAGTGTTCTCTCCTCAAGATAAGCGTTTCGGTGCGCGGCTTGCAGCCGGTGGGTGTTGACAACCTCTACGCGGCAAACCGTGCGGGGCACACCGTGCGCCCCTGATCAATTAACGTGCGGTGCCGCAAAAAGAAACGCGCTGCGAGGTAAAGCGCAGTGTGCATTTGTAAACATAGCCCGCCGTGTAGAGGCGTCTCGGCATCGGCTGACGCGGCGGCTGGGCGGCCGCTGACACCACGGCTACAGGTTCGGGGCCAATAGCCGCTGCAGCTGCTCGGGTGTCTCGCCGCGCCGCTTGGCCAGGTCTTGCAACTGGTCGTCGCCGATCTTGCCGACGTTGAAGTACACGCTGTCAGGGTGGCTGAGCATGAAGCCGCTCACACTGGCGGCGGGCGTCATGGCCAGGCTTTCTGTCAGTTCCATGCCGATGTCGCCCGCGCCCAGCAGCGCAAACATGTCGAGCTTGGCGCTGTGGTCGGGGCAGGCCGGGTACCCGGGCGCGGGGCGAATGCCTTTGTATTGTTCAGCAATCAGCGCCTCGTGGCTCAGGGCCTCGTTGGGCGCATAGCCCCACAGGTCTTGCCGCACGCGCTGGTGCAGGCACTCGGCAAAGGCCTCGGCCAGGCGGTCGGCCAGCGCCTTGAGCATGATGGACGAGTAGTCGTCGTGGTCGTCCAGAAAGTACTTTTCCTTCTTTTCCGCCCCAATGCCGGCGGTAACGGCAAAAACACCGATGTAATCGGTAATTTTTGAGTCATTTGTGCCGCTAGTCCCCGTTTTTGCTGCCTGTGCAGCTATTAATTCAGGAGCAAGCGCTTTCGGGGCTACAAAGTCGGCCAGGCAGCGGCTGGGGCGCATCACGCCGTCCACGGCGGTTTTTTCGGCCTGCTGGCGCAGCCCACGCCACGTCATGGCGACTTCGCTGCGCGTGTCATCCGTGTAGATCTCAATGTCGTCGCCCACGCTGTTGGCGGGATACAAACCAATCACGCCGTTGGCGGTGAGCCAGCGCCCTTCGATCAGCCGCTGCAGCATGCGTTTGGCGTCGGCGTACACCCGCACCGCCTCGGTGCCCACAACTTCGTCTTTCAAAATTTGCGGAAACGGCCCCGCCAGGTCCCACGTCTGGAAAAACGGCCCCCAGTCGATGAATTTGGCGAGCTCGGTCAAGTCAAAGTTCTTGAACAGGCGGCGGCCCACAAACTTGGGCACGGGCGGGGTGTAGGCCGACCAGTCCACTTTGGTGGCGTTGGCGCGCGCCTTGGCCAGCGTCCACATCGGCGTTTGCTTTTTGTTGGCGTGCTGCAGCCGCACCTTGTCGTAGTCGGCGTTCAGCTCGCCGATGTATTTGGCGGCCTGGTCGCTTAGCAGGCTTTGCGCCACGCTGACGCTGCGCGACGCGTCCGGCACATACACCACCGGGCCTTCGTAATGCGGGGCGATTTTCACGGCGGTATGTACGCGCGAGCAGGTCGCGCCGCCAATCAGCAGCGGGATTTTGCGGATGCGAAAGTGGTCGTCTTTTTGCATTTCAGCGGCCACGTACTGCATCTCTTCCAGGCTGGGGGTGATCAGGCCGCTTAGGCCCACGATGTCCGCGCCCTCGACCTTGGCGCGCGCCAAAATCTCATGGCAGGGCACCATCACGCCCATGTTCACCACCTCGAAGTTGTTGCACTGCAGCACCACGGTGACAATGTTTTTGCCGATGTCGTGCACGTCGCCCTTGACGGTGGCGATGATGATCTTGCCCTTGGTCTTGACGTCGGCACCCGCCGCTTCCAGCAGCAGCTTTTCAGCCTCGATGTAGGGCAGCAAATGCGCCACCGCTTGCTTCATCACGCGGGCGCTTTTCACCACCTGGGGCAAAAACATCTTGCCCTGGCCGAACAGGTCACCCACCACGTTCATGCCGTCCATCAGTGGGCCTTCGATCACATGCAGCGGGCGGCCGCCTTCGGCCTTGATTTGTTGCCATACCTCTTCGGTGTCCGGCACGATGTGTTCGTTAAAACCGTGCACCAGCGCGTGTGACAGCCGCGCCCGCACCGGCAGGGCGCGCCACTCGTTCTTTTTGCTGTCGTCCTTGGCGCCGCTTTTGGCGGTTTCGGCCACTTCAATCAGGCGCTCGCCGGGGCTGATTTCAGCCTCACCGGGTTTGTAGACCGGCTGGCGGTTGAGCACCACGTCTTCCACCCGTTCGCGCAGCGTGGGCTCCAGGTCGTCGTACACGCCCACCATGCCGGCGTTGACGATGCCCATGTCCATGCCCGCCTGAATCGCGTGGTACAGAAACACAGTGTGGATGGCTTCACGCACCGGGTCGTTGCCGCGAAAGCTGAACGACACGTTGCTCACGCCGCCCGACACCTTGGCCCCGGGCAGGTTGGCCTTGATCCAGCGCGTGGCTTCAATGAAATCCACCGCGTAGTTGTTGTGCTCTTCAATGCCGGTGGCGATGGCGAAAATATTGGGGTCAAAAATAATGTCTTCGGGCGGAAACCCGACCTCATCGACCAGCACGCGGTAGGCGCGCTCGCAAATTTCAACCTTGCGCTGGTAGGTGTCGGCCTGGCCTTGTTCGTCAAACGCCATCACCACGGCGGCCGCGCCGTAGCGCTTGAGCAGCTTGGCCTGGTGTTTGAAGATGTCCACGCCTTCCTTCATGCTGATCGAGTTGACGATGCCCTTGCCCTGAATGCAGCGCAGCCCGGCCTCGATCACGCTCCACTTGGAGCTGTCGATCATGATGGGCACGCGGGAAATGTCGGGCTCGCTGGCGATCAGGTTCAAAAAGCGCACCATGGCGGCCTGGCTGTCCAGCATCGCCTCGTCCATGTTGATGTCGATGATCTGCGCGCCGTTTTCGACCTGCTGGCGCGCCACGGCCAGGGCTTGTTCGTACTCGCCATTCAAAATCATGCGGGCAAACGCCTTGGAGCCGGTGACGTTGGTGCGCTCGCCAATGTTGACGAACAGCGTGCCCGCGCCGATGTTGACCGGCTCCAGGCCGGACAGCTTCATGGGGGGCACATCGCGTGCGGCGGCGGTATTTTTCGGGATGTCGGACATGAACTCACCTGGCGGCTTGGGGCAGAGGTGAGCGTCGTTGCAGGTACGCGCTGACGTGGCGGTCAGGGGTCCAGTTTTCGAGCCTGGCGGGTGGGCCGCTGCAACGCTCCTCGAAAACAACACGCATTTTAAAGGCTTCGCCGGGAATGCGGCGAGATAGCGGACAATTTTCAGATGTCGCTCTTCAAAAAAATCATCCACGCCGCCCGACCAATGGTGCGCCAACGCGGCTCATTGGGGTCGGCTTCAGCGGAGCTCGCCGCGCAATTGCTCATTGCGCCCACCGCGCTGATGCAGCTGTCGCTGCAGGACGCCCGCGTGGTGGTTCGCTACATGGAGCCGCGCCCCATTGCCGAGCACACCGTTTTCATTCGTGAGGGAGACCTCGACAATACCGAGCAGATGCTGCTGCTGTTGGAGGGCGAAGTGACCGTTGAAAACGTCATCGTCACGCGCGACACGCCGCAAACCGTCACGGTGCTCGGCCCCGGCAGCCTGATGGGAGAAATCAGCCTGATCGACGGGCTGGCGCGGCTGGCGTCTTGCACCGCCACCACGCCGCTGCGCTGCGCGGTGTTGACACGCAGCGCGCTGGAGGCGCTGAGCAAAGACCACCCGCGCACCGCCACCAAGCTGATGTTCGCCGTGTCGCTTCGGGTGGCGGAACGCCTGCGCGACACCACCGACAAACTCAAGATGTACAGCCAGCTTGTCAAGGCGATGCAGCAAGAGGTCGACCACGTCATGAAGACCCGGCGCTAGCCGCCATTTTCAAGGGCCGCGCAGCACCAGCAGGGCGGCTGTCAGCACGAGTGTCGGGCGCCGCCTCGTGCCGGTTTATGCCGCTTCTTTGTAGAAAACTCCCGGCCTCACCCGCCGCGCGGCCAGCGGCGTCACCGCGTGCGCAATCGCCTGGATGTGGTCGGGCGTGGTGCCGCAGCAGCCGCCCACGATGTTGACCAGCCCTTCGGCCGCAAACTCATGCAGCAGGCGGCTGGTCACGTCTGGCGTTTCGTCAAAGCCGGTGTCGCTCATCGGGTTGGGTAGGCCGGCGTTGGGATAGCAGCTGATGAAGGTGTCGGGCGCCGCCTTGGCCAGCTCCTGGATGTAGGGGCGCATCAGCGCCGCACCCAACGCGCAATTCAGGCCCACGGCCAGCGGCCGCGCGTGGCGCACGCTGTGCCAGAAGGCGGTGACGGTTTGCCCACTCAAAATGCGGCCCGACGCATCGGTGACGGTGCCGCTGATGATCAGCGGCAGCCGCTCGCCCGAGTCGTCAAAGTACTCGTCAATCGCAAACAGCGCCGCCTTAGCGTTCAGCGTGTCAAACACCGTTTCGACCAGTAGCACATCGCTGCCACCCTTGACCAGCGCCTCGGTCTGCTCGTAGTAGGCGCGGCGCAGCTCTTCAAAGCTGGTGTTGCGCGCGCCCGGGTCGTTCACGTCGGGGCTGATGCTGGCGGTTTTGGGTGTGGGGCCGAGCGCGCCGACCACAAAACGCGGCTTGTCAGGCGTGCTGAATTTGTCGCACGCTTCGCGCGCAATGCGGGCCGACGCATAGTTCATCTCGACGGCGAGGTCCGCCATGTCGTAGTCCGCCTGGGCCACCGTGGTCGCGCCAAAGGTGTTGGTTTCAATCAGGTCAGCGCCGGCGGCCAGGTAGCTTTCATGGATGTCCCTGATCACGTCCGGGCGCGTCAGGCTCAGCAGCTCGTTGTTACCCTTGATGTCACGGTGAAAGTCCTTGAAGCGCTCACCCCGGTACTGCGCTTCATTGAGCTTGAAGCGCTGGATCATCGTGCCCATCGCACCATCAAGAATGGCGATGCGGTTTTCAAGAATGGCGGGGAGTTGCTGGGCGCGGGTGTAGTGAAGGGGGTGCATGACACAATTTTAATCGGCGGTTGGGTGGAGTTCGGTCCGTTGCCAGCCCCCCCCTGGCGCCGTCAACAGCGTGCCTCTTCGAGCAGGTCCGGTGAGTACAAGCTACAGGCTGACAAGCCAACGCTTTGCCCGACAATAGGCCTCGCTGGCGGTGTTGCAGCCTTGTTTTCAGGTGTTTTATGCCGCTAGCCCAGGTTTTTACTGCCTAAGCAGCTCTGTTTTTAATAGCAATTGCCGCCCAGTCTCTTTCGCTGCCTTTCTGCTTCTATGACCCCCACATCCCCCCTAGCCACCACGCCTGCGCTCACCGTTCTCAACGAAGTCTTCGGCTACAGCGACTTCCGGGGCCCGCAGGCGGCCATCGTGAACCATGTTGTCAACGGCGGTGACGCGCTGGTGCTGATGCCCACAGGCGGCGGCAAGTCGCTGTGCTACCAGATCCCGGCCATCGTGCGGCAACAGGCGGGGCACGGGGTGACGATCGTGATTTCGCCATTGATTGCGCTGATGCACGACCAGGTGGGCGCGCTGCATGAGGCGGGGGTGGCGGCGGCGTTTTTGAATTCGACGCAGACGTACGAGGAAAGCAGTGCGCTGGAAAAGCAGCTGCTCAAAAACGAGCTGACGCTGCTGTACGCGGCGCCCGAGCGCATCAACACGCCGCGCATGAAGGGCCTGCTGACATCGTTGCATGAGCGCGGCCTGCTCAGCCTGTTTGCGATTGACGAGGCGCACTGCGTGAGCCAGTGGGGCCATGACTTTCGCCCGGAATACCGCAGCCTGAGCCTGCTGCACGAGACCTTTCCCGACGTGCCGCGCATGGCGCTGACGGCCACGGCCGACGACTTGACGCGGCAAGACATGATCGAGCGGCTCAAGCTCGAGGACGCGCAGCACTTTGTCAGCAGCTTTGACCGGCCCAACATCCGCTACACCATTGTTGAAAAAACCGAGCCGACGCGCCAGCTGCTGCGCTTCATCACCATCGAACACGCGGGCGAGGCGGGCATCGTCTACTGCCAGTCGCGCAAACGGGTCGAAGAGATTGCCAACACGCTGGCGGCCACCGGCATCACGGCGCTGGCCTACCACGCGGGGCTGGACTCGGCTCTGCGCCAGCAGCGGCAAGACCGCTTTTTGCGGGAAGACGGCGTGGTGATGGTGGCCACGATTGCCTTTGGCATGGGGATCGACAAGCCCGACGTGCGTTTTGTAGCGCACCTGGACATGCCCAAAAACATCGAAGGCTACTACCAGGAGACGGGTCGGGGCGGGCGGGACGGGCTGCCTGCGGATGCGTGGATGGTGTACGGCCTGCAGGACGTGGTGAACCAGCGCCGCATGATCGACACCAGCGAGGCGGCCAGTGAAGAGTTCAAGGCGGTGATGCGCGGCAAGCTTGACGCCCTGCTAAGCCTGGCCGAAGACACCGCCTGTCGACGCGTCAGCCTGCTGCATTACTTTGGCGAAGAAAGCACAGCCTGCGGCAATTGCGACAACTGCCTGAACCCGCCTGCGGTGTGGGACGCCACCGAAGCAGCGCGCAAGATGCTCAGCTGCATTTACCGCGTGCAGCAGGCCAGCGGCATCAGCTTTGGGGCGGGGCATGTGATGGATATCTTGCGTGGTAAAACCACCGACAAGGTGGCCCAATACCAGCACGACAAGCTCAGCACCTTCGGCATTGGCGCCGACCTGGGGGAAGCGCAGTGGCGCAGCGTGCTGCGCCAGCTGATCGCCAAAAACAGGGTGTACGCCGACGCAGAAGCCTATGGCACGCTGCGGTTGCTGCCTGATGCGCGCGAGGTACTCAAGGGCGACGCCACCGTGCTGCTGCGCGAGCAGGCCCCTGGCGGCAAGGAATCCACCCGTAAATCCAAAGCCACCAAAACATCGGCCAAGGGCATGGCTGAAGCCGCGCTCAATGCCGGGGCGCTGGGTCGCCTGGGTCGCCTCAAGGCCTGGCGCGCTGAAGTCGCCCAGCAGCACAACCTGCCCGCATTTGTGATTTTTCACGACGCCACGCTGCGCGCCATCGCCGAGCGGAACCCGCGAGCGATGGCCGACCTGGAAGGCATCAGCGGCATTGGCAGCAAGAAGCTCGACGCCTATGGTGCGGAAGTGCTGCGGGTCTGCGCAATGATGTGAAAGCGTTGAAGTTGCGTCGCTGGGGTTACACCGGGCGTGATGTGGCGTTTTCGCGCGACGCTGGCGTGCGGTATTTGTGATTTATTGCTTTGTTTGGGGCAACGACAAACGCATTGCCTTTGAAAAATAATGAGAAACCGGCGGCTCCCAGCGCGGGCAACCACGGAAAATTGCCCGGTGGTCATTACAAAATTTAACAGCAATGGCGAGCGGCCATGTGCCTTCGGCAACGCGGTCTGCTGGCTTTCAGTGCGCGCGTGTACAGCATTGGTGGTGCTGCTCGGTTGCCTGGCTTTTGGCCTGCCCGCCTGGGGTGACAACGCCGCGCCACGGGCCACTGACCAAGTCCTTCGGTTGACAGGCACGGTGACCTCCGGTGACATGCTGGCGTCGCTGCAGACCTTTTTAGACCCCAGTGGCGCGCTGTCGGTGGACGACGTGGAGCGTCTGCCACCAGCGTCGTTCGCACCCGTCACAGGCCAGCCGGTGGCGATACGAGGCGGCACGCTGTGGCAGCGGTTTGACGCGGTAGCGGTGGGCTCGGTCGGCACCTGGTGGCTGGCGGTGCCGCTGCCTGCACTGGACGAAGCCACACTGTATTACCGCGACGGCGGCGGGCAGTGGCAGCGTCAGGAAGCAGGCGACAGCCGGGCGATAAGCCGGTGGGCGCTGCGGGGGCGGTACCCCGTGTTTGCACTGCCTGCCGAGGTGGGGGTTCCCATGCGCTATTACCTGCAACTGCGGCACTCGCGTGTGCCCTTTTCAGCGCTGCCGTTCGCGATCAACGATGCCGGGCTCATCACCCTGCGTCAGAACGAGCACATGCTGCTGGGCATTTACTTTGGCCTGGCCATCCTCGCGGTTGCGCTGGCCACCGCCAATGCCGTGGCCTACCGCGACAGCGGCTTCGCGGCTTACGCGGTGCATGTGGCGGCGCTGTCGGGCGCGCAGGCGGTTCTGACGGGCCTGGCCAGCCTTTACCTGTGGCCCGAACTGCCGCAGCTCAACAATGCCAGCGCGATTTTTCTGGCCAGCCTGTCGGCAGCGTCGGCGCTGTTATTTGTTTGCATCATCGGCGAGCTGCAGCGCCTGGCGCCCCGGCTGGACGCACTGATGAAAGCGCTAATCCTGGCGCTTTTAGCGTGCGGTATCGCCAACGCGCTGATGCTCAGCGAGCTGGCCTTTGTTGCTTACAACACCGTACTCGCCCTGAGTGTGGCGGTGACCGCTGTGGGTGTGGTGCTTGCGGCATGGCGCTCTGACGCAGACCTGCGCTGGCTGGTTCTGGGGTTTCTGCCGGTGTCGGTGGCTGCGGTTTTCCCGGTGCTGCGCAACTATGGGTTGATCGAGTTCGGCTTTCTGACCCAGTACGCGTTGATGACGGCGCTGGCTGTTCAGGCGCCAGTCCTGTTCTATGGCCTGTGCCAGCGCTTGACCGGGCGCTTGTTGCCCAGCGTGCGCGCCAGCGACATGC
>JANLUZ010000083.1:0-46576 GCA_031363755.1 Polaromonas sp.
CGAGCGGCGAATCGCATTGGCGACGGCTTGAATAGCTTCCTCCTGGCCGACCACGCGCTCATGCAGCTTGACCTCCATTTGCAGCAGCTTGTCGCGCTCGCCCTGCATCAGCTTGCTGACCGGAATACCGGTGGAACGCGCAACGACTTCAGCGATCTCTTCAGCACCGACCTGGGTGCGCAGCAGCTTGGGTACGTTGCCTGCGCCCTTGTCGGACTCAACATCCTGCGCTTCTTTCAACCGCTTTTCGAGCGCCGGCAACTGGCCGTACTGCAACTCGGCAACCTTGTTGAAGTCGCCTTTGCGGGTGAATTCTTCAATCTGGAAGCGAATCCGGTCAATTTCCTCCATCACGTCCTTGGAACCAAGGGCCTGGGCTTTTTCAGCCTGCAAGATTTCGTCCAGGTCTGAAATTTCCTTTTGCAGCTTGACGATTTCCTCCTCGATCAGGCCGAAACGCTTTTGCGAAGATTCGTCTTTTTCGCGCCGCACCGCTTCCCGCTCGATCTGCAGCTGAATCAGGCGGCGGTCGAGCTTGTCCATCACCTCGGGTTTGCTGTCGCGCTCAATGCTAATTTTGCTTGCGGCCTCGTCAATCAGGTCAATCGCCTTGTCGGGCAAGAAGCGGTCGGTGATGTAGCGGTGTGACAGCTCGGCAGCGGCGACGATGGCGGGGTCGGTGATTTGCACGCCGTGGTGCAGTTCGTACTTTTCTTTGAGCCCGCGCAGGATGGCAATCGTCGCCTCCACACTTGGCTCGCCCACCAGAATCTTCTGAAAGCGACGCTCCAGCGCGGCGTCTTTTTCAATGTATTTGCGGTATTCATCGAGCGTGGTCGCGCCCACGCAGTGCAGCTCGCCACGCGCCAGGGCGGGTTTGAGCATGTTGCCTGCGTCCATCGCACCTTCGCCCTTGCCTGCGCCCACCATGGTGTGCAGCTCGTCGATGAAAACAATGGTCTGGCCCTCTTCCTGAGCCAGCTCCTTGAGCACGGTTTTCAGGCGCTCTTCAAACTCGCCCCTGAACTTGGCGCCGGCCACTAGCGCGGCCATGTCCAGGCTCAGCACGCGTTTGCCCTTGAGCGAATCAGGCACCTCCCCGGCCACGATGCGCTGGGCCAGGCCTTCAACAATCGCAGTTTTGCCCACGCCCGGCTCGCCAATCAGCACCGGGTTGTTTTTGGTGCGGCGCTGCAGCACCTGGATGGCGCGGCGGATTTCGTCGTCACGGCCAATCACCGGGTCGAGCTTGCCCAGGCGCGCGCGCTCGGTCAGGTCCATGCAGTATTTTTTCAGGGCTTCGCGCTGGCCTTCCGCATCGGCGCTGTTCACACCCTGCCCGCCGCGTACGGCATCAATGGCCGCTTCCAGTGACTTTCGGCTCAAGCCGCTGTCTTTAGCGAGCTTGCCAAGCTCAGTCTTACTGTCGCACACGGCCAGCAAAAACAGCTCTCCGGCAATGAACTGATCGCCGCGCTTGATGGCTTCTTTTTCAGTGGCTTGCAGGAGCTTGGCCAGCTCGGACGACACCTGCACCTGGTCTTGCCCTTGCACCTGCGCCAGCTTTTTAATGGCGCTGTCCACCGCTTGCGCCAGCGAATTGACGTTGACACCGGCTTTTTCGAGCAGCGCGCGTGGGCCGTCGTCCTGCTTGAGCATGGCCGCCAGCAGGTGGGCCGGCTCGATGTAACCATTGTCCTGGCCAAGCGCCAGCGACTGGGCGTCGCTCAGGGCTTCTTGAAACTTGGTCGTGAGTTTGTCTTGTCGCATGAGGACTCCTGAAAGGCTTCTTGATGGCTTGAGAGCGCGAACGCTCCTAGCCTTCCGATTTGACGGCTTACGGGTTGTTTTCAATAGCATCACCAGCAGTCTTGTTGATCCAGATCAAGGCTTTACCCGGCTTGGAATAAGAGCGCCCCTAAAATCCGCGCATGAACATCCACCAGATTTCAGTCAATTACGTGCAGGAGCAAGACCGTTGCCTGGTGCGCATCAACAGCCACGACGGTGACGAGTTGCGGCTGTGGTTCACGCGGCGGCTTGCCCTGGGCCTGATGCCGTATCTGAACCAGGTCGCCAGCGAGCAATTGCGTGTGCACGCCGGCCCCAGCAACCCGGCGGTTCCCATCGCGCAGCGACGCACACAAATGCTGGAAAACTTCCAGAAAGAAGCCGACTTCTACCAGGGCGACTACAAAACGCCCTTCAAACCGCAGCCCGCCACGCTGCCGCTGGGGGCAGAACCGCTGCTGATCACCGAAATCAAACTGGCCTTGCAACCCAACGGCAAGGTGGATTTACAGCTGATTGAACAGTCGGGCCAGCAGGTGCGCAACATTGCGCTGGACATGAACCCGCAGCTGGTGCAAGGCCTGCTGCATTTGTTGGCCGAGGCGATTAAAACGTCGCAGTGGCTGGCCGTGCCGGCCGTGGTGGAGCCGCCGATGGTGCAAGACCCGGCAGACGAGCCGATGCTGGCGCAGGTGGAAAAACCGAAATATTTGAACTAGAAAACGCGACTGACAGCGTCTGCATGGGCAGGAACGGCCAGCCTGCCGTCAAGCGTTTTTAGCGTCAATGCCCCACTTGGCCAGCGCAGCGTCGTCGGCCACGCGGGCATCGACCCAGCGCGCGCCTTCGGGGGTTTGCTCTTTTTTCCAGAACGGCGCCTGGGTTTTGAGGTAGTCCATCAAAAACTCGCAGGCCTGAAAACTCGTGCTCCGATGGGCCGACGTCACCACCACCATCACCACCTGATCAAGCGGCTGCAACAAGCCCACACGGTGAATCACCCGCACACCGTAGACCCCAAAGCGTGCCACGGCGTCGTCGATCATGGCCTCGATGGCGCTTTCAGTCATGCCAGGGTAGTGCTCCAGTTCCATGCTGCTGACGGTTTGGCCGTCATTGCGGTCACGCACTGTGCCCGTGAAAGTGCACATCGCGCCGATGCGTTTGTCATCGGCACGCAGCAGTGACATCACTTGTCCGGCATCAAAGTCATTGGTTTGAATCGACACACGCCCGGTCATGTCAGCCCCCGGTCACGGGTGGGAAAAACGCCACCTCACTGCCGTCGGCCAGCATAGCGGACTCGTCCGACATCACCTGATTGAGGGCCATGCGCACCGCCTTGCCCCGCGCCAGGGCGGCAGCGTGCACCGGGCTGACGCCGATCAGTTCGTCGCGCAGCAGCGCGAGCGTGGTGGCGTGCGTGCTGCGCGCTTCGCTGGCCTGGCCGATGGCCTCGCGGATCGAGGCGAAGTACTTGATGGTGACCCGATATGGCATGAAATCTCCGCGTTTGGTGGGTGGGTCAAGAGAGCAATGACGTCAGAGGAATGAACTGCACGGTGCCACCCCGTGCAACCGTATGGCCCGCCGGCATGTCGACCAGCCCGTCGCCCCACACGGCCGAGGTCAGCACGCCCGAGCTTTGGTTGGGGAACAAATCGACGCCGCCGGCCGGGTTCTGCCGCACGCGCAAAAAGTCGCGGCGTTTGTCGGGCCTGGGCCAGTCGAAATTGGCCTGCACGGCCATCGAAACAGGTGCCACCTGCGTCGCCCCCTGCAGCTTCAACACAAAGGGGCGCACCAGCATCAAAAACGTCACAAAACTCGACACCGGGTTGCCGGGCAGGCCGATGAAATGTGCCGCGTTGACGCGGCCGTAGGCAAAAGGCTTGCCGGGCTTCATCGCGATTTGCCACAAATCAAGCTGGCCCAGCGCCTGCACGGCGGGCTTGATGTGGTCTTCTTCTCCCACCGACACGCCGCCGCTGGTCAGAATCAGGTCGTGCGCCGTGCTGGCGTTTTGCAGCGCCGCTATCGTCGCGGCGCGGTTGTCTGGCACGATGCCAAGGTCTGTCACGGTGCAGCCCAGGCGCAGCAGCAACGCGCGCAGAAAAAAGCGGTTGGAGTTGTAAATGGCGCCTGGCTTCATGTCGGCAGGCGCCACGTCGCCGGGCATGACGAGCTCATCGCCAGTGGAAAACAGCGCCACGCGCACACGCGGTGCCACGTTGACGTTGGCAAAACCGATGCTGGCTGCCATGCCGAGCGACGCGGGGCTCAGGCGGTCGCCCGCGTGCAGCACCACCGCGCCGCTGGCCACGTCTTCGCCCCGGCGGCGAATCCACTGGCCGGGCTGGGGCGCCACGTTCACCCGCACTGTCCCCATGCCCTGCGGTTCACTGGCGGTGGGGGTGGCGGTGCAGTCTTCCTGCATCACGACCGCATCGGCGCCGGGTGGCACCGGGGCACCGGTAAAAATGCGCGCCGCCGACAAGGGCGCCAGCGCCGTGCCGCTGTGGCCCGCAGGAATGCGCTGGTTCACCGCGAGTTCGGTGGTCGCGTCCTGCCAGTCGCTGCTGCACAGGGCATAGCCGTCCATGCCGCTGTTGTCATGCGCGGGCACGTTCAGACTGGCGACCAGGTCGTGCGCCAGGACACGGCCATCGGCGTCGAAGGTCGAGACGGCCTCAACGCCGGGCAATGGCGCAGCAAAGGCAAGCAATTCGGCCAGTGCCACATCCAGCGGCTTGAGCGGGGCGCGGTGCGATGACGGTGCGGTTAAAGGAGTCGTTGGGGCGGGTATCTCGCTCATGAAATCAATCCGGTAAAACGCCTGCAGAGGGTGGGTAACTGAACAGGTTTTGATTTTCAATCAGGTAGCGGGCCACCGCCTTGGCGTCGTTCAAATCCAGCACCGGGCAGGCGATTGGCCAGGGGAGCGAGACGGGCGCGTCGGTGGCAACGGCCACGATGTGTGCGTCTTCGGCATACCGTGGGGGTTTGGGGTGGTAGCTGGCGGTGGGGGCGCGCCACACCTCGATCTTGTTCAGGTTGCTGTGCTTGAAGCCTTCAACCAGCACCCAGTCCACGCTAGCGTCCAGTTCGGCCACCAGGTCATGCACCGTGAGCTCAGCGGGGTTTGCAAATTCGCGGATCAGCGCCAGGCGTTGGCTGGACGCCACCACCACTTCGCTCGCGCCGGCCTGCCGATGGCGCCAGGTGTCTTTGCCAGGATGGTCGATGTCAAACTTGTGATGGGCGTGTTTGACCACCGAGACCCGCAGGCCGCACCCGGTCAGCGCCGGAATCAGCTGCTCGACCAGCGTAGTTTTGCCCGACCCCGAATAGCCGAAAAAACCAACCACCTTCATCGGGCAGCGCCTTCACCGCTTGGTTTGCTATGTTTTTTATAGCTACTCAAGCAGTAAATACATGGGCTAACGGCATATTTAGCACTAATTATCGACATGTTGAGCGATGTAATGCTTGACGAGCGCCACATCGGCGGCCATAAGGGTCACGCGCTTGGGCAGCGCCTCAATGCCCTCAAAACCCGCCGGCCGCGGAGGCAACTGGCCCAACGCTTCTTCAATGGTTTCTGCAAACTTGATGGGCAGCGCGGTTTCCAGCACCATCATCAACACGCCGTCTTTGGCGTGTTCACGCGCTACCTTGATGCCGTCGGCGGTGTGGGTGTCGACCATGCCGTGCCCACTGGCAAACACCGACCGGATGGTGGCCAGGCGGTCGGCGTGGGTGCTTTTGCCGCTGGCAAAGCCGTAGCGCGCGGCGGCATCCGGGAAGGCGGGGTGCGCGCTCAAATCGAACTGGCCGTGCGCTTGCAATTCGGTGGTGAATAGCGCCTTGACTGCGGCGCCGTCCCGGCCGAGCAGGTCAAATACAAACCGCTCGAAGTTCGACGCCTTGGAAATGTCCATCGACGGGCTGGAGGTCTCATGCGTGTCCGCACTGCCGCGCACGCGGTACACGCCGGTGCGAAAAAACTCGTCGAGCACATCGTTTTCATTGGTCGCTACCACCAGCTGCGCAATCGGCAAGCCCATCATTCGGGCGACGTGGCCCGCGCAGACGTTACCGAAATTGCCCGAGGGGACGGTGAAGCTGACCTTGTCGTCGTTGGACGTGGTAGCTTGCAGATAACCGGCAAAGTAATACACCACCTGCGCCATCAGCCGCGCCCAGTTGATGGAGTTCACCGTGCCAATCTTGTACTCGCGCTTGAACGCCAGGTCATTGGACACGGCTTTGACGATGTCTTGGCAGTCGTCAAACACGCCCGCAATCGCGATGTTGTGGATGTTCTCGTCCATCAGACTGAACATTTGCGCCTGTTGGAACGGGCTCATGCGGCCCTCGGGCGAGGTCATGAACACGCGCACGCCGCGCTTGCCGCGCATGGCGTATTCGGCGGCGCTGCCGGTGTCACCGCTGGTGGCGCCCAGAATGTTCAGCGCCTCACCGCGCCGGGCTAGCTCATATTCGAACAGGTTGCCCAGCAGCTGCATGGCCATGTCTTTAAAGGCCAGCGTCGGGCCGTTAGACAGCGCCTGAATAGCAATGCCCGGCTCAAGCGGGCAAACCGGCACGATCTCGGGTGTGCCAATAACGGCAGCGGTGTAGGTTTTGCGGCAAATCGCCCGCAGGTCGTCGGCCGGAATGTCGTCGATGTACAGCGACAGCACCTCGAACGCCAGATCGGCGTACGTCAAGCTGCGCCAGCGCTCAAGCGTCTCACCGCTGACCTGTGGGTAGTGCTCGGGCAAATACAGGCCGCCGTCGGGCGCCAGGCCTTCAAGCAGGATGTCGCAGAATTTTCGGGAGGTGGCGTCGCCGCGGGTAGACAGGTAATGCATGGTCAGTTCGATGAAAAAAGGCAAAAGCAGCCGGGCTACTTTCAAAACGTCTGGTAAACAATCAAGTCAAGGTAAGCGCGCGAGCCAATCATCGCCAGATAACCGAAAAACAAAATCAGCCAGTGCAGGGCCCGCCGCTCGATGTTGTCGGTAGCGTCCAGGGCAGCAAACCATGCCCAGGCCATCGCAAACAGCCCCGCCACGTTGACGGCCCAGGGCCCCCAAGCCAGCAGCGGCAGCAAAGCCAGGCCGACCAGTACCGCGTACAAAAATGCCAGTTCCCAGGCGCGCGTGCCGACGAAGCTGAGCCGCAGCAGCGCAGCAAGCGTCATGGCAGCAACAACAGTGGGCATACCGGCCAGTGGCTTGGCGCATCAGACCAGTTCTTCCTTGCGGATCCGTGTGATCGGTGCCATCACTGTGGGCAGTGCCTGCATGCGGGCCAGCGCCTCGTTCATGCGCGCTTCGACGCAGTCGTGCGTCAAAATGATCAGGTCAGTCTGGGTGGCGCCCTCGCCGCCCACGTCGTCGGCTTCGCGCTGCAGCATCGCGTCAATGCTGATGCCAGCGTCGGCCAGAATGCCCGTCACATTGGCCAGCACACCGGCTTTGTCGGCCACATTGAGACGCAGGTAGTAGCTGGTCACCACATCGCCCATGGGCAGCACGGGTGTGTCGCTCATCGCGTCGGGCTGAAACGCCAGATGCGGCACGCGCTGGGCAGCGTCAGCGGTGTGCAGCCGGGTCACATCGACCAAATCGGCAATCACGGCGGACGCGGTTTGCTCGGAACCCGCGCCTGCGCCGTAATACATCGTGATGCCCGCCGCATCGCTTTTCACCATGATGCCGTTCATGGAGCCTTCCACGCTGGCCAGCAGACGTTTGACCGGGATCAGCGTCGGATGCACGCGCAGTTCAACGCCGTGCGCCACCCGCTTGGTGATGCCCAGCAACTTGATGCGGTAACCGAGCTGAAAGGCGTAGGCGATATCGGCCGCCTCGAGCTTCACGATGCCCTCGACATACGCCTTGTCGAACTGCACCGGGATGCCGAACGCGATGGCCGACAAAATGGTCGCCTTGTGGGCCGCATCGACGCCTTCGATGTCAAAGGCCGGGTCAGCCTCGGCGTAGCCCAGACGCTGCGCTTCTTTGAGCACAGCGTCAAAGCCCAGGCCCTTGTCGCGCATCTCGCTCAGAATAAAGTTGGTCGTGCCGTTGATGATGCCGGCCACCCACTCAATTCGGTTGGCCGACAAGCCTTCACGCAATGCCTTGATGATCGGAATACTGACCGCCACGGCGCCTTCAAACGCCACCATCACGCCTTGGGCCTGGGCCGCAGCAAAAATCTCGTTGCCGTGCATGGCCAGCAGTGCCTTGTTGGCGGTCACGACGTGCTTGCCGTTGGCAATGGCCTGCAGTACCAGCGCCTTGGCGGTGGTGGTGCCGCCGATCACTTCGATCACGATGTCGATGTCAGGATGGTTCACCACATCAAACGGGTCAGTGACTACGACCACGTCCGGCCCGACCACAGCGCGGGCGCGCTCGGGGTTGCGCGCTGCGACCATGGCAATTTCAATGCCCCGACCCGCGCGGCGGCGAATCTCTTCCTGGTTGCGCGCCAGCACCTTGAACGTGCCGCTGCCAACGGTGCCAATACCCATCAAGCCGACCCGAATCGCCTGGGGAGCCTGAGAAGCTTGAGAACCTTCGGAAGAAGCCTGGAACGAGGTGGCAGCGGTCGAATTCATTGTTTACAGTGGTTTTTATAGGTAAAAGAGGTGCTAGCCCAGGCGTTTAATGCTTGTACTGCTATGCTTTATGGAGCAGTCGATAATTCTCAAGAAACTTCGCAATGCGGCCAATGGCTTCGCGCAAATCATCTTCATGCGGCAGGAAGACGATGCGAAAGTGGTCGGGCGCTGTCCAGTTGAAGCCCGTGCCCTGCACCAGCATCACGCGGGTTTCCCGCAGCAGTTCGAGGAAAAACTGGCGGTCGTCGGCAATCGGGTATGTCGCCGGGTCCAGCCTGGGGAACATGTACAGCGCCGCCACGGGCTTGACGCAGCTGACACCGGGAATCGCGGTGATCAGCTCATAGGCCAGGTCACGCTGGCGGCGCAAGCGCCCACCTTCGCACACCAGGTCGTTGATGCTTTGGTAGCCGCCCAGCGCGGTCTGAATTGCCCACTGGCCCGGCACGTTGGAGCACAGCTTCATGTTCGACAACATATTGAGCCCCTCGATGTAGTCGCTGGCCGATTTTTTATCGCCCGAGACCACCATCCAGCCGGCGCGGTAGCCGCAGGAGCGGTAGCTTTTGCTCAGGGAATTGAAGGTCAGGGTCAACACATCGGTCGACAAACTCGCCATGGCTGTGTGTTTGACGCCGTCATACAGCACCTTGTCATACACCTCATCAGCCAGGATCACCAGGCCGTGTTCTCGGGCGATCTCGACCAGGCTTTTGAGCAGCTCATCTGAATACAGCACACCGGTCGGGTTGTTCGGGTTGATGACCACCAGCGCCTTGGTGCGCGGCGTGATCTTGGCGCGAATGTCGTCCA
Organism: Polaromonas sp.; assembly: GCA_031363755.1. GTDB lineage: Bacteria > Pseudomonadota > Gammaproteobacteria > Burkholderiales > Burkholderiaceae_C > Polaromonas. Next base: position 9,245 of record JANLUZ010000083.1, read on the forward strand.
GGTTCGGCATCCAGCCGTTGGCTTCGTCGCACACGTAATGCACCGGTGTGCCGCCCGACAGGCTGGTAGCAGCCGTCCACAGCGGGTAATCGGGCATCGGCAGCAACAACTCGTCGCCGTTGTCGAGCAGCGCGTTGGTGGCCATGGTGATCAGCTCGCTGGCACCATTGCCCAGGTAGATGTCATCGAGCGTGACGCCTTTGATGCCCTGTTTCTGCGTCTCGTGCATCACCGCCTTGCGCGCTGCAAAAATGCCTTTGCTGTCAGAGTACCCAGCAGAGTTGGGCAGGTTGCGGATCATGTCCTGCTGGATTTCCTCGGGCGCATCAAAGCCGAACACGGCAAGGTTCCCCAGGTTGAGCTTGATGATTTTTTGACCTTCATCTTCCATCTGGCGCGCCGCATCCATGATGGGGCCGCGGATGTCATACAGCACGTTGGCAAGCTTGGCGGATTTTGAAATGAGTTTCATGGCTCGAAAAGTCGGAAGCAGTCAGGGGCCTGGATGGGAGCGAGGGGAATGACGCGGTGAAACACCGCAAAAATTCAAGCGGAATCTATAATTTGACCACATAAAAATATCGCTTTGTGAGCACTGCACCATTGGCACGCCGCCTGTGTTGAGCGCTTTTCATCCGTGCATCCCAACACTCAGCTCCGAAGCGAGCCACCTAAGGCCCCCATGAAGCTACAACCCGACCGTCTCGACGTGCAATCCATTCTGGGCTACGGTCCGGGCTGGGTCGGCCTGGCCAGCCAGGGCGTGGCCGAAAAAATCCACGAGAGCATCGTCATCGGCTCAGGTGGCGACAAATTTTCTTGGAATTGCCCCCGGTTTGAAGACCTGAGCGAGGGCCACTTCACGCAGTTGCTGCAAACCCGGCCCGAGCTGGTGATTTTTGGCAGTGGCGCCAAGTTGCGCTTTCCGCCGCCAGCGCTGTTGCGCGCCCTCATGGCCCATCGGATCGGCGTCGAAACCATGGACACGCTGGCCGCCTGCCGCACCTACAACATTCTGGCCGGCGAAGGGCGACGGGTTACGGCGGCTCTTGTGATCGAAACCGGTTTGGGTTGATCGCATGGAGTGAGCTGCAGGCGACTGCGTGCAGGCATGCGTAGGCATCCCGCGTGCATTGAATCTGCCGTTTCAGAGTAAAATATGGGGTTGCTCTAGGCACCCTCACCCCCGTACTCCGTACAGGGCTGCTGGCAGAACGTGACACAACTCACAGCGTCTGTGTCCAGCACGTCGGCTCACCACAACCACTTATGTCAGGGTCTACTCAGTATGGCAGTTGTCGTCAACAAACCGCTTCCCGAATTTGAAGCCAACGCCACCAGCGGCGTCAAGGTCTCCAATAATTCTCATTTCGGCCACGTTGTCGTTCTTTATTTTTACCCCAAAGACAATACCCCTGGCTGCACCACGGAAGCAATGCAATTCCGGGATCGTTACAAAGATTTTGTGAAAGCCGGCGCCACGGTGTTTGGTGTCTCGCGTGACAACATGAAGTCGCATGACGAGTTCAAAGCCAAACTCGAACTGCCTTTTGAGCTGATCGCTGACACTGAAGAAAAGATGTGCCACATGTTTGGTGTGGTCAAAAACAAGATCATGTACGGCAAAAAAGTCAAAGGCATTGAGCGCAGTACTTTTCTGCTGGGCGCTGACGGCCTGCTCAAGGAAGAGTGGCGCGGCCTGAAGGTGCCGGGACACGTGGACGATGTTCTCAAAGCGGTCAAGGCCCTGAAAAAAGCTGCCTGAAGTCGCTCAGGAGGACGCCAAAGTCCGACACCCGACCTGTGCATAATGAAGTCATGCACCTGAACGCAGTTTCAACTGCCCCACTTGCCGTTACATCAATTCAGAAAGCCGCCTTGGCTCCAAGGCGGCTTTTTTGTGGTCTGATTTTCCATCACAGAGAGTTTTAAGTCCCATGCCCTTGCCCCCTGCCCCGACCAAACGTGCCGCCCTCCTGTCTGCAGACGCGCTGGCCGCTCCAGAACGCAGCGTTAGCCCAGTCGTCGCGCCTGGCGCGATCGCCGTGCCAACCTCGTCAGTGACCACGACCTCTCGCAGGCGCGGCTCGGGCTCGGGCTCGGCAGCGTCGACGTCACCTGTCGCCAAAGCCGCGCAGGCCACCATGGCCGAATCACCTCGACTGTTTCAGTCAACTGCAGCAGACGACGCCACAGCGTTTCAAATAATACAGCCTTCCAGTACAGGAGTGAAAAGCCTTCTGGGCGACGTAACCAGCAACCGACTCGTCAAAAGCCGAAAGGCTAAACACGTTGGGCCGACCAAATTGTTTGTGCTGGACACCAATGTGCTGATGCACGACCCAATGTGCCTTTTCCGCTTCGAAGAACACGACATCTTCTTGCCGATGATTGTTCTTGAGGAGCTTGACGGCCATAAAAAGGGCATGACTGAGGTGGCTCGCAATGCCCGTCAGACGAGCCGTACGCTAGACGCTTTGGCAGGCACCAAGGGCGCCGACATCGCTCTCGGCTTGAAACTGGACACCACGGGCCACCGAGAAGCTGGCGGCTGTCTGTTTTTTCAGACCAAACCGCTCGACTACACGCTGCCAGTGAGCCTGCCGCAAGGCAAAGCGGATAACCAGATCCTGGGCGTGGTGGAGGCGCTGCGCAAGGAATACGCAGCACGCGCGGAAGGCGGCTCACACCCGACCGGGCGTGAAGTGGTGCTCGTGTCCAAGGATATCAACATGCGCGTGAAGGCCAGGGCGCTTGGACTGGCCACAGACGACTATCAGAACGACAAAACGCTGGAAGATGGCGACCTGCTGTACTCGGGCGCCCTGGCCTTGCCGCCCGACTTTTGGACGCGTCAGAGTAAAACCATTGAAAGCTGGCAGCAGGGCAGCTCTACGTTTTACCGCATCACGGGCCCCATCGTCGGCAACCTGATGATCAACCAGTTTGCGTATTTCGAGGCCGCCGGGGAGCCGCCGCTGTATGCACGCGTCACTGAAATCACGGGCAAGACCGCCGTGCTGAAAACCCTTAAAGATTTCAACCACCTGAAGAACGCGATTTGGGGTGTGACCGCCCGCAACCGCGAGCAAAACTTCGCCATGAATTTGCTGATGGACCCGGAAATCGACTTCGTCACGCTCGCAGGTACCGCAGGCAGCGGCAAAACATTGATGGCGCTGGCCAGTGGTTTGACGCAGGTGCTTGACGACAGGCGCTACACCGAGATCATCATGACCCGCGCCACCGTGTCGGTTGGTGAGGACATCGGCTTTTTGCCGGGCACTGAAGAGGAAAAGATGGGTCCGTGGATGGGCGCGCTGGACGACAATCTGGAAGTGCTGGGCAAGACGGAGAAAGGTTCTGGCGAATGGGGCCGCTCCGCCACAAACGAGTTGATTCGCTCGCGTATCAAGGTGAAAAGCATGAACTTTATGCGGGGCCGCACCTTTCTGAACAAATACGTGATCATTGACGAAGCACAGAACCTCACGCCCAAACAAATGAAAACGCTGATCACCCGAGCCGGACCAGGCACCAAAATTGTGTGCATGGGCAACCTTGCACAGATTGACACGCCCTATTTGACGGAGGGATCTTCCGGCATGACCTTCGCCGTTGACCGGTTCAAAGGATGGCCACATGGCGGTCACATCACGCTGGCGCGTGGCGAGCGCTCGCGCCTGGCGGACTTTGCCAGCGAGGTACTCTGAGCTGGAGCACCTGCAAAATACGCCCACAAAAAAGCCAAGTCGACAGACTTGGCTTTTTTGCATTAGACGCATTTGACATTCGTGGTGGGCGATGCAAGTTTCGAACTTGCGACCCCTGCAGTGTGAATGCAGTGCTCTACCCCTGAGCTAATCGCCCCACTCGCTAAGCCTTCTAGTATATGCTGAATTCGACGTCGTTTTTAGCCAGACGCATCAATGTGCCGTCTGTGCAATTGCCCGCTGCCAGACGGTTTTCCCTCTGCTGACTTTGTCCAGGCTGGCCAGTATGGCGTCGTGAGCCGAAAGCTCGTGGTCATCTGCAATCAACAACGTCAGTTCAAATTGTGTGATGTCGATCGCCGGCAGGTTATCAACGACTTGCTCAGCTGGACTGACATCCATCATCAGGCTGTTTTGCCCACGGGTCAGATTGATGTACACATCGGCAAGAAGTTCAGCATCCAGCAACGCACCGTGCAGAGTTCGGCCGGAGTTGTCCACTTCCAGACGAGAGCACAAAGCATCCAGCGAATTGCGCTTGCCAGGGAAAATTTCTTTGGCCATCACAAGGCTGTCAGTGACTTTAGCAACACAGTGCTTAAGGCCCGGCCGACCGATTAGTTCCAGTTCCTTGTTCAGAAAGCTCACATCAAACGGGGCGTTGTGAATGATGATTTCGGCGCCCTGCAAATAGTCAAGCAGCTCATCAACCACCGCACTGAACTTGGGCTTGTCTTTCAAGAATTCGTTGCTGATGCCATGCACCTTCATGGCGTCTTCATGACTGTCACGCCCAGGGTTCAAATAGAAGTGTTTGTTGTTGCCCGTGAGCTTGCGGCTCAGCAACTCAACGCAGCCAATTTCAATGATGCGGTCACCGCTGTCGGCGGACAAGCCAGTGGTTTCAGTATCTAAAACGATTTGGCGCATAACGAACCTTTTTCAGCCATCAGATCAATGCAGCTCTTTGGCATGGTTGATGGTGTATTTCGGGATCTCGACCGTCACGTCAGTTTGGGCCAAAAAAGCCTGGCAGCTCAGGCGCGAGTTGGGCTCCAGACCCCAGGCCTGGTCCAGCAGATCCTCTTCGCTTTCGTCTGGCTCGTTGAGTGACTTGAGACCCTCACGCACGATCACATGGCAGGTCGTACAAGCGCAACTCATGTCACAGGCGTGCTCAATGTTGATCTTGTTGTCCAGTAGAGCTTCACAAATGGAGGTGCCGGCGGGTGCAGAAATCTCGGCACCTTGCGGGCAATATTCGGGATGGGGCAGTATTTTGATGATGGGCATGACAAAGACCGTAATGGCTCATAAATGACAAAAGTTTGGAGGCGCGCAACTCACAGCGCGGCGATATTTCTTCCCGCCAACGCCCGTTGAATGCCGTGGTTCATGCGTTCGGCAGCAAACGCTTCAGTGCCCTTGGCCAAGGCTTGCGTGGCGGCCTCAATGGCGGTGGCATCGCCCGTCAAGCGAATGCTGGTTAACGCTTCTATTAATTGATCAATGTCTGCTCGCTCGTTGGCGTTCAGCAGAGCGGCATCCGCTGTCAAGGCGCTACTGATTGCCAACAGCATGCGGTCTGCGTCAAGTCGCGCCTCAGCCAATGCACGCGCCTGCATGTCTTGCTGAGCCGTCGAAAAGCTCTCTTGCAGCATGCGGGCAATGTCGTCGTCTGACAGGCCATAAGACGGCTTCACGTCGATTCGTGCTTCCACACCGCTGACTTCTTCCCGCGCGTTAACACTGAGCAGGCCATCGGCGTCGACCGTGAAGGTCACGCGGATGCGGGCAGCACCGGCGGCCATGGGCGGTATACCGCGCAACTCGAATCGCGCAAGGCTGCGGCAGTCTGCCACCAGGTCACGTTCACCCTGCACGACATGCAGCGCCAACGCTGTCTGGCCGTCCTGGTAGGTGGTGAAGTCCTGCGCCATGGCGGATGGGATCGTCTGATTGCGGGGCACGATGCGCTCCACAAGCCCCCCCATGGTCTCAATGCCGAGCGACAGCGGGATCACATCGAGCAGCAACAAATCGTCACCCGTGTTGTTGCCTGCCAGCTGATTCGCCGAAATGGCGGCACCCAGCGCCACGACCTCGTCGGGGTTCAAATTGGTCAATGGTTCGCGACCAAAAAAACTGCCTACCGCCTTGCGTACTTGAGGCATGCGGGTAGAGCCGCCCACTAGCACCACACCGTCAATCTCATCTTTCCCGAGCTTTGCATCGCGCAGCGCCTTGCGTACCGCCGTCAGGGTGCGCTGCGTCAGATGCGCAGTCGCAGTTTCAAAATCAGCGGCCTTCATCTCGAAGTTCACCGAAGCCTTGGACAGACGGCATGAAAACGGCACCACCTCTGCGGCTGAAAGCGCTTCTTTACAAGCCCGGGCGCCGCTGTGAAGCGCGGCCTTGTCAGACGTCGTGAGGGTGTCAAAAGCCAGTCCCGCCTTGGCGAGAATCCATTCGACAAGCGCGCGGTCGTAGTCATCGCCGCCCAACGCAGAGTCTCCTCCCGTAGCCACCACTTCAAACACGCCCCGGCTCAGCCGCAAGATGGAAATGTCGAAGGTGCCACCGCCCAGATCGTAAATGGCGAAAACGCCTTCGCTGGCGTTATCTAGCCCATAGGCGATCGCCGCAGCGGTGGGCTCATTGATGAGGCGCAGAACGTTGAGGCCGGCCAGTTGCGCTGCATCTTTTGTCGCCTGACGCTGAGCTTCATCAAAGTAAGCCGGAACGGTGATGACCGCACCGTAAATGTCGTCGTCAAAGGTGTCCTCGGCCCGAAAGCGCAAGGTGGCCAGGATCTCTGCACTGATTTCGACCGGGCTTTTCTCGCCCGCAATGGTTTGCAGCGTGACCATCCCCGGCTTGTCGTTGAGCTGGTACGGCAATGCAGCCCGGTTGCCAATATCGTGAATGCCACGGCCCATCAGCCGTTTGACCGAAGAGATCGTGTTGGCCGGGTCGCTGACCTGAGCTGCTAGCGCCTCAAAACCAATCTGCCGTTTTTCAGCGTCAACATAACGCACAACGCTGGGCAAAATGACGCGGCCCTGATAGTCAGGCAAACATTCAGACACGCCATTGCGGACGCTGGCCACAAGCGAATGCGTCGTTCCCAGGTCAATGCCAACAGCAATCCTGCGCTGGTGAGGGTCGGGCGTCTGGCCCGGTTCGGAAATTTGAAGAAGTGCCATGCGCTTTGTTATTTCGAAGAAGGCCTATTGTCCCAGCAGGTCCATGCGTGCATCGACCTCGCTGGCAAATCGCTCGGTGAACATAAGGCCTCTGACCTGTTGTGCGGCAGCGGTGAAATTGTAGTCAACATCGAGAAGCTGCTCTACTTTTGATAGCTGCTCAAGCATGCTTTTCCTGGACATAGCAGCGATTTGATCCAAATCAACGATAGTTTTGGCCTCATCCAGGGCCTCACGCCATTCCATCTGCTGCATTAAGAAGGCAGGCGACATGGCGGTGTTGGTTTCGGCGTTGATGGGCGCGCCGTTCAACTCGCACAGGTAGATGGCCCGTTTTAAGGGGTGCTTGAGGCGCTGGTAGGCTTCATTAATACGTACCGACCACTGCAAGGCCAGGCGCTGCGCCGAGGGGCCCTGGGCGGCGAACTTGTCAGGGTGCGCCTGGTGCTGAAGGTCTTTCCAGCGGGCGTCCAGCGTTAGCCTGTCCTGGGAAAATTGCGCCGGAACATCAAAAAGTTCAAAGTCGTTGGATTGGAGGTTCATGGCCTCGTTCCCGCTTTTCGGGATGGGAAGCGTAGCGAGCGGGGCTCAAGAAGGCGCGGCCATCGCAGAGCAACCGAAACGTCCTGAAGTACGTGAGGATTGCGAGCACCGCCCGTGCCTCGATCACGGCCGCGCAGTAGCTTCACACGCGAAAAGACTCGCCACAACCACAGCGGTCGCGTTCATTGGGGTTGATGAACTTGAAGCCTTCATTGAGGCCTTCGCGGACAAAATCGAGCTGCGTGCCGTCAATGTATGCCATGCTTTTTGGATCAACCAATACTTTCACGCCATTGTCTTCAAACACCACGTCTTCAGGTGCGATCTCGTCTGCGTATTCCAGCTTGTAGGCTAGGCCCGAGCAGCCAGTGGTTCTAACCCCCAGCCGCACACCCACGCCCCTTTCCCGCTTGGCAAGGTAACGGGTAACGTGACGGGCAGCAGCATCAGTGAGGGTTACAGACATAGCGTGTACTCAAAAGTTGGCAAATCGGGAGTGTGAATAAATCACTGCACCGTGTGGCGCTGCTTGTAGTCATTCACAGCTGCCTTGATGGCATCTTCGGCCAGGATGGAGCAATGAATCTTCACCGGCGGAAGCGCCAGTTCTTCAGCGATGGCGCTGTTTTTGATGCTGGCAGCTTCGTCGAGGGTCTTGCCCTTAACCCACTCGGTCACTAGCGAGCTTGACGCAATGGCCGAACCGCAGCCGTAGGTTTTAAAGCGTGCGTCTTCGATTACACCTGTGGTCGGGTTGACCTTGATCTGCAACTTCATCACGTCGCCGCAGGCTGGCGCGCCGACCATGCCGGTGCCGATGGTGTCGTCGCCCTTGTCGAATGAGCCAACGTTGCGGGGGTTTTCGTAGTGGTCAACGACTTTTTCTGAATAGGCCATGGTGCTTACCTCTTTGAATGAATGGTGATGAGTCTAGGGCTGCGCTCAGTGCGCGGCCCACTGGATGGTGGACAAATCCACGCCATCCTTGAACATTTCCCACAGGGGGGAAAGTTCGCGCAGCTTGGCCACGTTGTCCTTGATGGTGCCCACTGCGTAGTCAATCTCTTCTTCGGTGGTCCAACGGCCAATTGTCATGCGCAGGCTGCTGTGGGCAAGCTCGTCGCTGCGGCCCAGGGCGCGCAGCACATAACTGGGCTCCAGGCTGGCTGACGTGCAAGCCGACCCGCTCGATACCGCCAAGCCCTTGATCCCCATGATGAGCGACTCGCCCTCGACATAGTTGAAGCTCATGTTCAGGTTGTGCGGCACGCGTTTGTCAGCGTGGCCATTCAAGAACACTTCTTCCACGTCTTTCAAGCCGTCCAGCATGCGCTGCTGAAGCGCACGAATGCGCGTATTTTCCTCGTGCATCTCGGCTTTGGCGATGCGGTATGCCTCGCCCATGCCCACACACTGGTGGGTGGGCAATGTGCCGGAGCGCATGCCGCGCTCATGGCCGCCACCGTGCATTTGCGCTTCCAGGCGCACGCGTGGCTTGCGGCGCACGTACAGCGCGCCAATGCCTTTGGGGCCGTAGGTTTTGTGCGAGGTCAGGCTCATCAGGTCGATGGGCAGTGTGGCCATGTCGATATCGACCCGGCCTGTCGCCTGCGCCGCATCCACGTGGAAGATGATGCCTTTTTCGCGGCACAGGTTGCCAATGGCAGTCACATCCTGAATCACGCCGATTTCGTTATTCACGAACATCACACTGACCAGAATCGTGTCTGGTCGGATAGCCGCTTTGAGCGCGTCCAAGTTGAGCAAGCCGTCGGCCTGCACGTCCAGATAGGTTGCTTCAAAGCCCTGGCGCTCCAGCTCGCGGAAGGTATCGAGCACGGCTTTGTGCTCAGTCTTCACGGTGATGATGTGCTTGCCCTTGGTCTTGTAGAACTGCGCAGCGCCCTTGATGGCAAGGTTGTTTGACTCGGTCGCGCCACTGGTCCACACGATCTCGCGCGGGTCAGCGCCAATCAGGTCCGCAATCTGCACGCGGGCTTTTTCGACAGCGGCTTCGGCTTCCCAGCCCCAAGCGTGGCTGCGGGAAGCGGGATTGCCGAAATGCTCTCGCAACCAGGGAATCATGGCGTCCACCACGCGCGGATCACACGGGTTGGTGGAGCTGTAGTCCATATAAATCGGGAAGTGTGGGGTTTCCATGTGGCTAGCTCTTGAGGTGAAGTGGCTGGCTGGGCAGCAATTGACGATAGACAATAGGCAACCGACCGGATCGGGTGGCTGCCGGAACACAAAGTGGGTTCAAGTCACGGCTTGGAAAACGCGCTGTTGAGCGTACCGCCGAGGGCAAATACCGAATTTGGGGCGTTGGTACGCGGCTGTTTGACCATGGGCGATGTAAAAATGGCTTTTTTGACCATCGGCGTGTTTTCAATCACCACGCCTTTGGCGAGTTGGTCGTCAACCAGCTTTTGCAGCGTGACAGAGTCCAAAAACTCCACCATGCGACTGTTGAGGGAGGCCCAGAGCTCATGCGTCATGCAACGCCCGGCCTCGCCCATGCAATTTTCCTTGCCACTGCACTGCGTGGCGTCGATGGGCTCGTCAACCGACACGATGATGTCGGCAACTGTAATTTCGTTGGCTTTGCGGCCCAACGTATAGCCGCCACCAGGTCCCCGTGTGGACTCAACCAACTCATGCCTGCGCAGCTTGCCAAACAACTGCTCAAGGTAGGACAAGGAAATTTGCTGACGCTGGCTGATGGCAGCCAGGGTGACGGGACCACTGTTTTGACGCAGTCCCAGATCAATCATCGCGGTGACCGCAAAACGGCCTTTTGTGGTGAGACGCATTTCAAGCTCCTTTAGTGGCTTGTATGGTTTTCACTCTGCAAAGTGATGTCTGCAGAGAGTTCATCCTCTAGCCGCTCTGGCCAGTCAACCAGGTCGTCGCGGTATTTTTTCTTAGGATGGTTCCTGACTGTTTTCGTCAAGTATACCAGCTGTGGGATTTTTTTGTGGACGGGTCAGTAACAAATCAGACCGAACGGTATGTCACGGATTGTGGTGACACAGGACACAGCCGCGAGTGTCGATCCGCCAGGCTCAAAGCCGGGGTGAGGCTGCAGAAATCGGCGTGACGTTGTCTGACCCTGCAGCACCAAACGCCTGAGCCTTGAGCACATTAAGCTGGTCGCGCACCCGGGCTGCTTTTTCAAACTCCAGATTTTTGGCATGCTCGACCATCTGCTTTTCAAGTCGCTTAATTTCTTTGGCGACGTCTTTTTCGCTCATGTCTTCGACCATGGCTTGGGCCATTTGCAGCTTTTCGGCTTCCTTGCCTGATTTTTCGCTGTACACACCGTCGATCAAGTCCTTGATGCGCTTGACCACACTGCGCGGCGTGATGCCGTGCTCCAGGTTGAAGGCGATCTGTTTATTGCGGCGGCGTTCGGTCTCGAACATCGCTTTTTTCATCGAGTCGGTAATGCGGTCTGCGTACAAAATGGCCCGGCCATTGACGTTGCGGGCAGCCCGGCCAATGGTCTGGATCAAGCTGCGCTCGGCGCGCAAAAACCCTTCCTTGTCGGCGTCAAGAATCGCCACCAGGGACACCTCGGGAATATCCAAGCCTTCGCGCAGTAAATTAATGCCCACCAGCACGTCGAACGCGCCCAGGCGCAGGTCACGCAGGATTTCAACGCGCTCCACCGTATCCACGTCACTGTGAAGGTAGCGCACCTTCACGCCGTTGTCGGTCAGGTAGTCGGTCAGCTGCTCGGCCATGCGTTTGGTCAGCGTGGTGATCAGCACCCGCTCGTTTTTGTCGACGCGGATGCGGATTTCCTGCAGCACGTCGTCCACCTGGTTCGTGGCGGGCCGCACCTCCACTTGCGGGTCCACCAGCCCGGTGGGGCGCACGACTTGCTCGACCACTTGGCCAGCGTGTTCGTTTTCGTAGGCGGCGGGAGTGGCGGACACAAAAATCGTCTGCCGCATTTTGGTTTCAAATTCTTCAAACTTCAGCGGTCGGTTGTCCAGCGCGCTGGGCAGCCTGAAGCCGTAGTCCACCAAGTTGTTTTTGCGGGCCCGGTCGCCGTTGTACATGGCGTTGAGCTGGCCAATCATGACGTGGCTTTCGTCGAGAAACATCACCGCGTCTTTGGGCATGTAGTCGCACAGCGTGGACGGCGGGGAGCCCGGTGGCGCACCGCTCAAGTGGCGGGTGTAGTTTTCAATGCCTTTGCAGTGGCCAATTTCGCCTAGCATTTCCAGATCAAACCTGGTGCGCTGCTCGATGCGCTGGGCCTCGACCAGCTTGCCCTGGCTGACGAACTGCGCCACGCGCTCCACCAGCTCCAGTTTGATGCTTTCTACCGCCGTCATGACCTTGTCGCGCGGGGTGACGTAATGGCTTTTGGGGTAGACCACAAAACGCGGCACCTTCTGGCGGATGCGCCCAGTCAGCGGGTCAAACAGCTGAATGGACTCGATCTCGTCGTCAAACAACTCGATGCGCAGCGCCAACTCAGAATGTTCGGCCGGGAACACATCAATCACATCACCGCGCACGCGGAAGGTGCCGCGTGAAAAATCCTGGTCATTGCGGCTGTATTGCATGCGGATCAGGCGGGCGATCACGTCTCGCTGGCCCATCTTGTCCGTGACCCGCGCGATGAAACGCATCTGTGTGTAATCCTCCGGCGCGCCGATCCCGTAGATGGCGCTGACCGTTGCCACGATGATGGTGTCAGTGCGTTCCAGCACGCTTTTGGTGGCCGACAGGCGCATCTGCTCGATGTGCTCGTTGATGGCCGAGTCCTTTTCAATAAACAGATCGCGCTGCGGCACATAGGCCTCAGGCTGGTAGTAGTCGTAGTAGCTGACAAAGTACTCGACCGCGTTTTTCGGGAAAAACTCGCGGAACTCGCTGTAGAGCTGGGCAGCCAGTGTTTTGTTGGGGGCAAACACGATGGCCGGGCGGCCCAGGCGCGCGATCACATTGGCCATGGTGAACGTCTTGCCAGACCCGGTGACGCCAAGCAGCGTTTGGAACACCTCACCGTCGTTGACACCTTCGACCAGCAGGTCAATGGCAGCAGGCTGGTCACCCGCAGGGGGATACGGCTGGAACAGCTCGAACGGCGAACCAGGAAAACGCACGAAAATGCCTTCTGGCCTGCCGCTGGCATCCACCGCCGAATCAGGCGTTGCGGGAATGACTTCAATCGTTTTTGGCATGGACATGCTCCTTACGGTGGTGCCAGCCCCGCTAAAATTCAAGGCAACCGATGAGCATACGGGTTTTTCACCAAAAGGATTTTTCATGTCTCTGTTTACCGCTGTCGAGATGGCCCCGCGCGACCCTATCCTGGGTCTTAACGAGCAATTCAACCTGGACACCAACCCCGCCAAAGTCAACCTGGGCGTGGGCGTGTACTACGACGACAACGGCAAACTGCCGCTGCTGCAATGCGTGCAAGCCGCTGAAGCGACCATGGCCAAAGCGCCCAAACCGCGCGGCTACTTGCCGATTGACGGCATTGCGGCCTACGACTCGGCCGTCAAGACCCTGGTGTTTGGCGCCGACAGCGAACCCGTCAGAACCGGCCGCGTGGCCACCGCCCAGGGCATTGGCGGCACCGGCGGCTTGAAAATTGGTGCCGACTTTTTGAAAAAGCTCAGCCCCGACGCAAAAGTGCTGATTTCTGACCCCAGCTGGGAAAACCACCGCGCCCTGTTCATGCAGGCCGGTTTTGTGGTCGAAAGCCACCCCTACTACGACGCCGAAAAGCGCGGTGTGAACTTCGACGGGATGTTGGCTGCACTGAATGCCGCCGAGGCTGGCACCATCGTGGTGTTGCACGCCTGCTGCCACAACCCGACGGGCTACGACATCGCCCCAGCCCAATGGGACCAGGTGATCGAAGCCGTCAAGACCCGGCAACTGACTGCCTTCCTCGACATGGCTTACCAGGGCTTCGGACACGGCATTGCGGAAGACGGCGCGGTGATCGCCAAGTTCGTGGCGGCTGGCCTGAGCTTTCTGGTGTCCACCTCGTTCAGCAAAAGCTTCAGCTTGTATGGCGAGCGTGTGGGTGCGCTGTCGGTGCTGTGTGAATCGAAGGCAGAAGCTGACAAGGTACTGTCGCAGCTCAAACTGGTGATTCGCACCAACTACAGCAACCCGGCCACCCATGGCGGCACGGTGGTGGCCATGGTGCTGAACACGCCAGAACTGCGCGCCCAGTGGGAAGGCGAACTGGCTGAAATGCGCGTGCGCATCAACGCCATGCGCCAAAAGCTGGTCGATGGCCTGAAAGCCGCTGGGGTGACGCAAGACATGAGCTTTATCACCACGCAGATCGGTATGTTCAGCTACTCCGGCCTCAGCCAAGAACAAATGGTGCGTCTGCGCAGCGAATTTGGTGTGTACGGCACCGACACCGGCCGCATGTGCGTGGCCGCGCTGAACAGCAAAAACATAGACTACGTGTGCGCGGCGATTGCCAAGGTCATGTGAAAGCCTTCCGGAGCCCCTCCAGGAAGCCTTCTAGGCGATTGCAGGAGCTGTTTTTAAAGAAAATCAGCTCCTAGCCCAGGTATTCATTGCCTGAGTAGCTATTTATTCAATAGCAAAACTTACGGGCTAGCCCCATATCATCGATCGCATCGAGATCGACCCACCCTGAAAGCTGGTGTTAAAAAATCGCATCGGCTCCTTTGCATCGACCGCGCCGGCGGCGTACAGCAGCGGCAGATAGTGCTCATACGTCGGGTGGGCCATCGTGGCCAGGCTGCCGAGTTTCTGGAAGTTTTGCAGCGCCGCCAGGTTGCCCTGCTGAACATAGCCGCCCACAGTCTGATCAAACTCCAGAGCCCAGTCATAGGCCTGGCTGCCGCTGGCACCGCGCTGCATTTGCCGAAGGTTGTGCACCCCATTGCCGCTGGCCACAATCAGCACGCCGCGCTCGCGCAGGCTTTTGAGCTGTTGGGCCAGCGCGTAGTGCTCGCTTGGCGCGCGGCCATAGTCCATGCTGAGCTGAATCACTGGGATGTCGGCATCGGGAAACATCGGCTTGAGCACCGACCACGTGCCATGGTCCAGACCCCACTGGTTCCCATCCAGCCCCAGCGGGAGTGAGCCACGCTGGCGCACCAGTTGGCTGATGGCCCCTGCCGCTGCCACATCGCCAGGCGCAGGGTATTGCTGGTCAAACAGTTCCTGCGGAAAGCCGCCGAAGTCATGGATGGTTTTGGGCTGTTGCATCGCGGTCAGCCACCAACCTTCGGTCAACCAATGGGCCGAAATACACAAAATCAGCTGCGGTCTCGCCATCTTGCTGCCGAACTCGGCTCCCAGGGCCTGCCAGCTTTGGAAGTAGGGATTGCCTGGCAAAGCGTTCATCGGGCTGCCGTGGCCCAGAAACAGCACCGGCATGCGGTCTGATTTTTTCAGCGCTGCGACACGGTTCAGTGCGGCGGGGTCCAGGGTTGTCGGCATGGTGGGACTTTCTCAGAAGAATGTTGGCAACGGCATGGAAAACAGAGGGCGTCAGCAAGGTCAGAAGCGCTTTAACTGGTAGTTGTCCTAGGGCTTGCAAGGGCGAGCCCTGTTATATTGCTGCACTGCACCATAAAATTGATTTTTAACGCGACTTTGCCCACTTTTCAAAAGGTTTTCCCATGCTGTATCAACTTTATGAAACCCAGCGCTCGTTGATGGAGCCTTTTGTAGACCTAGCGCAAGCCGCCGCCAAAATATTTGGTAGGGACGATTCTCCGCTGGCGCAAATTCCCTTTGTTCAGCGCGTCTCAGCCGGCTATGACTTGCTTTACCGCCTGGGCAAGGACTACGAAAAGCCAACCTTCGGTATTCACACAGTCGACGTGGACGGCGTCGAAGTCGCCATTCATGAGCGCATCGAGATCGACAAGCCGTTTTGCGAGCTGCGCCGTTTCAAACGCTTCTCAGACGATGTCACCACACTGGCCAAGCTCAAGGGCCAGCCCGCTGTGCTGATTGTCGCGCCGCTGTCGGGCCACTACGCCACGCTGCTGCGCGACACCGTCAAAACCATGCTCAAAGACCACAAGGTCTACATCACCGACTGGAAAAACGCCCGCACCGTGCCGCTGTCAGACGGCGCATTTCACCTCGACGACTACGTCAACTATGTGCAGGAATTTATTCGCCACCTGCAAGGCACCTATGGCAACTGCCACGTCATCAGCGTGTGCCAGCCGACTGTGCCCGTGTTTGCCGCCATCTCGCTGATGGCCTCGCGCGGAGAGACCACGCCACTGTCGATGACCATGATGGGCGGCCCGATTGACGCCCGCAAGTCGCCGACGGCCGTGAACAACCTGGCGATGAACAAACCGTTTTCGTGGTTTGAAAACAATGTGATTTACAGCGTGCCGTCGAATTTCCCTGGTGCAGGCCGCCGTGTGTACCCGGGCTTTTTGCAGCACACGGGCTTTGTCGCCATGAACCCTGACCGCCACGCCACCAGCCACTTTGACTACTTCAAAGACCTGATCAAGGGCGACGACGCCAGCGTGGAAGCGCACCGCACCTTCTACGACGAGTACAACGCCGTGCTGGACATGGACGCCGATTACTACCTTGAGACGATCAGCACCGTGTTTCAGGAGTTCAAGCTGGTCAACGGCACCTGGGAGGTCAAAAACCTCAAAGGCAAAGCTGAGCTGGTCAAACCCGGCGACATCAAAACCACCGCCGTGATGACGGTGGAAGGCGAGCTGGACGACATTTCAGGCTCAGGCCAGACGCGCGCTGCGCTGGAGATGTGCAGCGGCGTAGCGTCGTCGCTGAAAAAGCATTACGAAGTCAAAGGCGCTGGCCACTACGGTATTTTTGCCGGCCGCCGCTGGCGAGACATGGTGTACCCAGCCGTGAAAGCGTTCATTCTGGAGTCGAACAAGGCCAACAAGGTCGATGCCCCGAAGGCGGTAAAAACCACCAAAGTCGCCGAAAAAGTGACCCTGGCAGCCCGTGCCAAAGCCGCTCGACCGGCAGTGAAAGCTGTAAAAGTCCTGGTGAAGCCTGCCGCCAAAACGACGGTGAAGCCTGCAGTGGTCGTGGCTCCCGTGGCGAAATCAGCCGCCAAGCCAACGGCGGTCAAAGCGGTGATACCCGTGACCCCCAAACCAGCCGCCAAGCCCGCAGTGAAAGCAGCAGCCAAGCCAGTGGCAGCAGCCCCGGCCGAGAAGCTGGCTGCAAAGCCCGCGGTCAAGGCTGTGCCAACAGCGGCCGTTGCGGCCGTCAAACCTGCAGTAAAGCCCGCCGTCAAAGCGATTGCCAAGCCCGTCAAGGCCATCAAAGCTGTGGCACCCGCCAAGCCAGCCGCAGGCGTGAAACCGGCTGCACCGGCCCCGGTGCTGGCGTCGGTTCCCACTGCCGCCAAAGTCGATGTGGCGAAAAACGCCACGCCGCCCGCAGCTGTCAAGCTCACCGCTAAACAGGTGGATGCGGCAGTGGCAAGCGCCCTGGCCGCCAGCGCTGTGCCAAAGGCAGGTGAGGACGCCCCAGTGGCAGCGCCAGCCACCGCCGCAGTGAAGTAACCGGCTGCCCACGAAGGCCGGGGCTCAGCTGCGGCTTCTTCACACGGCATTGAAACCGCGACAATCGGGGGGTGACTTCACCTCCTGATTTTTTTTTGGCGGACCGGCTCAATGCCGCTCTGCCCCAAACCCAGTGCACCCGCTGCGGTTATCCCGACTGTGCGGCTTACGCGCAGGCTATCGCCTCAGGGACTGCCGCTACCAACCAATGCCCCCCGGGCGGTGTTGAGGGCATTGCCCGGCTAGCAGCCATCACGGGCACACCTGTTTTGCCCCTGAACCCTGACCACGGCAACGAACGCCCGCGCGCCGTAGCGGTGATTGACGAGGCCTGGTGCATCGGCTGCACGCTGTGCCTGGATGCCTGCCCGACCGATGCTATTTTCGGCAGCAACAAGCTGATGCATACGGTGATCGAGCCCTGGTGTACCGGCTGCGAGCTGTGCATTCCGGTGTGCCCTGTGGACTGCATCAGCCTGGAAAACGTCACGGGTGCACAAACCGGCTGGGCCGCCTGGTCAGACGGTGCTGCCCAGACCGCCAGGAAACGCTACGAAATTCATAGCAATAGAGGCAGTAAACACCTGGAAAAGGGCGTTAAAACACCTGAAAAACCCGCTGTGGGCGCTGTGTTGGAAGCTGCAACACCCTCTGCCGTCGACCAAAAGCGTGCCGTGATCGAGGCGGCCATGGCCCGCGCCAGAGCGCAGCGAGCTGCCAAGCCCTGAACCTAAGCGGCCAGCGCCGCAAACGCGCGAATCACCTCGGGTGGGGCCTGCACCATCTCGATCAGCACGCCCTCCCCGGCAATCGGGAACTCGTCATTCGCCTTGGGGTGCATGAAGCAGATGTCAAAGCCCGCAGCGCCCTTGCGGATGCCGCCAGGCGCAAATCGCACACCCTGGGCCGTCAGCCAGGCCACCGCTTGAGGCAGGTCATCAATCCACAGACCGACATGGTTCAGCGGTGTGGTGTGTACAGCGGGTTTTTGGTCGATGTCGAGCGGTTGCATCAGGTCCACCTCGACTTTGAACGGGCCGCTACCGATGGCGCAAAGGTCCTCGTCGACGTTTTCCCGCTCGCTGACAAAGTTGCCGGTGACTTCCAGGCCCAGCATGTCCACCCACAGCGTGCGCAGCCGGTCTTTGCTGGGCGCGCCAATGGCGATTTGCTGGATACCCAGCACCTTGAAGGGACGTGTCATGCTGCCACCGGCCGACGGCCCGACAAATAACTCACGCCCTGCGGCCCGGCGGCCTCCAGGTGAGGTGTGCCGGCGGGCAGACGAAACACATCGCCCTCGCGGTAGTGGCTGGACACCCCACCGACCACCAGTGTGATGTCGCCCGTGGTAATGAGCGCACAGGCGTCAAACGGGTGTTGGTGCTCGCCCATGGCGTAGCCGATAGCACGGTCTACGGGCACTGCTTCGTCGAAACCGTTGGCTTTGAGTTCGTCTTGAAATTCCTGGAGCGTCATGGTGTAGGGGCTTTTGATGTTGGTGGTGCTTTTGCTTTGTACTGAACACCGGGCAAGCCATTCAGGTCAGCGTCTTGGGTAAAAAGTTGAGCCTGATAAAGCGTTGCCGTTTGCCAGATGATGGCGTCGGCCATGGCGAGCTTGTATTTCAGCGCCATTTCAGCCGCTCTTGCCAGCTCAGAGGGCGCAAGGTGCTCCACCCGGCAGCGCTGCATTACAGACACAAACGACTGTGCCGCCTTATGCTCATTCAAGATCATGAGCCGCTTGACCACCTCAAAAATGACAATGGACGGCACCAATAACTGTGATTCGTCAAGGATCGCCACCTCAAAAAATGGTGCATTGCTGCCATCCGCAATGTATTCGAGCCAGCCGCAGGAATCGACGACATTCATAACGGGTCACAACCGCCGGGCCACGTTGGGCCTTCGACATCATTGGGAACCGACGTGTCGATGCCACGGCACATCCCGCGCAAAGCCGACATTGGCAGCTCAGGCACCACCTCAATGTGCCCATTGACGGCGCGCACCTGCATCTGCTGGCCAGGCACAAGGTTGAACAAGGCCCGAACCTCTTTAGGGATCACGATTTGAAATTTGGGTGAAAGTGAAACGCTCGTCATAACCACTCACTTCTTGTTGAACGAAAATTAAAGCGTAGCACTTCTTAGTCCATCGGGCAACGTCACACAAATTCCACAATCGGCTGGTCCACCGTCAATGACTCGCCCTTGGCGGCCAAGACCTTGCCGACCACGCCGTCGGCGATCGCGAACAGCACGTTTTCCATCTTCATGGCCTCAATCACGGCCACCCGCTCGCCAGCCTGAACGGTTTGACCAACCTGCACGGACACATCCACCAGCAGGCCGGGCATGGGCGACAGCACGTAGCGGCTCATGTCAGGAGGCTGTTTGAAAGGCATCAGGGCGTGCAGTTCTGCTGCGCGGGGGGACAGCACCAGCGCGTCCAGCCGGGTGCCGTCGTGGGCGATGCGAATCGCCAGCGGATTCTTGCCCACACCACGCTCCACCTGGGCCACAAACGGCTGGCCATTGACTGTGCCGCGAATGCGCGCGCCGCCCAGGTGCCAGGTGCTGCAGATGTCGTAGCTTCTGGCGGCGCCATCTTTGCCCACCAAAACCGTCGCGGACCCCGACTGCGCCGCAAAGTCCTTGATCATCACCGGCAGCTGGGTGTTGTCGCCCGTGGCACCCAGGCCAATGACCACAAAAGCTTCGCCCACCGTCACGCCATGGCCGGGCACCTGCCCGCTGATGCTGGACGCGCGCGCCAGCATGCGCCGGTTCACGTAAGCGGCCAGCGCCACCAGAAAGTGGGGGTCGGCATGTGGCACGTCTTGAGCCTTGAAGCCCTGGGCGTAGTTTTCAGCGATGAAGCCGGTGTTGAAATCCCCCGCTACAAATTTGGGGTGGGCCAGCAAAGCCGCCTGAAACGGGATGTTGCTGCTGATGCCGCGGATCACAAAGCCGTTGAGCGCTTCACGCATCTTGGCAATCGCGTCCAGACGGTCAGTGCCATGAACGATCAGCTTGGCGATCATCGAGTCGTAGTACATCGGAATCTCGCCACCGTCCTGCACGCCGGTGTCCACCCGCACGCCCTGCAGGTGATCGATGTCAGACGCAAACATCGTTGCGTGCGGAGGTTGAAAGCGCACCAGCCGGCCCGTGCTGGGCAAGAAGTTGCGGAACGGGTCTTCGGCATTGATGCGGCATTCGATGGCCCAGCCATTACGCTGCACATCTTTTTGTTCGAGCGGCAGCGGCTCGCCAGCGGCCACACGGATCATCAGCTCCACCAGGTCCAGCCCGGTGATGCATTCGGTGACCGGGTGCTCCACCTGCAGGCGCGTATTCATCTCCAGAAAGTAAAAGCTCTGGTCCTTGCCGACCACAAACTCGACCGTGCCAGCGCTTTGGTACTTCACGGCCTTGGCCAATTGCACGGCCTGCTCACCCATGGCTTTGCGCGTCGCGTCCGTGATGAAGGGCGACGGTGCCTCTTCAATCACCTTCTGGTGGCGGCGCTGAATCGAGCACTCGCGCTCGTTCAAATAAATCACGTTGCCCTGGCTGTCGCCCATCAGCTGAATTTCGATGTGGCGCGGTTCTTCGACGAACTTTTCGATGAACACGCGGTCGTCGCCAAAGCTGTTGCGCGCTTCATTGCGGCAGCTGGTGAAGCCTTCAAACGCTTCCTTGTCGTTGAAAGCCACCCGCAAGCCCTTGCCGCCGCCGCCCGCGCTGGCCTTGATCATCACCGGGTAGCCGATGCTCTGGGCAATTTCAACCGCCCGCTCAGGCGTTTCAATCGCATCGTTCACGCCCGGGATGCAGTTCACCCCCGCCGCACCCGCCAGCTTTTTCGACTCGATCTTGTCGCCCATGGCAGCAATCGAATAATGCTTGGGGCCGATGAATACGATACCTTCTTCTTCCACCCGCTTGGCAAAAACCGCGTTCTCGCTCAAAAACCCGTAACCAGGGTGCACCGCCTGCGCGCCGGTTTGTTTGCAAGCCGCGATGATTTTTTCAGTCTGCAGGTAGCTGTCACGGCTGGGCGCGGGGCCAATGTTGACGGCCTCGTCCGCCAGCTCGACATGGCGCGCGTCTTTGTCCGCGTCGGAATACACCGCGACGGTTTTGATGCCCATCTTGCGGGCGGTCAGGATGACGCGGCAAGCGATTTCACCTCGATTGGCGATCAATATCTTGGTAAACATATAAACTTTCTTGGTATCTTGATATCATCACATCATGCTAAACACTCAAACACACGCACCCAAACAGGTGCTGCTGCGCCTGCCGGAAGATGTCGCTTCCCGCTTGGCGCGGACTGTCCCACCCAGGCAGCGCAATCGGTACATCGTTGATCTGTTGGCCAAAGACATGGCTGAAAAAGACCGCGCCGACCAGCA
Source organism: Polaromonas sp. (assembly GCA_031363755.1). Taxonomy (GTDB): domain Bacteria; phylum Pseudomonadota; class Gammaproteobacteria; order Burkholderiales; family Burkholderiaceae_C; genus Polaromonas. The sequence goes on from JANLUZ010000083.1 coordinate 30,680, forward strand.
ACTGCTGGCTGAAGCCGCAGAGCGCTTAAATGCCATTGAGGCGCAATATCCAGAACTTGCTCGAGAGACCGAAGAATGGGTGAACGCAGTGCTCACGGATGAAGAAGACGACGGCTTTGATCCGGTCGCCTTTGAAAAAGAATTTGCCATTGCGCAGGCTAACTTGGCACAAGTTACCAAGCGATGAGCGCCACGATTTCGCGCTGTGAGGTCTATTGGGTCGACTTGGATCCCGTCAGGGGTTCCGAAATCGCTAAAACCCGGCCCTGTGTGGTGGTCTCGGAAACTGAAGTCAACCGTGTTCGCCGCACCGTCGTCATCGTGCCACTGACCAGCACCGACAGCCCCACAGTGTGGCCTTTGTTGATTGGATTGCCGGACTTCTCTCCCAAAACCAAAGCCCGTATCGACCAAATCAGGGTTGTTGATAAAAGCCGCGTGAAAAAACGTATCTCTGTGATGGACGGCAAGTCCATGCAAAGTATTGAAAACGCCCTGGGACTGGTGCTGCATATTGGTGTGGGCTAAAAAGTGATGCAGTTCACCCCCGCCGCCCCAGCCAGCTTTTTCGACTCAATCTTGTCGCCCATAGCAGCGATCGAGTAGTGCTTGGGGCCGATGAATACGATGCCTTCTTCTTCGACACGTTTGGCAAAACCGGCGTTTTCGCTCAAAAACCCGTAGCCTGGGTGCACCGCCTGCGCCCCGGTTTGTTTGCAGGCCGCAATGATTTTCTCAGCCTGCAGGTAACTGTCGCGGCTGTGCGCGGGGCCAATGTGGACAGCCTCGTCAGCCAGTTCGACATGGCGTGCGTCCTTGTCAGCATCGGAATAAACGGCAACGGTTTGGATACCCATTTTGCGGGCAGTGAGGATGACGCGGCAGGCGATTTCGCCCCGGTTGACTATGAGGATTTTGGTAAACATCTTCATAACCCGTTGTTCTGAATGATTTGCTTAAGTACGAGAAGAGCCTCTGGTGCAAACCTGAGACTTTGGCTTTTCTTTCCCGGCATTTCGCGACCAGAAGAACCGTATGTGTCCAGTTGGAGAAGCTTTCGGCCTTCTTCGTTGATGACAGAGAAAGTGCATTCCGTCTCGGAATGCTTTGACGGTCTTTCAAGTTTTAGCTGCTTGATATCTTTAATTAGTGCCATTTCAGTCCTTAAAGGGGAATGTTCCCGTGCTTGCGCCACGGGTTCTCAAGCTTTTTGTCGCGCAGCATGACAAGCGATCGGCAAATGCGTTTGCGCGTTTCATGCGGCAGGATCACGTCGTCGATAAAACCTCTGGCTCCGGCCACAAACGGGTTGGCAAAGCGGGCTTTGTATTCAGCCTCGCGTGCCGCGAGTTTGACCGGGTCGTTTTTATCCTCGCGGAAGATGATTTCCACCGCGCCCTTGGCACCCATCACCGCAATTTCGGCGTTCGGCCAGGCGAAGTTGACGTCGCCGCGCAGGTGTTTGGAGGCCATCACGTCGTACGCGCCGCCATAGGCTTTGCGGGTAATCACGGTGATTTTCGGCACCGTGCACTCGGCGTAGGCGTAGAGCAGTTTGGCACCGTGTTTGATGATGCCGCCGTACTCTTGGGCGGTGCCCGGCATGAAGCCGGGCACATCGACAAAGGTGACCACCGGGATGTTGAAGCAGTCGCAAAAGCGCACGAAACGCGCTGCCTTGATGGACGACTTGATGTCCAGGCACCCGGCCAGCACGAGCGGCTGGTTGGCCACGATGCCGACGGTCTGGCCTTCCATGCGTGCAAAACCGATGAGGATGTTTTTAGCGTACTCAGGCTGGATTTCAAAAAAGTCACCGTCGTCCACGGTTTTGAGAATCAGCTCCTTCATGTCATAGGGCTTGTTCGGGTTCTCGGGCACCAGCGTGTCCAGGCTCAGGTCCATGCGATTGGCCGGGTCAGCGCTCGGGCCAGACAGACGTATGGGCGCTTTTTCACGGTTGTTGAGCGGCAGGTAGTTGTACAGGCGGCGCAGCATCAGCAGCGCTTCCACATCGTTTTCAAACGCCAAATCGGCCACGCCGCTTTGGGTGGTGTGGGTGATGGCCCCGCCCAATTGTTCAGCGCTGACTTCCTCGTGCGTCACGGTTTTGACGACCTCGGGGCCGGTCACAAACATGTACGACGAGTCCTTGACCATGAAGATGAAGTCCGTCATGGCCGGGCTGTACACGGCGCCGCCGGCGCTGGGGCCCATGATCATGCTGATCTGCGGGATCACGCCGCTGGCCATCACGTTGCGCTGAAACACATCAGCGTAGCCGCCCAGCGACGCCACACCTTCCTGAATGCGCGCGCCGCCCGAGTCGTTCAGGCCAATGACGGGCGCGCCGACCTTCATGGCCTGGTCCATCACCTTGCAGATTTTTTCGGCGTGGGCTTCAGACAGCGCGCCGCCAAATACGGTGAAGTCCTGGCTGAACACAAACACCAGGCGGCCGTTGATCATGCCGTAGCCGGTGACCACGCCGTCGCCCGGCACCCGCAAGTCCTGCATGCCAAAGTCGTGGCAGCGGTGCTCGACAAACATGTCCCACTCTTCGAACGTGCCCTCGTCCAGCAGCAGTTCCAGCCGCTCACGGGCAGTGAGCTTGCCCTTGCTGTGCTGCGCATCAATGCGTTTTTGGCCACCACCAAGCCGGGCAGCTGCGCGTTTTTGTTCAAGTTTTTCAAGGATGTCTTGCATGAGGATTCTCGGGTGAATTGAAAACGCTATGAAATTAGGAGCTACACAGGCAGTCAATACCTGGACGTGAGGGCGATTTGAAGCAAATTCCGTGCTGCGGTAGACGCTGGGAGCTGCCCGGAGGCCACTTGGGCCGTCAAAACGGGCAACAGCGCGCTAACGCCCGGGTGGTGGCGAAAGGCCTGCTTCAGCCCGGCGTCAATGCGCTCCCACATCCACGACAGCGCCTGCGCCTGGCGGCGTGCGGCGAATTTGCCGTTGGCGGTTTGCCGGGCTTTGAAGTCGCAGGCGGCGGCCCAGAAGGGCTCGACGCCCTCGCCCTTCAGCGCGCTCAGCTGAATGGCTTTGGGGTGCCAGTTCGCCTCGACATAGCCGCTGAACATGCCCAGCAGTTGCAGCGCCGAGGTGATTTGCAATTGCGCCCGCTGCGCGGCAATCGCGTCAATGTCGGCCTTGTTGATGACCACCAGGTCGGCCAGCTCCATCACGCCTTTTTTGATCGCCTGCAGGTCGTCGCCCGCGTTGGGCAGCTGCATCAGCACAAACATGTCGGTCATGCCTGCCACGGCGGTTTCGCTTTGGCCTACGCCCACGGTTTCGACGATGACCACGTCGTAGCCTGCGGCTTCGCACACCAGCATGGCTTCACGGGTTTTTTCGGCCACACCGCCCAGCGTGCCGCTGCTGGGGCTGGGCCGGATGTAGGCTCGTTCATGCACCGACAGCAGCTCCATGCGGGTTTTGTCACCCAGGATGGAGCCGCCCGACACGGTGGAAGACGGATCAATCGTCAACACCGCCACGCGGTGGCCCTGCCCGATCAGGTACAGGCCCAGCACTTCGATGAAGGTGGATTTGCCCACACCCGGCACACCGCTGATGCCCAGACGAAAGGATTGGCCCGTGTGCGGAAGCATTGCCGTGAGCAGCTCGTCGCCCTGCGCGCGGTGGTCAGCACGGGTGGATTCGAGCAGGGTGATGGCTTTGGCGATGGCGCGGCGCTGGGGGGTGGCTTGCCCATGCAAAACAGCATCGACTAAGGGCTGCGCAGTCACGCCAGCGCTTTCCTGATCTGCTCCAACACGTCCTTGGCACTCGCAGGAATCGGCGTGCCCGGCCCGTAAATGCCCTTCACGCCTGCGTCGTACAGCATCTCGTAGTCTTGCCGGGGAATCACGCCGCCGACGAAGACGATGATGTCGTCGGCGCCCTGGCGTTGAAGCTCGGCAATGATGGCGGGCACCAGGGTTTTGTGGCCCGCAGCCAGGGTGGACACGCCCACCGCGTGCACGTCGTTTTCAATCGCCTGGCGGGCGCATTCTTCGGGCGTCTGGAACAGCGGGCCCATGTCCACATCAAACCCCAGGTCGGCAAACGCAGTGGCGACCACTTTGGCGCCCCGGTCGTGGCCGTCCTGGCCGAGTTTGGAGATCATCACGCGGGGGCGGCGGCCCTCGGTTTCGGCAAATTCCGCAATTTCTTGCTGCAGCTGTGCCCAGCCTTCAGCGCTGTCGTAGGCGGCGGCATACACGCCGGTGACTTTTTGCGTATCAGCGCGGTGGCGGCCATACACCGCTTCCAGCGCGTCGCTGATCTCGCCCACTGTGGCGCGCAGGCGCACGGCTTTGATCGACAAGTCCAGCAAGTTGCCGGTGTTGGCCTCTGCTGCAGAAGTAATAGCAGCCAAGGCAATAGATACCTGGGCATCATCACGTTTTGACCTGATTTCCTTGAGCCGGGCGATCTGGCTGTCGCGCACGGCCACGTTGTCGATGTCACGGGCGTCGATCGCGTCCTCGGTTTTGAGCTTGTACTTGTTGACGCCCACGATCACGTCTTTGCCGCTGTCGATGCGGGCCTGCTTTTCAGCGGCCGCCGCCTCGATTTTCAGCTTGGCCCAGCCGCTGTCCACGGCCTTGACCATGCCGCCCATGCCATCGACTTCCTCGATGATTTTCCACGCTGCGTCGGCCATGTCCTGCGTGAGCTTTTCCATCATGTAGCTGCCGGCCCAGGGGTCGACCACGCTGGTGATGTGGGTTTCTTCCTGCAAGATCAGCTGGGTGTTACGGGCGATGCGGGCAGAGAACTCGGTGGGCAGCGCGATGGCTTCGTCAAAGCTGTTGGTGTGCAGGCTCTGGGTGCCGCCAAACACCGCCGCCATGCCTTCGATGGTGGTGCGCACGATGTTGTTGTAGGGGTCTTGTTCGGTCAGGCTCCAGCCGCTGGTCTGGCAGTGGGTGCGCAGCATCAGGCTCTTGGGGTTTTGCGCGTTGAAGCCCTTCATGATGCGGCACCACAGCAGGCGGGCCGCGCGCATTTTGGCGATTTCCAGGTAGAAGTTCATGCCCACGGCCCAGAAAAAGCTCAGGCGCGGCGCGAAGTCGTCCACGCTCAGGCCCTTGGCCAACGCGGTGCGCACGTACTCCTGGCCATCAGCCAGGGTAAAGGCCAATTCCAAAGACTGGTTGGCGCCGGCTTCCTGCATGTGGTAGCCCGAAATAGAGATCGAATTGAACTTGGGCATGTTCTGCGCCGTGTATTCAATGATGTCGCCAATGATGCGCATGCTGGGCGCGGGCGGGTAGATGTAGGTGTTGCGCACCATGAACTCTTTGAGCACGTCGTTCTGGATGGTGCCGCTGAGCTGGCTTTGGGCAACGCCCTGCTCTTCGGCCGCCACCACATAACCCGCCAGCACGGGCAGCACCGCGCCGTTCATAGTCATAGACACGCTGACGATGTCCAGCGGGATCTGGTCGAACAGGATTTTCATGTCCTCGACGCTGTCAATCGCCACGCCGGCTTTGCCCACGTCACCCATCACGCGCGGGTGGTCGCTGTCGTAGCCACGGTGCGTGGCTAAATCGAACGCCACCGACACGCCCTGCCCGCCAGCGGCCAGGGCCTTGCGGTAGAACGCGTTAGATTCTTCAGCGGTAGAAAAGCCTGCGTACTGGCGAATCGTCCACGGACGCACGGTGTACATCGTGGCCTGCGGGCCGCGAATGAAGGGCTCGAATCCCGGCAGCGTGTGGGTGTAGGGCAGGTCTTTGATGTCATCCGCCGTGTACAACGGCTTGACATCAAACCCGTCGGGCGTGTGCCAGTTCAGCGCGCTCAGATCGCCGCCTGGCGCTGACTTGGCGGCCGAGCTGGCCCAACGTTCCAGGCTGGTGGCGGCGAAGGGGGTTGCAGCTGGAGGTGGTGTGTTGGCGGGAGAGGTTTTTTCTGAGCTCATAACGCATTCTTTCGCAAAGAGATGTCCACGCGCCGATGACCGGCAATAGGCTGAAAGGCCATCGGCAAGGCTCGGTCTACGCTGTGGCTGAACACAACCCAGGCGGCGTCTTGGAGAAGGAGCATGTGTAAAACCGCAGTTTAGCCCACTCCCCAATTTATAATTATTTATTCAAAATTCATTCTGACGTACATTTGGCCACCATGACATCCACCTCTCTGACCCCGCGCGCACTGTATGAAGAGGTGGCCGAATTGCTGCGTGAGCGAATTTTCAGCCGCGAACTGGCGCCTGGCAGCTGGATTGACGAGCTGAAACTCGCGGGCACCTATGGCATCAGCCGCACACCCCTGCGTGAGGCGCTGAAGGTCCTAGCCACCGAGGGCTTGGTCACGATGAAGGTGCGGCGCGGCGCATACGTCACCGAAGTCAACGAAAAAGACCTAACCGATGTGTACCACCTGCTCAGCCTGCTGGAGTCCGACGCTGCGGCTGTCGTAGCGCAGACCGCCACGGTGCAGCAGCTCGACGAGCTCCTCACCATGCACCAGTGCCTGAGCGAGGCGACCGGGGACCGGGAGCGCTTTTTTGCCCTCAACGAAGCGTTTCACCGGCGCTTGCTGGCCATTGCCGACAACCGCTGGCGCGACCAGGTGGTGGCCGATTTGCGAAAGGTGATGAAGCTCAATCGCCATCATTCATTGTTGAAAAGCGGCCGCATTGCCGAATCCCTCGTCGAGCACGGGTTGATCATGGCAGCGCTGACCGCACGGGACAGCAAAATGGCCAGCGCGCACATGCAAAAACATTTCGCCAACGGGCTTGCAGCAGCGGCCTAGGAGTGCTGGAGTTCTTTCGCAGTTATGGGGGGAAACTCAGAGTGGTCGATTTGCGATCCACAAGGCGCCGCTAGGTCGGTGCACGGCCCGAAAGCGGCATTTCACGATGCTGACTTATCTATTGAGAGCCCGCGCATCGGCCCAGTCAATTGGACGCCCCAACCTCTCATTCGGTTGAGCGGCGCCAGCTTACTGCATTGAAAACCGCCTTAAAAATTCGCAAAAAACACAAGTCGCCGTGCGAGTCGGTCAGATTTATCCTACGTTTTCACAATTTCCGCACAGTGCCGGGACATAAATGAGCGGTGGTGCTTGCGTTAACACTGGAGTGCGGTGTCGTGCCGTGCCGTGCTGCGTTTGTAACGACTGCTCGCAATTCGTGATCAAAGCACTTTGCTGAGTTCTTTCGGCCTCGATTTTTCCACTCAACCTTCAACCGCTGTTAAGCGATGACGGAGTATTTTTTGCCCTCCGACCTCCTTGCAAAATTCCAGGAGTTTTTCCAGCGTTGACAGTGTTGACGGTATTGACGTGATGGAGACGATAGACCGGCGGCCGTCAGCCGCGTTGGACGAACTGCCCATCGGCGCGATTTTGCTGAACGACAAGGCAAAAATCGTGCCCTACAACCGCACGGAAGGTGAGTTGACCAACCGTGATCCGCAGCAAGTGCTGGGCAAAGGTTTTTTCTCGAGTTGGCGGTTTGCGGCATGAGCGACCAGTTTTAAGTCCGCTTCAAAGATGCCCTGCGAGCCATGAGCTACGATGAAATTTTTCCGTTTGCGTTCTTTCACGACATGCCGGAAACCCCGATGATGGTGCGTATTACCAAACCTCGAGGCGCCATGCCCACCCTGCACGTCTGGGTGCTGGTGCGGCGAGTGATGCCACCGGTTCCTCGTTCGTAAAACAGGTTTAGCGCGCCACCCACTGCATCTCGATCCATCCCGCCGCGAGATATTCCGCTTTTCAAATTTAGGTAATTGCCATGGAACACATCAGCTACGAAGGAATCAATCTGGCCGAGCTGCTGCCACGAATTCCGGACTCCATTAAAAACGATTTGCCCTTTGGCCTGGTCAAGCTCGACCCTACCGGCATTATTCTTGAATACAACATGGCCGAGGGTGAGCTGACGGGAATTGATCCGGCCTGGGCGGTTGGGAAGAATTTCTTTGACGACGTGGCGTTGTGCACCAAAACGCAAGGCTTCTACGGAAAATTCTTGGAAGGTGTCTAAAACGGCTTCATGAACACCGTGTTTGACTACACGTTTGACCACCGCGACATTGCGACCAAGGTCAAAGTTCACATAGTCACGCTGCCCAACCACCTGGGCAAGATGGAAATCGTGCTGATGGTTGCGCGCGCCAACAAGCCAGTCATCACCCATGCATTTACAAGCCCGGCCGGTGCTGCAAGCGCCACGGTAGCCGCGCCGACCCGCAGCTTTCAAGCGCCTGCTTCAGCGCCGCCCGCAATGCCGTCAGGGGCAGCTTCGCCGTCAATCGACGACATTGTCAGGGCGGTGATGAGTGCCATGAACCAGCAACAGCCTGCTGCGCCAGCCCATCCCGCCGCACTTGGCAACCCGCCGTCAGCGCAGCCAGCCTTCCCACCGGCCCCGGCACCTTCCCCGTCAGCAGCGCGCCCCTCGGGAGGCTCGAAGCACGAAGATATTCCCCAGTTCTGAGGCATCCATTCGATTGACGGCGCGATGACGCTGGACGACGCCGTCCTGTTGCGCATTTGCCGTGACCTGGCCTGGAGCGAGATCAATGCCATGCCAGGCATGGCGACGCGTCTGGGTCAGCGCGTTGCGCGCGGCGAGCCCGCGTACGCACCTGACTGGTCTGCATCAGGACTTGCCCTGGACTCCCTGGCACGCATGCAGCTGGCGACCGCAGCGGCGGTGTGGTGCAACGCCTACGATGCCGGGTTCGAAGACCTGTTTTTAGCCAAACGCAGTGCCTTGGACTGGGCTGATGTGATGAAGCGTGCACGCAGCGCCGGCGCACAGCAGGTCACGTTTTCAACATCTGGCTCTACCGGAGCCCGCAAGCATGTGCGGCACCTCGAAGACCGTCTTGTCAACGAAGCACAGGCGTGGGTCAAGGTACTGGCATCAGGCGCATTACCCGCCATTCAGCGCGTGGTCATGCTGGCGCCCACCCACCACATTTACGGCCTGATCTGGGGCGTGCTGCTGCCCAAAGCGTTGCAGGTGCCGGTTGTTGACGCAGAACTCGCAGACATGCCCGAATGGCGACCGGGCGACCTGGTGGTGGCAGTGCCCGACCAATGGGCCTGGCTGGCAAAAACAGCGTCTTCGTCTACGGCGCACGCCTGGCCGCCAGGCGTTGTCGGCATTTCATCGACGGCGCCACTCCCGGCGGACGTGCAGACTGCGCTGACAAGCCCTCGCGCTGGTGGAACCCCCACGCTGCATCGATTGCTGCAGATCTACGGCTCCACGGAAACCGCGGGCGTTGCGTGGCGCGACACACCCACAGGCGACTACGAGCTGGCCCCGCAATGCACCCGCTCGGCGGCCGGGGAGCTTGAGCGACGGCTGCCGGACGGACAAACCAGCGCGCTGACTGTGCAAGATGAACTGCACTGGACCGACGCCACGCACTTTCAGCTGCTGCGCCGATCTGACCAGAGCGTGCAGGTGGGTGGGCACAACGTGTCCCCCACATGGGTTGCTGACCAACTGCGAGCGCACCCTGCTGTAGCGGACGCCAGCGTGCGTCTGGACACCCTCACCAGCCCCGCGCGGCTCAAGGCTTTTGTGGTGACGCGCCACGATGACGCCAGCAACCAGCGCGCTGCATTTGAGGCCTGGGCGTCGACACCCTGCCCTGGTACGCAGCGCTCGGCAGCATCCGCTATGGCAGCGCGGTGCCGCGCAACGCCATGGGAAAGCCCTGCGACTGGCCGTAAGGCGTCGCTATTGGGTTACCTCGCCGATACAGCGTCCGCCAGCCCAAAACTGAGGTTGGCCCACAAGCTGTCCCAATCAATGTCTTTGATGCCCACGGCGGGCACCATGTGGACGACGCTGACCATCCACGCGCCGGGGTGCGGCAAGGTGACGGTGGCGGTGCCGTCGGCTGCCGTGCTGGCGCGAACAATGAGCAATTGCCCTTGTTTGCGGTGCCAGGCCTTGACCAAGGCACCGGCCAACGGCTTGCCTTCAAACAACAGTTGCACTCGCAGGTCACCGCCAGGCGTCAGAGCCAGCGGATCATTAAGTGGCACGATCTCCAGCCGCTGGCCCACCACGCGGCTGAAGGTAGGCTCAGGCACGGCCGTCGGCTCGGTTAACGCGGCCGCTTGCACCTGCATCAGGGTTTTGACATAGCGGCGGTAGCGTTCGCGGCCCGGTTTTTTACTGGTGCCGGCTGCCACTCGTTGCGCCTTGATGAAGTCGATGCCCTCGTCATGCAGGTAAGCATGGAAGGTGTCGGCGGGCAAGGTGATCAAATTCGGCTGGCTGTCAAATGTCACCATAGTGGTGCCCGCCTTGCGCAGCGGCACCGGCAGCTCCAGCATCGAACCACTCAGCGTCAACAGCGGCAGCAGGTCTACATTGCCATCGGCCGTGTGAAGGCGAAGCGCGTCTGTCTGCGGTGCCGAAAAACCCACCGACTCGCCCTGGAAGAACTCACCCACCCGCACGCCCACGTGGGCCACGCTGCCCACCGTGAGCGGCGTGGTCACCGGCACCAGCCAGAACTCGTGCGCCGTTGCCACGCTCGCCTGGGTGATGGCCAGAACGAGCGCACCGGTGAAAAGCAGCGCCCGGCGCTTAGGGGCCGACCGCGAGGGCCGTGTCAAAGCAATCATCCAACGCATGAAAGTCCTGTTCAATTCAAATGAGCCCGGTTGCCACCATGGGGGTACGCAGGCCGCTGACTGCCAGATGTTGTGGCCCCACACCACCCCGGCGCTGTGCAATAGGCTGGCAGCAAAGCTTACGAAATTGCTCATTTATTAATAGCTATTCAGGCAGTAAATACCTGGGCTAGAGCCATTTTTTGTGCTTAAAACACAAAAAAACAAGGCTGCGACGGCACTAAACGGTCGAAAGCGCCTGTGTCGCCTCTGTTTTTACCGGTAATGCAGCCTGCTGACCTGCGGCCGCCATCACCATCACCTCATGCGGGCTCAGGTGTTTGAGGCGGTGATCGCTCCACACCTGCCGCCAGCGCCGCGCACCGCTCTGGCCGTGGCGCAGGCCGAGCATGTGGCGCGCGATGGCGCTGAAAGGGGTGCCGTTGTCCTGGGCTTCACGGGCCATGTACGCCACCATGTCGGCTTCAACCGAATCGCGGGTGGCCGAAGACGGCGCTTGCCCGAAGAAGTCTGCGTCCCAGGATGCCAGCCACCACGGGTTGTGGTAGGCCTCCCGGCCGACCATCACGCCGTCCGTGTGCTGCAGTTGTTCATCGACCTGCGTGCGGCTGTTGATGCCGCCGTTAATGGCAATCGTCAGCGCCGGGAAGTCGCGTTTGAGCTGGTGTACCAGCGCATAGCGCAGCGGAGGCACCTCGCGGTTTTCTTTCGGACTCAGGCCCTTCAGCCAGGCATTGCGCGCATGCACGATGAATGTGCGGCAGCCTGCCTCGCTCACGGTGCCGACGAAGTCGCGAACGAAGTCGTAGCTTTCAGAGCGGTCAATGCCGATGCGGTGCTTGACAGTGACCGGCACACGGACGACATCGACCATCGCCTTGACACAGTCGGCCACCAGTCGGGGCTCGGCCATCAGGCACGCGCCGAAAGCGCCGCGCTGCACGCGCTCGCTCGGGCAACCGCAGTTGATGTTGATCTCGTTGTAACCCCACTGCTCACCCAGCCGGGCCGATTGCGCCAGGTCAGCCGGGTCGCTGCCGCCCAGCTGCAGCGCCACCGGGTGCTCTTCGGCGTTGAAGCGCAGGTGGCGCGCCACATCGCCATGGATCAGCGCGCCGGTTGTCACCATTTCGGTGTACAGCAGGGCATGCTTTGACAGCAGGCGGTGAAAGTAGCGACAGTGGCGATCAGTCCAGTCCATCATGGGCGCCACCGACAGCCAATTGGGCGTGCGCAGGGCCGAAAAAACGGGTGTTGATGGGGCGGTTGCAGGCGGCTGAGGCATCGGCGCATTGTCCCAAAAAATAAACGCTGGTGGCATGCCGGTCGGCTACGGCACTGGTCGCAGCCCGCGCACGTCGTTCAAAGGGCGCCGACGGGGCCGCTTAAGGAGCCGTCAACGGGTAACATCGTTCGGCTTCACTGCGCATGAATGAGCATCGCTCGACGTATTGAACCCCGCCCATGAGGATGACCCCGATGACGAAGCGCTTGACCCCTCTTTTGAGGTTGATTCCAGCTGGCCCGCGTGCCGCAGCCATTGTCAGCGCAGCAGCAACTGCTCTGCTGGCGGCATGCACGTCAACCCCCTTGCCGCCCTGGGAGCCTTCCGGCTTCAAAACCCCAGCGCCTGCCAGCACGACGCGCACCACGGCCCCTGTGCCGCCCCCGGCAGCGAGCCTGCCCGCACAAACCTTCCCGGTGGCACCGCCTTCTACGCTCTCATCGCCGTCCCCCAGGTCCAGCGTTCAGGCCCCCGCCGACAACCCGGCGGTGGCGGCGCGTTTCCCGGCACCATTAATGCCTTACAGCACGCCGGGGCTGCAGCCAGGCAGGAGCAACTTCACCACCAGCGCCGAGTCCGACGCCTGGCTTCGCACCCAGGCACGCGCTGCCTCTGGCATCGCGGCAGCAGTCGTTCCCGTCGGCCGGTCCCAACGTGGCGACCTGCTCGAAGCGCTGGTGTTGAGCCGCTCGGGTGGCACAGACCCGGCCAGCCTGGTGGGCAATGGCCGCCCCACCGTGCTGCTGCTGGGTCAGAACAGCCCGGACGAGCCGGCTGCTACCGAGGCCCTGCTGGTCATGGCCCGGGAGTTGGCGCAGGGCTTGCTGCAACCCACGCTTGACCGCCTCAATGTCATTGTGTTGCCCTATGCCAACGCCAACACACCAAACGGTGCGGCGGCCAACCGGGACCACCTGCTGCTCACAGCTGGCGAAACCCAGGCTGTGGCTGCAGTGGTCCGCGACTACCACCCGGCCGTGGTGATCGACGTGCGCGAGTACGAAGCGGGCGGCGCGCCTGACCGCTTCCGCGCGAAATTTGGCGCTGTTCAAAAGTTTGACCTGCTCTTTCAATACGCCACCACCCCCAACACGCCGGAGCTGCTGACCCGCGCCTCCGAGGAATGGTTTCGCCGGCCGTTGCTGGCAGCGCTGAAAAGCCAGCAACTGAGCGTTGAATGGGCCTACACCAACCCAGCAGATCCTGACGATAAAAAATTGGTGATGGGTAGTCCGCAGCCCGACACGATCCGCAATGTCAGCGCGCTGAAAAACAGCGTAGGGCTGGTATTGCAAAGCCGCGGCGCTGGGCTGGGCCGGCTGAACATCCAGCGGCGCGTTCTGACACAAGTGACCGCGATGTCCAGCCTGTTGGCCAGCGCCGCACAGCGCGCTGCCGATCTGGTGCAGGTTCGCGGCTACTTCGACAAAGAGGTCAGCGCGCTGGCCTGCACGGGTGAAGCCGTGGTGCAGGCAGCGCCCGTAGCTGCCCAATACGACCTGCAGGTGTTGGATGCGGTCACGGGGGCCGACAAACTCATCAACGTCGACTGGGACTCGTCACTGGCCTTGAACCGCCTGGCGGTGCGCAACCGCCCGTGCGGCTATTGGCTGGCAGCCAGTGCAAGCCCCGCTGTTGAGCGTTTGCGAATGCATGGCGTCACGGTCATGCGGCTGCTGGACAACGGCGCGGTGCTGGCTGACACCTACCAGGGCGTCCCCGGCAACGCCCCGGCTGGCGACAAGCCGGCCGCGAACGTGCGGCTTTCACGCGGTTTGCTGGATGTGCCACGCGGCAGCTTTTACGTGCCACTCAACCAGCCCATGGCCAACCTGGTGATGGCCGCGCTGGAGCCCGACACCCCGTTCAGTTTTACCACCCAGCGGCTGGTGCCTGACCTGCAGGCCAGCGCCCGCATCATGGTGCCGCCGAAGTTCAAGTTGGAAGACATGCCCTGAGCACCTCGCGGCACCGACACGTTAGGAGAACTTGTCCGACACGCAGTGCCCCGGTGCAGCAATTGCCAACACTTCTGCGGTGAGTGGTAATGGGGCTTTCAACACAATGCACTGAGACGCCCATGACTGCCACTCCAACCACCACCCCCGCAAGCCTTCACATCACACCCGACATGTTCACCATGGGCGGTGTTTTTTATCCCAAAGGGTATGCCTTTGTCATGTTCCCGTCCCACGACCAGGCCAGCGCTGTTGACGTGTCGGGTTTCGAGGCCGCAATGCTGCTGGCACCCGCGCAGGTGCTAACGGATGTTGCCCAGGTCAAGGGCGAGTCGGATGTGGACCTGCCCGCCGTCGGCACTGAGGGTGCAACCGTTCGCAAGTATGTGGATCTGGCACGCCAGGGGCACTGGGCCTTGTTGGTCAAAGTCGGCTCCAGCGAGGACACCGAGCGCTTGATGCAAAGCGCCCGCAGCGCGGGTTTTTCGTATGGCCAGCGTTACCATTTGTTGGCGATGGAAGACCTTGAGTGACCACAACCACCGCGGCCGTACAGGCCGCTCCTGCCCGCTGAAAGACCGCCGATGATTGACCTGCATTACTGGCCCACACCCAACGGCTGGAAAATCTCCATCATGCTGGAGGAATGTGGCCTGCCCTACCGGCTGGTGCCCGTCAACATTGGCAAAGGCGAGCAGTTCACGCCGGAATTTTTGGCCATCAGCCCCAATAACCGCATGCCTGCGCTGGTTGACCACGCACCCATCGGCAGCGACACGCCTCTGGCGCTGTTTGAAAGCGGCGCGATTTTGATTTATCTGGCTGAAAAAACCGGGTTTTTTCTGCCCGTCACAGTGCGTGAGCGCAGCCAGACGCTGCAATGGCTGATGTGGCAAATGGGCGGCCTGGGCCCAATGGCCGGGCAAAACGGGCACTTTTTGCTCTATGCACCTGAGAAAATCCCGTACGCCATCGACCGCTACGGCAAGGAGGTCGACCGTTTGTACGGCGTGCTGGACAACCAGTTGGCGCGCACAGGCGCTTTTGTTGCCGGGCCCGATTACTCTATTGCCGACATGGCGATCTTCCCGTGGGTGCGTACCCACAAGGCCCAGAACATTGATCTCAGTGCGTTCCCCCAGGTGGCACGCTGGTACAACGCGTTGTTCGAGCGGCCTGCCGTCCAACGTGGGCTTGCCTTGGGCAAGGCTATGCGTGCCGACGGCCTGACCGACGAAGCGCGCAAAGCCCTGTTTGGACAAACCGCCAGCAGCGTGCGCGGCAGCGCACATGGCAAGTCATGACTCAGAAAGCCACACCATGATCGAATTTTTCTTTGACTGCTCCAGCCCCTGGACGTACCTGGCTTTTCGCAACCTTCAAAGTTTGGCCGCCGAGCTGAAAACGACCCTCGCCTGGCGACCGGTGCTGGTGGGCGGCATTTTCAACGCGGTGAACACTGGCGTGTATGCCGCCCGGGAAGACATGAATTCCGCCAAGAACCGATACATCCTCAAGGATGTGCAGGACTGCGCCCGAGACGCCGGTGTGGTGATCCGTTTTCCACCCAAAGTGTTCCCGGTCAACAGCGTCAAGGCCATGCGTGGCTGCTTGTGGATTGCCCAGGACGCCGCGACCGCCCACCAGCTGTTGCCGTTTATTGAAGCCGTTTTTGCCGCGTACTTCACGCACCAGCAGGACATTTCACAGGACGCTGTGCTGGTTGCGATTTGCGCGTCGACAGGCATCGATGCAGACCGCTTTTTGCCGGGTATCGCGATGCCGCAGATCAAGGAACAGCTCAAGGCCAACACCGATGAAGCGATGCAACGCGGCGCGTTCGGCTCCCCCACACTGTTTGTGGGCGATGACATGTATTTTGGCAATGACCGTTTGAATCTGGTGAAAGCGGCGGTGCTGCGCAGCGCTGCTGAGTAGCAAAAGCTTTTTTGCCGCCGCTTGTTTCGGGCGGATGCGGCATGGCACCGCACCGCATAAAAAAACCCG